>DAOOQW010000104.1:0-7843 GCA_035388945.1 Flavobacteriales bacterium
GCGCTCACTCCATTGCTGCCCAAGGTGGTATCAATGCCGCGAAAAATTACGCAAACGATGGTGACTCTGTGCACCGTCTTTTCTACGATACAGTAAAAGGTGGCGACTACCGTTCTCGCGAAGCAAATGTGCATCGCCTGGCGGAAGTGAGTACTGCAATCATCGACCAATGCGTGGCTCAAGGTGTTCCTTTTGCACGTGAATACGGCGGATTGCTTGATAACCGCTCATTTGGTGGTGTTCAGGTTTCTAGAACATTCTACGCACGCGGTCAAACGGGACAACAATTATTGCTCGGTGCATACTCTGCGCTAAGTCGCCAAATTGGTCGCAAGCAAGTCGATATGTACAACCGTCACGAGATGATGGATGTGGTATTGATCGATGGAAAAGCCCGCGGTATCATTGCTCGCGATATGGTTACAGGTAAACTAGAGCGTTTCTTCGGACATGCGGTGGTACTTGCTACTGGTGGATATGGAAACGTATTCTTCCTTTCGACCAACGCGATGGGTTCAAATGTAACTGCTGCTTGGAAAGCACATAAAAAAGGAGCTTTTTTCGGAAATCCTTGCTTCACACAAATTCACCCAACCTGTATTCCCGTTTCAGGAGATCATCAGTCGAAATTGACTTTGATGTCTGAATCACTTCGTAACGATGGACGTATTTGGGTGCCAAAACAAAAAGACGATAAACGTAAAGGAGCCGATATTCCTGAAGAAGAACGCGATTACTACCTAGAACGTCGTTATCCTGCTTTCGGAAACTTAGTACCGCGTGACATTGCTTCACGTGCTGCAAAAGAACGTTGCGATGCGGGTTACGGAGTAGGAACTTCTAAAATGGCCGTTTACCTCGATTTCAGTGATGCGATCAAACGCTTAGGTCAACCAGCTATTGAAGCGCGTTACGGAAACTTGTTCGAGATGTACGAAAAGATTACTGGCGAAAATCCGTATCAAACACCGATGCGTATTTATCCAGCGGTTCACTATACCATGGGCGGACTTTGGGTTGATTACAACTTGATGACGACAGTCGAAGGCTTGTACGCAACTGGAGAATGTAATTTCTCTGACCACGGAGCGAACCGTTTAGGTGCTTCAGCCTTGATGCAAGGTTTGGCGGATGGATACTTCGTATTACCGATTACGATTGGTGATTACCTAAGCAAAGACATTCGTACGAAAGCGATTCCAACCGATCATCCTGAATTTGCAAAAGCAGAGAAGGAGATTGCCGATAAGATTCAGAAGTTGATGAGTGTTCAAGGCAAGGAGCCAGTTGATTATTTCCACAAGAAATTAGGATTGGTGATGTGGGAATACTGCGGAATGGCGCGTAATGCCGAAGGATTGCAGAAAGCCAAGAAAATGGTGCAGGATATCCGTGCTGAATTCTGGAGCAATGTGCGTATCCCAGGAACAGCAAACGAAACCAACCAAGAATTAGAAAAAGCACTTCGCGTAGCGGATTTCCTTGAATTAGGAGAGTTGATGATCGATGATGCGTTCAACCGCAACGAAAGCTGTGGTGGACACTTCCGCGAAGAATATCAAACAGAAGACGGTGAAGCACGCCGCGATGATGACAACTATGCTTACGTAGCAGCATGGGAATTCAAAGGCGAAGGGCAGCAATCGGAATTACACAAAGAAGAATTGGTATTCGACAATGTGAAACTCGTTCAACGTTCTTATAAATAATCCTTACAGACCTAAAACAACAAGCATATGAAACTCACGCTGAAAGTCTGGCGCCAAAAAAACAACCAGGCCAAAGGAGAATTCAAAACATATCCTATGGATCATGTGTCGGAAGACATGTCGTTCCTCGAAATGTTTGATGTATTGAACGAAGACCTGGTTCGCAAAGGCGATGAACCGGTAGCATTTGACCACGATTGCCGCGAAGGTATTTGTGGAATGTGCTCCATGCATATTAACGGTCGCGCACACGGACCAGCCGAAGGAACAACTACCTGCCAGCTGCACATGCGTAAATTCAAAGACGGCGAAACCATTACGGTTGAACCATTCCGTGCAAAAGCCTTCCCTGTGATTAAAGATTTGATGGTAGATCGTTCTGCCTTCGATCGCATCATTCAAGCAGGTGGATTTGTATCCGTAAATACTGGAAATGCAGTTGATGCGAACAGCCTACCCATTCCAAAACCAGATGCCGATAAAGCATTCGATGCCGCTGCTTGTATTGGCTGTGGTGCTTGTGTAGCAACCTGCAAAAATGCTTCTGCGATGCTTTTCGTATCTGCAAAAGTGAGCCAGCTAGCCTTATTACCACAAGGACAACCAGAACGCCACATTCGTGTAAAACGCATGGTTGAGGTAATGGATGCCGAAGGATTTGGTAACTGTACCAACACAGGTGCTTGCGAAGTAGAATGTCCAAAAGGCATTAGCCTCGAAAACATCGCCCGCATGAACCGCGATTTCTTAGTAGCCAACGCGATTGACTAATACTATGAATTTATAAAATTGAAAAGAGGGCTTCGGTCCTCTTTTTTTATGTTTAAACGTTTTCTATTCATTCGGTTTGAAAGAATAAATTGAAATATAGTAGAACTGAAATCTAGTAATCGAAAAAATCCAGCAATAAAGCTCCCCTCTCCTGCCACATAGTGGTCCCTATCCCATAGGGATCACTATGTGACGGGACGGAGAGGGGGCTAGGGGGTGAGGTCAACGAATGCCCCAATTTAAATTGCATTTATCTGAAAAGGGAACGCCTCCAAACCAACCGACACCTTAAATTATCTGTTCTCTTCTATCGCGACAGCTTTGGTATATTTACGTATTCGATTCTTTATGTCCAGCATACGCTATTATTTATTTCTGCTAGTATTCCTGCCTTTTACTCCAGTTGTAAACGCCCAAAACCTCATTCCCAATCCGAGTTTTGACTTGGTAGATACGTGTAATCCTTCTTCAGATTGGATTTGGAATCTATCTTCTTGGGAAAACCTTGGGTACTATGATAGTATTGCATACGGAACACCTGATGTTTATAATGCATGCAATATTCCAGGCTTTCCACCAATTTGGAGTTTTCCATATACATGGTTAACCTTTCAATATCCGCATAGTGGAAATGGGTTTGTTGGAATTTTTAATGGTGCTTTTTTCAATCGTCTTTATTTATTTCAAGAAGAAATAGATCATGGAAGAGAATATTTCGCAGCGGAACTCAATGAACCTATGCAACCACAGGTATTGTATTGTGTAGGAGGATATATGAATAACCGTAATCTTAATTATATACCTCCTGAACTAACAAAGTTTTGGACTATTAGAACAGATCGTATTTCAATAGGTTTCCATAATTCAATGCCAGTGATGAATAATACTTGGTTGCTTTCGGGTATTAATCATATCGCAACACTCACTCAAGAAGATTCATCTGTTGTATACGATACATTGGGATGGGCACATATGCGTACTCCTTACCTCGCACAAGGAAACGAATCTCATATTGTGATGGGGAATTTATTATCGGATACTGCTTCTGGTTTTACACTTCATACAAATATGAATCAGGATTCGATTTATGCTTTGCCCATGTCCGAAGTTCCTACCTCTTATTATAGAAGCGGTGCTTACTTCTATTTTGATGACATGTATGTGATCCCCATCCGCAAGCCGAACATTGAAGTTGTTGACGGGGGAAATGGATTTGTTTGGTTGGTGGACACAACTGCTCAAGAAGAAAAAACCTGGTTCAAAACCGGCGATGACCTTTTGCTCGGAACCGGCGATAGTCTGTATCTCCACGTTAGCGATGGCGCGTCCTATTCGCTGCACACCCGAAATTGTCGCGTTGAGATGAGCGATACGGTTGTGATTGATTTAACGGGGATTGAAAAAGTAAACACAGGAGCAGAAATGCGTTTGTTTCCTAATCCATCGGAAGGCATTCTCACTATTGATTTTCAAGGAGAAAGCGCCAACGTGCAGGTGTATTCTATTACCGGACAATTACTATTTGAGCGGTACATAATTTCTGGCGAAACGATTTCAATGGAGCCGCTTCCAACAGGAACCTATATCGTTGAATTAATTATGAAATCGGGATTTTCCCAACATAAAATAGTGGAGATTATTCGGTGAGATGAAATTAGGGGGTAATTTATTACGTCTACAACTATAAAAACTGTACTATTCAAATTCAGCTTAATTATTCGAAATGAGAGTAATATTAATCTATATATTAATTGCAATTCAACTCGGATATTCTCAAAGAAACATTGTTAATGATGAGGTTTCAGATATTAGAACAATTTGCATTGAAAAATTTGTTGAAGATTATAATATTTTAGATAAAGAATCATTAAATGTTGTTGATTTCCAATTGGATGATTCTGTTGATATTTCACCATGGAAAAATCACATGTTTGATATTAAATGGCTCGACACAATAATAGCATTTGATCGTTCTGACTACCTTGATATGATTAATGAAAATGATATAATTACGTTTCGCGATAATGAATTTCAAATTCCGAATAAACCATCTTATTTAAAATATAATGTTATTCAATTTCATCGTGAGAATTTCTATACATCTGATACAATAGGTTTTCTAAGAATAATGCCAATTATATTCGATACTAGAAACGAGACTTCAATTTTATTTCTTCGATTTTATAGAGGAATAGAAGAATCAGTTACATATGCTTATTTTCTGAAATTGATAAATTTGAAATGGTCTATTCAAGGATGTAAAATTCTTGCGATAAGCTAAACTGCCTCTAACTATTCGATAATCATTAAGATTCTATTTAAAAAAAATGTACACCTTCTCCCGCCTATGCCTCAACCTCAATCAAGCTGCTGCTAACCAAAAAGAGCGGATTCTATCCGATTATGTAAAATCAGTCGATGAAGAAAGTTTAGCTCATGCTTTTCACCTGCTGCTTGAGAATCGTCCCGAACGATGCATCACTTCGGCAACGCTTCGTCAATGGGTGCTCGAAGAAAGTGGGATTCCTGAATGGCTATTAGAAGAAAGTATCGATATGATTGGTGATCCTGCAGCTGCTCTGGCGATGGTCATTTCAGATTCAACCATTCCCGATCCTATTTCACTGCCACAAGTAATGCAGGTAGTTCAAAACCTGAAAACCGAAACTCCAGAAAATCAAAAAATAATCATCGCAGAACTCTGGAAGCGCATGGATGCTGAGCAAAGACTCATCTTCAACAAATTGCTCACAGGCACTTTTCGATATAAAATTCGTCCTGTCGAAGCGGCAAAAGCAATCGAACCTATCACCACCAAACCCATTTCAGAACTCATCCAAGCCTTCTCCCAAAAATGGGAAATACACGAATGGTCAAACATGGTGGAACAATCCAGCGATATCAATTTTGCTCCATCCTATGTCCCATTTCGTCCGGTTTCAGAAATCATCTCAGATCCGGAACAATTAGGAAACCCGAGCGATTGGCTAGCACTTTTTACCTTTCAGGGAATTCATGTTCAAGCCCGCGTGCTGAAAAAAGGCATTCAACTTTGGACGCGCAACGAAGAGCTTTTACCCGATGTTTTTCCCGAAGTACGCAATGCTGCCAGCTATTTTGAAGAAGGTACGTTATTGATTGCCGAATTAGTTGTTCAACCTGCCGATGATGAAACTCCGGGATTTTTTTCCAACCTCATTAAACGCATTCAAAGCAAGAAAATGCGTCACGATTTGATGGAACGATCGCCTGTTAAATTGGTCGTTCAGGATATGTTGTTTGAGGGCAACAAAGACATCCGCAATTTGTCCTTACTCGAACGAAGGAAACGTTTGCAAGCGCGAATGAAGAAAGTGAAGGATTATGGATTTCAATATGCTCCAGCTATTGAATTCAAATCCTGGGATGATTTACGACGATGTCAAACCCAAATTCGTGAAAAGCTAGCCGACGGAATTTCCTTGCAAAAACTCCATGCTCCATGGGATGCTCAAGCGCTTCTTAAATTGAAAGCTGCACCATTCGAAATCAATGCAGTACTTCTTTATGTGAGCAAAATTCCCGACAAGAATAAAAAAATCATCACCGAATGTGGCTTTGGTGTTTGGCGTGAAAATGCATCCGGACAACCCGAAATCATTTCCATCACCCGTTCCAACGAAGGACTTTCTCCCGAACTAATTCAACAGCTCGATGCTTGGGTGAAGCTTCATACGCGCGAACGATTTGGTCCAGTTAGAAGCGTAGATGCCGAACTCGTATTTCAACTTCAATTTGATGAAATCCAAACAAGCCGCCGCCATAAATCGGGCTTAGTGCTACAAAACGTTCGCATGAAAATGCCGCTCGAACCTTTATCCATTCAGCAAGCTGGAACTTGGGAGCAATTGAATGCTATGGTATCCAATTAAATACTAATTGAGTTCCTAATTTTTAAAGTAAAATTGGTTCCTGTTTTTCAAACGAATAGAGAATTTTAGATTCCGATTAAGGCTTTTAAAACATAGAAAAAACCTTACAAAATCGATATAGGAATATCCAACTACTGAATAGGCTTTACAACCTATCAACCTTCCAAACATTCCAACTATAAATCCTATTCCCTCATCTTAACAAACCGTTTGGTGTGTTTGAAATTCGAATTTTCTAATTGAAGAAAATACACTCCATCTGCCAAATTACTGAGGTTAAGTGGCACTTCGTTTTTACCGACATTGAACGAATTGGTTTGCTGGAATTGTATTTTTCCTTGAAGATCTAAAACACGGATATGTGCTGTTTGCGTTTCGGTGCAAAGTAGGGTTAACGTTGTGATGCCAAGGCTAGGGTTCGGATGCAAACTAAATTCATTACCGAAAGAAGGGTTTGCAAGTCCTACCGTTTGAACTTCAAATGTAGCGGAGGCGTTACATCCATTGGCATCAGTCACCGTAACCGTGTAAAGCCCAACTTGAGCAACTACTATCTCATTGGTAGTGGCATCAGCTAGTGTGTTTCCATTTAAGGTCCATACATAACCAGTAAAGCCAGCACTTGCAGTGAGTATCGCCCCATCGAAGGTGAGCGTTACTGTTGGGTTTTCATTTATAACGATGATTGTGTTAGTAGTAGTTGCGCATTGTCCACCTGATGGGGTGAAGTTATAGTTGGTGGTTATTGTATTGTTCAACACAGGAGACCAGCTACCCGAAATACCATTGAGCGATGTAGTAGGCAATGGCGAAATCGATTGTCCCGCGCAATACGATCCAACAGGCGAGAAGCTAGGCGTGATGTTCGGGTTTACTGTAATGGTCATGGATGCAGTGGAAGCACATTGTCCCACAGCAGGGGTAAAAGTATAGGTAGTTGTTGTGGCGTTATTCAATGCTGGTGCCCAAGAGCCTGATATGCCGTTGTTCGATGTGGTCGGTAAAGGCAACAAGGAAACTCCTGCGCAAATGGCCGGAACCTGGGTGAAGCTTGGCGTGGTGTTCGGGTTTACGAAAATGGTCATCGTTCCTTCGGATGCACATTGTCCTCCGTTAGGTGTAAACGTATATGTCGTGGTGAAGGTATTGTTTAAGGCTGGTGACCAAGTTCCAGTGATGCCGTTGTTCGATGTGGTGGGTAAAGGCAATAAGGTTTCTCCGGCGCAAATACCAGATACCTGAGTGAAGCTAGGCATAGTGATCGGGTTTACGACAATGGTCATAGTAGTGGTGGTTCCACACTGATTGGCATCGGGCGTAAATGTGTAGGTGGTGGTAGCGGTGTTGTTCATGGCAGGCAACCAAGTACCCGAAATGAGGTTGTTCGATAAGGTAGGCAAAGGCAACATGATGCTTCCCGTGCAAACAGGTGGCACTTGGGTAAAGCTCGGC
>DAOOQW010000105.1:0-7784 GCA_035388945.1 Flavobacteriales bacterium
TGTATAGCAAACTTCAACCAATAAATTACTTGTTCCATCCCATTGAAAAGGTGTTCCAATAGCTAAACTGTACCATCCAGTAGCTGTAGGTGCAAAACTTGTCGGTCCATAAACTGTTGTTGAAGCACCTGTATAGTATCCTCCAGAGAGATCAGCTTGTGCTACATTGGCCATCTTAATGGTGTAATTCTGATGATTAAAACCTGATGTAACTATACCTGTTATGTTAAATCCAACATTATGTATAAACGCAGTGCCAGGAGTAAATCCCGCTGTTGTCATAGCTGCATCTATCATGGCTTTGGTATAGATCAGTTGCACTTTTTTACCACCAGCACCAGAACTAACATTCACACCATATGGAGAACATCCTTCAATTCCAGCAGCCGGATTTGTACCTACACTCGGAGATAAAGTACCTGTTCCGATTTGAATAACTGTTTGGGCCGAGCCAATTTGACCACCAACGAGTATCAGTAGTAGAGCAAAAGAGATAACCAGAAATTTAGGTGTCATGTTCTTCAACTGTATAAATCGTTGATCTAATACTGATAATAGACCAGTTGAGCAGAAGTAGGTGTTTTTCATAAGCACGGTAACATATGTTATGTGAGGTTCTTTTTAAGAATGGCTGAGCGGAAAATTGCCATCATTTCAAACCTACCTTAAATAATACCACCGTAAAATTCTGGTAGTCGAGCCTATCTAATTTGTTGATTCTGTTTATGTCAACTTTAACTGTCGGAAAATTAACAGTTCAATAAGATGTAATAGAAAGGGGTAACTTGATGAAACCAAGAACTGCTTTTAATGCAATGCGCTGAAAATCAAGCTAAAATAGCCAGTTGGATTGTGATTAATCTAACTCGAAAAGGGGTGATACTAGTTCAAGACTCAGGCGAGATTTTCCTTCGGATAATAATTTAATCGATACAGAAATAAGATAGCTCTTTAATGGCATTTGAAATTTCTTTGCATTTCTTACTCATCTTCTAATTTAAATTCGATTAAAAAATAGATAATCACTTAGTATTATGATTGCTTAAAAGTTGAGTAACGTTTAAGCAATTTTATCCAATTAGTACAAATTTTAATTAAAGCGATCTTTATTATTTAACTAAAAACCGATTGTGCCAACTTTCATTTGCAGGCACTAACCAGCTATTTTTCAGCTCCTTGCCACTAAACACAAGATTGTTGAACACGAGTGTGTCTGATTCAATTTGTCCGTTCGATGCCAAGGTTTCAAATTCAGCCATAGGATTTATCTGAAGACTTCCATTATCATCTAACCAAGCAATCTGCATACGATCTAGAAAATCTATTCGAAGTTCTTGGCCAATTGCATTTATCCAACTAACCGATTTGTCGATTGAGCAACCACTTGCTTTTGCTTGTGCCTCATCCACCATCACCACAACAAATAAATTCCGGATAACTAATACATCAGCGCGTAAAGGTTTGCCATGAGCAGCCCATCCCGAAACGAACAACATTCCAGATTTTTTGATGTAAGTGGATTCCTCTTCCGACAAAATACGGTTTGCTTGATACACCCAAATTCTATCTGTATCCCGAATGCTTTCAAAAGTCTTTTCCATTTTCTTATAAATCTGCAGCGTTTGCAATTAGTTCAGCAATGTCTAAAACACTCACTGAAGCTTCTTTTTCGGCATGTTTAACGCCGTCAGTCATCATCGTATTGCAAAACGGACAACCAACTGCAATAATAGTTGGATTCAAAGCCAATGCTTCTTCCGAACGTTCCACATTTACTTCTTTATCACCCGGTTCGGCTTCTTTAAACATTTGCGCACCACCAGCTCCGCAACAAAGCCCTTTGGTTTTGCAACGTTTCATTTCTACCAATTCGGCATCAAGTTTCCCGAGTACCGCGCGAGGAGCTTCATATTCGCCGTTTGCCCGACCCAAATAACACGGATCGTGAAATGTGATTTTCTTCCCTTTAAACGAACCACCTTCTACTTTCAATCGACCATCTTTCAACAAACTCTCAATTAATTGAGAATGATGCACCACATCGTAATGTCCACCTAACTCGGGATATTCATTTTTTAGGGTATTAAAGCAATGCGGACAAGCAGTCACGATCTTCTTCACCTCATATCCATTCAAAACTGCGATATTTTGCATAGCCTGCATCTGGAACAGGAATTCATTTCCAGCACGTTTGGCAGGATCGCCGGTGCAGCTTTCTTCTGAGCCGAGTACTGCAAATTTCACATCAGCTGCTTGAAGCAATTTCGCTACAGCTTTTGTTACTTTTTTAGCACGGTCATCAAAACTCCCAGCACAACCTACCCAGAAAAGAATTTCAGGAACCTCACCATTTGCAAGGTATTGAGCCATCGTTTTTACATTCAATTCCATATATGATTACAAATTACGGATTAGGAATTACGGATTAGGAATTACAAAATACGGATGTGACCTAACTAAATGTTTAATTGTGGAGTTTGCCTTTTGTAGTTCGTTGAATTGAGCCAATGATACGTAAAATCTCATCTATTTGAATGAGTAAATCTTCTGAATGTGTTGGTTCAATGGTGTTAGAATCTCTCAGTAATCGAATCCAAAATTTAGTTTCTCTCGCCTCTTTATATGCTATACTGATTTTGCTCAAAAAATCCTTTCTCGATTGACCACCAATAGCTTCTTCCACATTAGCCCCTATTGAGGTTCCTGATTTCAGAAGTTGTCGAGATAACACAAACTCTTTATTCTTGTTCATTTGCCTTGAAGTGTTAATAATCTTTAGCGCAAAATCATAGGTTTTCTGTTGAATCAAATTCTCTTTCATACAATCTAGTTTATATTTATAGCTATTATTTAATTAATGTTAATTCCTCATTCTTAATTGACCATTCGTAATTCGTAATTGAAAATTCGTAATTATTACACTACTCGTCCTTCCAATTCAAGCGATCCGATGGAGAAAACTGCCAAGGAGCTCCATTGTTCTCCACATTGGTAAACATGGCACTCAATGCTGCTGGAGGAGCACTTTCTTCCATCACCAATTGACGACGTAAATCGATGATGATGCTCAATGGATCGATATTCACCGGACAAGCTTCTGTGCAGGCATTACAAGTTGTACAAGCCCACAATTCTTCTGGACTAATATAATCGTGAAGCAAACTTTTGTCATCTTCCTTGAATTCACCTTGGTTAGCATCGATGTTTTTACCCACTTCCTCTAAACGGTCGCGAGTTTTCATCATGATAGCTCGCGGACTCAATAACTTACCTGTTTGATTTGCCGGACATTCAGAAGTACATCTTCCACATTCGGTGCAGGTATAGGCATCGAGCAAGCTTTTCCAAGTTAAATCCTGAACGTCTTTTGCTCCGAACTTTACTGGCCCATCTAATTCAACCGGAACAGCCGAAGGATCGAGCATCAATTTTACTTCATTGGTTACCGCTGCCATGTTGGTAAAACGACCTTTCTTCTCCAAGTTCGAATACCACACATTGGGAAATGCCAAAATGATGTGGAAGTGTTTGGAGTAAGGCAGATAATTGAGGAATGCTAAAATCCCGAGAATGTGAAACCACCAAGCACCGTGCTCATAGGCGATTAAAGCACCATCCGACCAAGAGCTAAACAATCCTGTAATAAGCGAGCTTACCGGAAAGGAACCTGCTTGAATATAATGCTCAACACCACGTGTTTGTAATACTTGATCAGCTGCATTCATGGTTAAGAAAGCAGTCATCAACAATACTTCAATCATCAAAATGGTATTCGCATCAGAACGTGGCCATCCATTGAGTTCTTTCTGACGAAAACGCTTGATATATATAATGTTCCGGCGGATGAAGAATATAATTACTGCTACTAAAACACCTAATGCAAGGAATTCAAAGGAACCTATCAGAAAATCGTAAAAACCTCCTAAAAATGGAGCAAACAGGCGATGTGTTCCTAAAATACCATCTAGGATTATTTCAAGAACTTCCAGGTTGATAATGACAAATCCTACATATACTAATAGGTGCAATATAGCCGCAGTTGGGCGAACCACCATTTTACTCTGTCCCAAAGCTACACGGAACATAATATTCCAGCGTTCAGCTTTTCTATCGGTGCGATCGAGTTTTCTTCCTAAACGTATGTTGCGGATAATCTTGCGCACATTTACAGTGAACAAAGCAGCTCCAGCTAGAAAGAAAAGGATAAATAGTACGTTTTGCAGGCCCATAAGCAGCAGGGATTTGAATCAACAAATATAAAGGTGAGGTGCAAGCAGCCCGATTATTTTTTCGGCGCTTTCTCCTTCTTTCCAAAAACAGAAAAATGCACGTAACGGTTCGGATGTGCCTTCATATCCTCCAACAATAAACTCAAATTGCGAGAACTATGATCCAAATTCACATACAAAGAATCGTCGGTTGCCAGTTTTCCTAAAGTGCCCTGACCACTTTCTACATTCTTTAGAACCTTATTCAAACTTGCAATCGTTTCCTGCAAATCGGTTAACGTTTGTTTCACATTACTCTTCGCCACATCATCCGAAATTCGATCCATATTCGTGAAAACATGGGAGAGTTTTTCGTTGTTGTTTTTCAGATTATCGGTGATAGAAGCCACATTACTCAATATCGAACTCAATTTGTGACGCTCATTAGTCACCAATAAATCAAATTCATTTACCGTGTGTTCGAAGCGTTTGATGGATGTATTCACACTTTCAAAACTGCTAATCAAACCATCCTGAGTTTTACGATTGAATACATTATTAAAGCCTGTTAAAACCGAATCAACCGAACCAGCTAAAGCTTCAATTTGTGCTTTTAATGGGAGGATAGCTTTCTTAATCTCATCGGTAATTCCCGCATCGCGAACTGCCATTAACGTATCACCTCGTTCAGCTAACTGGGTTGATTTTCCCAGCGTTAGTTCCAAAGTTCTCGTTCCCAACAGATCTTGAACAATATGCGCTTCCGAATCTTTGGGGATATTCAAATCATCATTGTCGATTAGAAATTTCACCAAGACTTTATACGAACCTTCCGATAAAAATCCTACTTGATCTACAATTCCTACCTGAAATCCATTCACCTGAACCCTTGCCGATGGCATGAGTTGATCTACATTGTCGAAAACCGCGTAATACGATCTAGACGGGGAAAAAAGGTTTTTTCCTTTTAGGAAGTTAAACCCAAAATAGAGCAGAACGATTCCCAGTGTAACAACGACTCCAACACGTATTTCACGGGATATTTGCATTTTTTTCAATGATTGTTTAGGGTTGAATAGCTTGTGCTTCTTGTAATGTAATGCGTTGATTATTTCTAAATGCAACTACAAATGCATCACTGAAACCATCTTTTTTTAATTCGCTGAGCAATTTAAGGGCTTCTTCCTGTTTCTCACATCTTCCAACTGTATATTTCCAGGATTTATTGAATTTATATTCCCATACATCGGTCCGTCCTTTAAAGCGAGCCGACTTCAACGAAACTTTTTCGGGTGATGTATACACTTGAATTCGATAAATAATCCCAGAATTATCTTCAGCCGTTTGATTCTTTGCCTCTTCCGTTTTTTCCACTTTCGGATCTGGCTTAACATGATGTTCGGATGGTTTTACCTCTTGAACATGCTCCTGCTCTTCATCGGGAAACTTCAGATCGTTGTTAGCCCCCGTTCCTTCAATCCAGCTTTTATATGAATTCAATGCGCGGAGTATCGAATTGGCAATCTTTTGCTGCCCCGTTCCCGATTTCAAATATTTCTCTTCTTCCCCATTCGTTAAGAAACCAGTCTCAATCAACACACTTGGCATAGTGGTTCGGTAAAGCACGAGGAATCCAGCTTGCTTAACTCCACGGTTGTGGCGTGTTGCATAGGTTTTAAACTCATGTTGTATGCGATCTGCGAAATACAAACTCTGGTCTAAAAATGCATTCTGATACAAAGAGAATATAATGTTTGCTTCGGCACTGTTCGGGTCAAATCCATCGTATTTCTTTTGGTAATTATCTTCCTGAAGGATTACCGCATTCTCCCGCTTCGCCACATTCAAATTATCGGTGCTTTTATGCAAACCCATTACAAAGGTTTCTGCTCCGTATGCTGTCTTTGGTCCACTGTTGCAGTGAATGCAAATAAATAAATCAGCCTTGTTTTCATTTGCAATCTGTGCTCTGCGATACAATTCCACAAACACATCCGTCTTACGAGTGAAAATTACTTTCACATCTGGGAAGTTTGCTTCAATCAATTTTCCCAACTTTAATGAGACAGCTAAAGCAACAGTTTTCTCATAAGCTGCTGCTCCATGACATCCGCTATCGTGTCCTCCATGTCCCGGATCAATCACTATCGTACGAATTCCAGATTCCCGATGCAAGTTTTTATCTGCCTCTAATTTTGGCAGAAAAGCTAGCGTAACCCCTGATATCAGAAGGATTGCGAGAAACGTAAATCGATATTTTAAAAAGGTTTTCATGGGTCCTGATGGGCCTAGAAACGGGTTTGCGATGAAATAAATTAGTTTTGCACTCGTTTCGAAACGGATTTTACAAAACTAATCGGCTGCAACCTTGCGATTACGTGTGGTGCTACGGCACTTAACAACAGTTTTATTCACAGTATTTCTCGGGATGAGCTCAAGGGCTCAAACTCCTGATAGAAACGTTGTGGACGCCGATTCATTGCTTGCCTTGCAGCTCAAGGAGGACACCGTTCGCAAATCTGGCTCTTTACCACCCGGTTCTTTGCCACCTTCTGATGATGCATTAGACTCACGTGTCGAATACAAAGCCCGCGACTCCATGCGATTCGATTTAAAGTTGAAGAAAATTTTCTTGTATGGCGCTGCGGATGTGAAATACGATAAAATTCATCTCACTGCCGATTACATCGAAATCAACTGGGGAAACAACGTCGTTCATGCCGAAGGTCGTCCCGATTCTACAGGGAAAATAATTGGTCATCCCGTGTTTGATGAAGGAACTCAAACCTTCGACGCGGATCGGATGGATTATAATTTCAAAACCAAGAAAGGTCGTATCTCTGGAATCTTCACCCAGCAAGGCGATGGCTATATTCATGGTGAACAGGTGAAGAAAAGTGAGAAGGATGAATTCTACATCCGAAATGGAAAGTACACTACGTGTAATTTACCCGATCATCCACATTTTTACATCAATGCCAGTAAGATTAAAGTCATGCCGGGCGATAAAATTGTTTCTGGCCCAGCTAATCTTTGGATTGAAGATGTTCCCACTCCTTTAGCTGTTCCTTTTGGAATTTTCCCCAATAGCACCAAACGTAAATCGGGAATTATTTTTCCAACCTATGGCGAATCTCCCGGACTCGGTTTTTACCTGCAGGAAGGCGGCTACTATTTTGGAATAAACGATTACATCGATGCCTCTATTCGGGGAAATATTTATTCCCGTGGTTCTTGGGGATTAAGTGCTGGAACTTCCTATAATTATCGCTATCACTTTAATGGAAGTTTAGATGTTCGCTTTTCTAAAATCTTGCAGGGCGATCCTGAATTATTAGGCTCATCCATCAACAAAGATTTTTTCATCACCTGGAAACATACTCAAGATCCTAAATCAAGACCGAATTCTCGCTTTTCGGCTTCTGTTCAAGCAGGTTCGAGTAATTATAACAAACTCAACTCACTCAATGCGAATAACATTGTAGCTAACACTTTTACTTCGAGTATTTCATACGCTAAAACGTTTGCTAATACTCCATTTAATATGGTCATCAGTGCTGGGCATAGTCAAAACAC
>DAOOQW010000106.1:0-7689 GCA_035388945.1 Flavobacteriales bacterium
AAGACAGTAATATCAAAGACTTCCGAAGTAAAGTTGTAATTAGCCGATAAGCTTATTTCATGTTAGTGAACACATGAAGCACATCGTCATCGTCTTCCATTTTCTCCACCATGGTATTAATCTCCTCTTCTTGATCAGGAGTTAATTCAACGGTTGTACTCGGTAAACGAATCAATTCGGAACTGATGATGTTGAGTTTTCTACGTTCCAACTCTTGTTGCATTCCTCCAAAATCTTTGAAAGATGTATAGATGAATGCTTTCCCGTCCTCTTCGAAAATTTCTTCTAAACCAAAATCAATTAGCTCGAGTTCCATTTCCTCCAAATCAAGTCCTTCCATTCCTAAAGTGAAAACGGCTTTACGATCAAAAATGAAGTCGAGCGATCCGGTTTTTCCTAACGCACCTTCAGCACGTGCAAAATACATTCGCACATTCGCAACAGTTCGGGTAGGATTGTCTGTAGCAGTTTCAACTAATACAGCAACTCCATAAGGACCGTATCCTTCATATACTAATTCATCCAAGTCTTTCGCATCTTTCGCAGAAGCTCGTTTGATAGCAGACTCAATATTGTCCTTAGGCATATTCAGAGCCTTGCAATTTTGAATCACTACGCGAAGTGTTGGATTGGTCTCCGGATCAGGTCCACCCTGTTTTACTGCCATCGACAATTGCTTGCCCATCTTGACAAAATCCTTAGCCATTTTGCTCCAGCGCTTCTCTTTGCGCGCACGACGAAATTCAAATGCTCTTCCCATGTTGAAATTTTATTTCCGATCTAATTCGGTTTCACTTTCCTGTTGGGATGGTAGGATTTAACCTTCTGACACAGTAAATTTAATAACTAAACTGAGCCACAACCCGAAAAATGAGGTGTCAAAACTAAGGATTTTTTCAGCAAAGCAAAATGCTTGATTGCCTTCCAAGATTAATTCTCAGCCCGTTTAGCTTTTTAATAACTTGCACATTAAACCGATTCAAAAGATGCGAACGATCCAAAACTGGCTGGATGAATACAGCGAAAGCCATCAGAATCCGTTAAATAAAACAATACACTGGATTTGTGTTCCCTCCATTGTGTTCAGTATTGTCCTCATGCTCTGGAGCATACCTGCACCTATTTGGATTCTAAACACAGGTTTAAACTATGCCTATTTTGCGATGATACTTGCTGTAATCTATTACGCTCTATTATCGCCAACCTTGGCTATTGGCATGGCTTTATTATTCGCACTTGCTGGATTTATTGCACAAGCCATAGCACTTTCTACTAATTACCCGCTTTGGGGAATTGGACTTATCCTATTTGTCCTTGCATGGATTGGGCAGTTTTACGGGCATTCTGTTGAAGGTAAAAAACCATCTTTCTTAAAAGACATTCAATTTCTTCTCATTGGCCCCGTTTGGCTTTTACACTTTATATACACCCGTTTGGGAATCAAATACAACTAATAAATGAAGTTTCCTTTTTTATCTGTTTGCATACTTGTCTGCGTCAGCATGATTTCAGGCTGTAAAAAAGATGAACCCGTTTTTGAGGTTGATCCTTGCTTGAGTGCATCGCCCAAAGAAGCTTTCCTGAGTTTCTCGATGTATGTTGATAGCTTGCCATTTGCACTTCAAACGGATTATTTACTCAACGATGGACATCATGTTAAATTCGAAACAGCACAGTTTTATCTCTCAGGATTACATTTATTGAAAGACAGCAACCAAATTAATTTGTCCAATGATGTGGCACTCATTACGCCAACATCTTTGCAAACGAATCTGGGAAAAATCGAACAATCAAGCTACACCGGAATAAAATTCGATTTTGGTATCGACTCGCTTCGAAATCATGGTGATCCAACTTTATTCAGTGCCGGAAATCCACTGGCAATTCAGGTTCCATCCATGCATTGGAGCTGGAATCAAGGCTATATTTTCGCTATTTTTGAAGGTAAATTCTCAACCACCACAATCAACTCTTCTAATCCGGGTAATGATTTCTCCTATCACATCGGTTTAGATAGCAATTTTAAGCCTGACAACCTTCGTTCTTTTACAATTCCATTGAATGTTTCAGCCTGTGGAGACAATAATATAAAACTCCGATTTAATGCGGCACATGTATTTAATGGATTAACACTTGAAACAGATTTCAACACGCAATCAACCGTCAATTATGGATTATCGACTAGAGTTCGTAATAACATCATTTCAGGAATTACTTCAGTTCAATAGTATCATGAAAAAAACACTGTTTCTTCCGCTCTTCGTCCTTTCAATCTTTCTCATTTCATGCGAAAAAGATGAATCAGTTGTTTCTGAAACACCTGAAAAAACTACGGGTACCGTTGAGATTCGGTTTATTCCAACAATGAATGGCGAAGCTTTTTCTGTAAATCAAAATTTTATTGGTCCTAATGGTAAACGTATGCGTTATGAGACATTTAAATTTTTCTTGTCTGATATACAACTACAAAACGGATCAACGGTCCTAGGCTCTAAAGACATCGCTTTAGTTGATTTTTCCCTTTCTGACAAAACCATAACTATCGAAACAACACCAGGAACAATTGACCAATTAAATTTTGGATTGGGTGTTAAACAATCTCTTAATGGTACTGCCGATCCTGATTTTAATCCAGCAGCTTATCCAATGGATCATCCACTAAGCGTTTATTCTGGTATGTATTGGACTTGGGCTAGCGGGTATATTTTCTCAAAACTCGAAGGCCGAATCGATACCAGTGCTGCACAAAATCAAGATCCCATTTACTCTTACTTCTACCATTCTGGAAAAGACACACTATATGCAACGCACAGTATTTCCAATATTAATGCAGTTGTTGTGAAAGGTCAAAAAACTAACATTAATCTAAAATTGGAAGTCAATGATGTATTCAAAACATCAACCGACACAATTAATATGGTTCAAGATTACTTTACTCATACAACTGATCACTTCGATTTGGCTCAAAAAGTCATCAATAATTTGGGTGATGCAATCAGAAAACAATAGATGATGTTTCGGGCTTTTCTTTATTCCATCATTTGTATAGCCTTGGTTTCATGCGCTAAAGATGATGCTATTGCTGATAAAGATGTTTACCCGTTTAAAACTCCAACTGGATTCTCTGAGCCTTATATCCCAGATCATAATCCACTCACCTATTCCAAGATCAAACTTGGCAAGAAACTCTTCTACGATCCGATTCTATCCAGCGATGGAAGTATTTCCTGCAACTCGTGTCACAAACAAAGTCTCGCATTTAGTGATGCCCGAACTGTTAGTCTAGGAGTTGGAAATTTACCTGGATTTCGGAATGCCCAACCTTTATTCAATTTAGCTTGGAGTTCGAGTTTTTTCCGTGATGGAGGCGTTACCATTCTCGAATTAGTTCCACTCAACGCTATCGATTCGCATGTAGAATTCAATAATAATGTGGGTGAAATTATTCGCAGTTTGAATAAATCAGCTGAATATCGAACGCTATTTAAAATAGCATTTAACGATACCGCAAACACCAATAATTTTCTGCAGGCATTAGCTTGTTTCCAACGTATTTTAGTTAGCGCCGATTCTCCATACGACCACTTCCATTTTGCAAATGAAACCAAAGCCTTAAGTGAATCAGCTAAACGTGGAATGGAATTATTTAATAGCAGTAAAACGGATTGTTTTCAATGTCACTCCGGATTTAATTTCACGAATTCAGAATTCCTTTCCAATGGAATTTCCGAAACGTATCCCGATTCTGGCCGCCAACGCATAACTTTGCAACTCGCCGATAAAGGAAAATTCAGAGTGCCATCATTAAGGAATATTGAATACACTGCTCCTTATATGCACGATGGTAGTTTTGAAACCTTAAACGACGTAATTGAACATTATAATTCAGGTGGTAAAAACTTTTCAGGCAAAAGCCCGTTAATCCGACCATTAGGATTGAATGAACAGGAAAAAAATGATTTGGTAGAATTTCTCAAAAGTCTGTCTGATACTAAATTCATCCAAAACAAAGAGTTCTACAAAGAGTAAATAGTATTATGAAGCGCTTGCTGATTCTTTTGTGTGTTTGTTCTACATTATTTTCCTCTTGTAAGAAAGATGAAGATGAGCCGGAAACACCTTATCAAACAACGCCTTATACATTGGAAACTCCTCCAGGATTTCCAGCAATGGCTATACCTGCCGATAATCCTATCACAGTTGAAGGTGTTGCTTTGGGCAGAAAACTTTTTTACGAAAAACTTCTTTCGGGTAACAATACGCAATCGTGCGCCACTTGTCATAATCAAGCACTTTCGTTTACCGATAATGGCACTCGATTTAGCACAGGAATAACGGGTGCAGTTGGTACTCGTAATGCTCAACCACTTATCAATCTCGGATATAATCTCCATTATTTCTGGGATGGCAGAGCTGGTACTCTAGAAGATCAAGCTCTTGGTCCAGTTAAAAATCCAATCGAAATGCATTTGGCTTGGACTGAAGCCGCTGCTCGTTTAAATGCAAATACATCCTACAAAGCTGAATTCAAAAAAGCTTTTAATGTGGATGTTATTGACTCTACTCATGTGGTGAAAGCTCTTGCTCAATTCATGAGAACTATGATTTCCTATAACTCTAAATTGGATCGTCGTCTTCGAAATGAAGCCAATCTTTCTGCGTCCGAACTCAATGGATATGTAATTTACAACACCGAAAAAGGAGATTGCTTTCATTGCCATAGCATCGATGCAGGTCGTTTACTTACCGACAATCAGTTTCACAACAATGGACTCGATTCGATCTTCACCGATTTAGGACGTGGAGCTATCACCGGAAACCCCAATGATAACGGCAAATTTCTAACTCCAACACTTAGAAACATTGCCCTTACAGCTCCATACATGCACGATGGTCGTTTCCAAACACTCGAGCAGGTTATCGATCATTACAATACTGGCGGAAAAGCATCCTCTACTGTTGATCCACTTATGAAACACGTTGGTACTGGTCTCAATCTAACTTCTCAGGAAAAAGCCGATTTGCTGGCATTCCTTAGATCAATGACCGATAGCACTTTCATCAACGACACTCGTTTCAAAAGTCCGTTCTAATCAAAAGATATAGCTAACTCCAGCCATCACATTGAAGCGCTGCATAGGATAGTTTTTGTATCGCTCATATCGAACGTTTATAATGTTATTCAATTGAACAAACATTCCTAAAAGCTTCGTGTAGCGATATTCAGCTCCTAAATTCACATCAACAATTCCTTTGAGCTCTTTTGCAACAGTTTTGATCTCTCCCGTATTATCATCTACTATAAAATCACGGTAGTACTGCTTATTATAAGTCAATACAGCTGCATTTATCCAGATTTTATCTTTCAAATTGTACTTCCCACCATACGACATACGTAAAGTTGGAACATGCCATGCTTTCAATTCCTTATCTGGCGTATAGCCTAGGAAATCAGCTTTAGCAATAATTCGAATTTTTTCATGCATTTGCCAAGTGATTTCACCATTCACTTCTAGTAAACTAGCATTATCAGTGACATATGTTAGCTTATTCAAATTCCCTGCGCTCGTATCATTCACAAAGAAGAATTGATTGTCGATGCTCGGTGTGTATGAAACACGAGTATTGAAGGCCATTTTAGAACTAATCGAACCGCGCAAACCGGCATATAATCTAAATGGACTCCAAGTATTTAATGGCAAAATATCCGAAATCAACCAAGGATTCCTTTCAGTTAAACTACGATAAGAATAACGCTGCAAACGACTATCAGTACCTGCATTTAGAATGATGATGTTCTCATATAAATGCAAATCGAAATCAACCTCTGGAGCTAACTTAAATCCATTGGAAGAATCGGAAGTAGCATACATGTTTATTGCAGCTTTCAAGCGCCATTTAGGTTGACTAAATGTGATTTGTGGACGCAACTGAAAAATGGTCATGTTATCTGTCCAAGCTGCATTTTGATTCTTATAAACATCCAATCCTGATTTAATATTCAAGTCGTATGTTTTGTAATAGAATGATACATCACCAGCAGCTTTGAAAGCGTTTTCTTGGGCTTTGTAATGATCAGCATAGTTGTAATAATTCAAGTCAACCTTATACTTTGTAGCATGGCTATCCACAGGATAATTATCACTAAAAGATGCATTTACTGCAACCAATTGATAGCGCTGGCGAATACTGTCTTTATCCAAATTATAACCCCAATATGGATTGTCTGTTGAATCTTGATTATAGGCAACAGCTTTGTCAAAACCATAATAATGGACCACATTTCGACGGTAATCCAAACCACCCGATAAGGTCGATTTCTTGATAAAAGATTTACCAAAAAGATTCAGTTCATTGGAACTAAATCCGGAATAACCAACATTGCTAATTTGTCCAGATGATGAAAGATGCTTGTAATGAACACCAGCCGAGCTTTTCTTCGATCTTAAATTGTGATAAAAAATCTCTCCGTAAGGCATCGAGTAGCTACCAAATCCACCTTTCACATAACCGCGATATAATTTTGAAAGCGGTTCACCTTTGACATTTGCTGCTTTAATAGGATCAATTTCATAAACGGTATTCACGCGTCTACTATTCAATTCATATTGGATAGGAAAACGAACGATTCCGGTATCAGCGATTGCTGGCTGTTCATTAATCTTATTGGCATCTATCAATTTGGGAGTATATCCACCTGTAACAACAACATCATTGTTACTTTTTCCCGGTTGAGAAAATCCAACCACTGGCAGAAGCAATACGAGTATTAACAAAAACTTATTCATGATCATCTCCTTTCTTAGGTTCTTGCCCTTCTACTGGTGCTTTCTGCTCATCAAACAAGCCATTATCATTTGAGTTGTTCTTGAATTCAATATCTGGATCTACTTGCTTTTCGTTCGAGTTTCCAGAATTTTCAGAACTTATAATCTCATCTAATTTGTGTTGTGCCAAGTCACGTAATTCTTGACCTTCATGATTATCTATAACGCTCTGCAAAGTCCGCTTAGCTTGGAAAACATTGCCGAGTTTCAAATAATTGTCTGCCAATAAAATAAATCCTTTCGCTAACCAATCATCATACGAAGGCATTTCATCAACTAAGTCAAAAACCGATTTTTCACAGTGCTTGTAATCACCTTTATTGAAATAGATTAGTGCAATTGAATAACGAGCTTCTGCTCCAATCTCACTATTTACTTTTCTCAGTTTCTGGAAATCACTCAAAGCAGCATCCCAATTTTCCGACTTTAATTCAGCTCGAGCCAAAATGAGTTTTGCCTCATTTTTCATATCCTCATCTACCTTCTCCGTTTCGAGTACTTTTTTAGCATACTCTTCCGATTCAGCTGTATTTCCTAATCGAGCAGATAAGCGCATTACATTACTTCTTGCCTGTAACAGCTGATCTGAATTATCAGGCATTTTCTCTAATTCCTTAAAATGCTCAATTGCTTTAGGGAAGTTGTCCTTTTGTCGTTCGTAAATCCCTAAAATCAAATGGGCTTCTGCCGTATACTTGTTCTTAGGTCTCAGCAAGATTTGACCATACGTCAAGGCAGCTTCATCAACTTTGCGGGCTTTCATCTCACAATCGGCCTTATATCCTAAAGCTTGTAAAGAGAATAATCCTTCAGGGAAATCTCTCAGATAAGAACTCATTTGCCCCATTGCTAAATCACAATC
>DAOOQW010000107.1:0-4491 GCA_035388945.1 Flavobacteriales bacterium
CAGAATTTAAATTGATAACAGATAGCGCAGTATTATTTGCTTGTCTGGTTTTACACGAAAACCAAATCAGTAAAGACATGATACCGACCAAGAATTTCATTTTTCCTTGAGTAATTTCTCGAGTGCAAATAATTCATCTCGTAAACGAGCAGCTTCAAGGAAATCAAGCTCTTTAGCAGCTTTCTCCATAGACTTACGCGTTTGAGCAATTGATTTTTGTAACTGTTCTTTGCTCATGTATTTAACAACCGGATCAGCAGCTAAATCAATTGATTCATTTTCTACATAAGCTCGAGGTGAGGATTGAGAACTACTTCCGCCACTTCGCTTCGCAAAAATACTATCGTGCGATTTCACAATTTGTGTAGGTGTGATATCGTGTTCGATGTTGTATTTCATTTGTTTTTCGCGACGACGATTGGTTTCATCTATCGTCTGTGCCATCGAATCGGTGATTTTATCTGCATACATAATCACGCGACCATTCACATTACGAGCAGCACGACCAACAGTTTGTACTAATGAACGAACCGAGCGCAAGAATCCTTCTTTGTCAGCATCCAAAATAGCTACCAGTGAAACTTCCGGTAAATCGAGTCCTTCACGTAATAAGTTTACACCAATCAATACATCAAACTTCCCTAGACGTAAATCCCCCAAAATTTCTACACGCTCCATGGTGTCAACATCCGAGTGAATATAACGACAACGGATATTTAAGCGTGTCATGTATTTCGATAATTCTTCTGCCATCCGTTTAGTTAGCGTGGTCACTAAAACACGTTCGTCACGTTTTACAACTTTATCGACCGCTTCTAATAAATCGTCAATTTGGTTTTGACTCGGACGAACTTCAATAATTGGATCGAGCAATCCAGTTGGACGAATGAGTTGTTCAACCACGATACCTTCACTTTGGTTGAGTTCGTATTCGGCAGGTGTCGCACTTACATATATAAGTTGATTTACGAGTGCAGTAAATTCATCGAATTGTAAAGGTCGATTGTCCATAGCAGCCGGCAAGCGGAAACCATATTCTACGAGATTCACTTTCCGAGAACGGTCGCCACCATACATGGCTTTGATTTGTGGAAGTGTCACATGGCTTTCGTCAATCACCATCAGAAAGTCATCGGGGAAATAATCCAGCAAACAAAACGGACGTGTTCCTTTAATACGTCCATCAAAATAGCGGGAATAATTCTCGATTCCACTACAATAGCCTAATTCACGAATCATTTCAAGGTCGTACGTTACCCGATCTTCGAGACGTTTTGCTTCGAGGTATTTTCCTTCTTCCTTAAAGAATTCGCATTGTTTCACCATATCCTCTTGAATGAGGTAAATGGCATCTTTCATGGTTTCTTTATTCGCTACATAAATGGTAGCTGGATAAATAACCACCTGATCGGGCTCTTCTAAACGAGAGCCACTTTCGGGATCAATGATTTCAATTTGTTCAATTTCATCCCCGAAAAAATAAAAGCGATACGCAACCGATGCATTACCAATAAATACATCTACTGTATCACCTTTTACTCGGAAAGTACCGTTTTTGAATTCGGCTTCCGTGCGCGAATAGAGAGCTGCAACGAGTAAATGCAGAAAGCGATTCCGACTAATAATTTCACCCCGTTTTATTTTAACGGTATTGGATTTAATGTTTTCCGGATTTCCCATACCGTAAATACAGGAAACGGAAGAAATCACAATTATATCTCGACGTCCAGATAGGAGGGAAGAAGCAGTACTTAAACGTAGTTTTTCAATTTCATCATTTATCTGCAGATCTTTTTCGATGTAGGTATTGGTGACTGGCAGATAAGCTTCTGGTTGATAATAATCGTAATACGAAACGAAATACTCGACAGCATTTTTGGGGAAGAATGTTTTAAATTCTTGGTAGAGCTGAGCAGCAAGGGTTTTATTATGACTCAGAATAAGTGTTGGTCGACCCGTTTGTTGGATGACGTTAGCTACAGTAAAAGTTTTTCCAGAACCGGTAACACCAAGTAGAACTTGAGATTTATCGCCCCGTTCAACGCCTTCCGTCAATTGGCGAATGGCCTCGGGCTGATCACCTGTAGGAGAGAAATCGGAAATAAGCTGGAAATCCATTTTATGTATTCAAATAAAAGCGATAGATGCTGATTAAAGGTTGTTTTTTAATTCAACCAAAAAAGAGCGAACACGTTGAAGATTTTTCACGATTTCGTGACTTTGTTCTAATTCACCGTTATTCTGTTTCATCTTTTGTTTGGCTCCTTGAAGCGTGTAACCACGTTCTTTTACCAAATGAAATATGAGGTGAAAATTATTTAAATCTTCTTTGGTGAAAAGGCGATTTCCTTTTTTGTTTTTCTGCGGTTTAATGCTGTCAAATTCTTTTTCCCAAAAACGAATCAAGGAAGCATTTACATCAAAGCGCGCGGCAACCTCACCAATGGTGTAAAAAAGTTTTTCGTTGTCTTCGTCGTTTTTAACTGCCATAGCGCAAAGATAGAAAAGCGTGTTCTATTTACAGTGTGGATGTTTGAGTAGAATTGAAATGAATTAAAAAGAAATTAATGAATTAAATATTCCTAGAATTTTAGGGGTATTGGTTTTCAAAAATTCATGGAAATAGTTGAAAATAGAGGTAAAGTATGTTGATAAACCTGTCTATATCTTTAAGGATTATTTCATAAAAAAAAGGAATTCACTTGGTTAAATTTGGGAAACGCACACACAACCTGACCATGAGCCAAACGACTACACTAACAAAGACCCGACACGAACAAGTGTTGGACACGATTGATGAAGTAACTCGAATATCATCTAACCTCGGAATTGCTCAATTACAAATTGAAGACGAGGATATCAACGGACGAACAATCCGTGTGAAAGGGAAAGAGGTCGTTAATTTTGGATCATGCAGTTATTTAGGATTGGAAAAGCATCCAGCAATAATTGAAGGAGTAGTGCAAGCAGTTACTAAATACGGCTCTCAATTTTCATCTTCTAGAGCTTATGCTTCAGTTACCTTGTATACCGAAGCTGAGCGTTTATTAGAAGCTATGTTTGAGCGACCTATTTTGCTTGCTCCAACAGTAACACTTGGACATCTTTCCAATATACCGGTATTAGTGGGCGATCGGGATTGTGTGATATTGGACTTACAGGTGCATTCATGTGTTCAAACAGCAGCTCAACTTATTAAAGCTCGTGGAATTCATGTGGAGTTGATTCGTCACAACCGAATGGATATTTTGGAAGAACGAATCAATGAGCTAAAAGATAAATACGAGAAAATTTGGTACATGGCCGATGGCGTGTATTCGATGTATGGTGATTTTTTACCGCTAAATGAATTGTATCAACTGTTAGATACCTATGAGCAATTTCATTTGTATGTGGATGATGCGCACGGTACTGGCTGGGCAGGGAAAAATGGTTCAGGATACGTGTTAAGTCAGAAACCATTCCATGAACGACTTTACCTTGTTGCTGGATTAGCAAAGAGTTTTGCAGCCTGCGGTGGAGTTTTAGTTTTCCCGAATGAGCAAATTAAACGTCGTGTGCGTAACTGTGGTGGAACGTTTATCTTTTCTGGACCTATACAGCCACCGATGTTAGGTGCTATTATCGCATCTGCAAAATTACACTTGACTCCAGAAATCAAAACACATCAAGCGGAGCTTCAAAAACGTATCGACTATTTCGTAGAAACTTGTAAAAGCTTCAAACTTCCATTAATTGGTGAATCAAATTCCCCTATTTTCTTTATCGGAGTTGGAAAGCCAGGTGTAGGCTACAATATGGTTACACGCATTATGAATAAAGGTTTTTATATCAACCTGAGTGTATTCCCAAGTGTGCCTTATAAAAACACTGGATTACGTGTTCCATTAACTACGGGACATACATTCGAAGATATCTACAACTTACTTTCAGTTATAGCCGAACAATTGCCATTTGCATTGAAAGACAATAATTCGAGCATGGAAGAAATTAATCGCGCTTTTAAAATCTGATAGGTCATCCACCTACAAGCCGCAATGGAGTAATCTGTTGCGGTTTTTTTATGGATTAAAGTCCCAATTCTTCTTTTAAACGAGCATATCCGCTTCTACTGAGTGGCAATCGAGTCTTATCTTTTAAAATGGCTTGATGTTGATCTTTCTCAGCTGGTTCTATTCGAGTCAGCTCGCTCAGGTTGAGCAAATACGAACGATGGATTCGAAGAAATGACGATGCATGAAGTTTGCGTTCAAAATATCCAAGCGTTTGCTTCTTTAGAAACATCCCTGTTCGCGTGTAGATTTTTACATAATCGTCATAAGCTTCTAAATACCTGATTTCGGATAAAGGTAGAATACGAATATCAGCTCCATTTTTCACTACTATTCGATCGTTCAAGGATAACTCCTCAGTAATCTTCTCTTGAACTTCTGTGGCTTGCTTATTCGTACCACTTAATTCACGTGTTGCGCGAAACTTATCGAGTGATTT
>DAOOQW010000107.1:4501-7677 GCA_035388945.1 Flavobacteriales bacterium
TCAGCCGGAAATGGCTTCAATAAATAATCAATCGCATTAGCTTCAAACGCTTTCAGGGCAAATTCATCAAAAGCAGTAGTGAAAATAACGGCTGGTGCCGGATCTAACAATTCGAGCAGTTCAAACCCCGAAATCTTAGGCATTTGCACATCCAGAAAAATCAAATCGGGTTTATGTTGTGCAATCGCTTTAGCCGCTTCAAATCCATCACCACATTCTGCCAAAACTTCGACATCTGTTTGGGTTTGCAAATACTTTCTAACCAGCTGACGAGCAAGTGGTTCATCGTCGATTAATAAAACACGTATCATACTTATGATGGTATTCGAATGGTGATGATAAATTGTTGATTCTCTTTCTTGCTACTCAACAGATCATTTCGCGCATAAAGCAAATAAAGTCGGCGTGCTACCGAACTCAACCCAAAGCCAGTTCCTTGATTGGTTCCTGTATCTGAATCAAATGGATTTTGAGTCGAAACTTCTAACACATCTCCATTCATCCTAGCTGAGATACGAATACGAATGGGGCCAGTAGTTCCATACAATCCAAACTTCACAGCATTCTCAATAATAGGCTGTAATATCAGGACGGGAACTTTATGACTTAACGTATTGTCATCCACCGACCAATCAATATTCAATCGATCCGAAAAACGAATACTTTCAATGGCGAGATATAAACGAACTTGTTTGATTTCCTCTTCAAAAGAAACCAACTGAGTTGGTTCTTTCTTAACTGTTCCGCGCAAGAAATCCGACAATAAACGCAACATTTCACGCGCTTTTTCCGGATCTAATTCCATCAAAGCCTGAATCGAATTGAGGCTGTTGAATAAGAAGTGTGGTTGAAGTTGCTGACGAAGATTATTCAACTCGGCATTTCGTGCTAATGTCTCCTGATCAGATTTACGTTTTGTATCATCTTCCCGTTCTTTTAATGTAAGCCATAACCAGTGGATAAGTCCAGTACATAAAAGGAATAGAAAGCTTAAAGTAAATAAGACAACTTCTGCATTTGGAAGTAGGTCGGTGAGTTTTTGTCCAGGTTTTAGGAAATAGTTTGCTGTCCAGGAATAAAGCGACATCACGCCAGTTGCCACCGCTGCATTACCAACAACAAACCCGATGGCTTTTTTCCAATCGGGTTTATAGTATTTGAGAACACGGCTAATACTGGCAGCACTCAGAAATAGAATACTAGCAAAAAGGACAGCGTCTTGTATGGCAGGTAAAAGCGGTACCTGATGTTGTTGCAGGAAAACAAGGTGCAAACTAACCCAAATAAGCCAACCAATACTGGCAGGAAACAAGACGGGCGAATTTTTCATTTAGAGAATTCGATGCTTTTGCATGGTTTCTACTTCAAGTTGATTGTTGAAACGTTGGATTTGTGCTTGAAGGAATTTTCCATCTTCCACGCTATTCACCTGGTTTCGTTGAGTGGAGTCGATTAGCATACCGGAATGGATTTGTCCGATTTCATCGAGTGAAGTCAATCCCAAAAACTTCCAATTAACCGATCCGCCGCGATAGAAAGGAAATTCTCCTTCTTCGGTATGTCCGCATGCATTTGCTTGTGTATATGCACCCAGTTTATCTTCAGCTATAATCAAGCGAATTTGTTCTTCGAATGCTGTGTTCGTTTGTTGCGGTTCCCAGTCTACTTGGAAAACTAATCGAGCTAGATACGTTTTCATGCTTAGTAACTTTTAATATCTATCCCTCCGAAAACAGTCGTTCCACGTAAAATGAGTACCCGATTTGGATCTTCTTGTACACTCGGATGAATAGCACGTTTATCTTCTACACCTCCCATGATTGCTATAATTTCAGAACGTACTTGCCAATGTGCCGGTAAGATGAGTTTGGTTCCACCAAATACCTGAGAGATTTCGAGTGTTACAGGTTGTTGAATTTCAGCCTGACTGAGATTGATCTCCGTTCCACCCATAAAATTCACCACTTCACCACCTTTGAAATCTTTCGTGAAGAAGTTCTTTTTCACAGCACCAAAAATGGCAGTAGAATCCAAATAAGCTTCGTCTTTGGGATCAGTCGAACTTGATGTAAATCCAGTGGAATATCCAGCTTTTTGTCCGTATCGGTTATCTTTCCAACGTGCTCTGCGATTCATGCGTCGTGTTGACCAAGAATGTTTGCCGGGACTTAATATCATCCAAAGTCCGCCAATGATGATGATTAAAGGCCAGAAGAATTGTCCGATGTACAAGTTGGGAATGATATTATCAATCAATAGCAATCCACCGAAAGCCATTAGAATTAAACCACCGGGGCGGCGAAACTCGTGACGAGCCCAGATATAAAATCCGAGTGCGATTAAGAATGTTTCGAATGAGAATAACCATTCGGGGAAAAATACTCCTGCTTGACGAGCAAAGAGTAGTGCACCCACACCAACTATGACAATTCCGCCAAGTACACGACCTGTTTTATTGGTTCCCGGAGGATTAAAAGGAGGCATATCGTTGTTGATAGGATTTTCGGGTGATGAAGTAGTTTCCATAATAGTAAATCGTTAGAAATCGTTTGTAAAGCTGGAATCGATTATCGGCGACACTGTTCCCAGCGTTGTTGATGGTGCATTTGATATTGCCAGTGATGCTTACGTTTTGGCTTGAATATCATGAATGCTCCTGCGATGATAATGAATACCGGCCAAAAGAACTGACCAATGAGTAAGGCAGGGAATATTCTACCAAGAAGTAAAAATCCACCAATGGTCATGAGGATTAATCCACCTGGGCGACGAAAAGCATTTTTAGCTAGGAAGAAAAGTCCAAGTGTAAAGAGGAACATGGGTCCTGAAAAGAGCCATTCGGGAAATACTACGCCAGCATTACGAGCGAATAAAAATCCACCAGCGGCTATGATGACTAATCCACCGAGGATTCTACCAAGTCGAGATTTTTGACGCGGTTTACAGTAAGGTACTTCGTTGTTTATTTGAGTTTCTGTGTTGATCGTTTCCATGTTGTTTGTTTTGATGAGGCAAACGTACGCGGAGGATTTTGGGTGAGAAACCAGAATTCGGTGAATGGTATAAAAGGGTAGGTGAATGACGAAAAAATCGATATCAACCGAAATTCTCATTAGTTAGCCGATTGACGTAATCGTTCACCGATAGATTGGAAGAGTAATACAGTGATGAAAATG
>DAOOQW010000108.1:0-2428 GCA_035388945.1 Flavobacteriales bacterium
GTAAACTTTTAACTGAAATGGAAGCCTTATAATTTGATTTATTGCTGATTTCAAAAGGGTCTTCAACTAGTTCATATGTGAATAATACCAGAATCTATTTGCTCAACAATTCGTAAATATTGCTAAAATCTCCTGTAGGTATTAAAAGGAAGATTAGATAATTGGTTGAGTTGGCAAGTTTCAGAAAATGTATTCAATCCAGTAAAAAACCCAATCGATACAAATCGAATGTTTTCAAGTCAGGAGTTTTACCGAGTAATTGAATTTTCCAATAAGGAAGATTCCTGCTAAACCATTTAGCAAAAAGTGGACGAACTAGTGGGAAGTTCAGAACTCGATAAGCTTTCATGAGTTTGCTCTTGACCGGAAACGGGATGTTTTTCTCTTCGCAGCGGTCTTTTAGTCGACTTAAATTATCGACCGATTCTTCAATTTTTTTGAGGAAATCTTTCGCGTTTTCTAATCCAGCGTGTAGGACAGGATTTTTAATGTGCTTGATTTTATAACCAGCTTGTATCAATTCTGCAGCAAAGAAAGTGTCTTCATACCCATAACCATGAAAGTAATTGTCAAATGGGACGCGTTCTAATAAGCTTCGATGAAGGAAAAAATTATTGCTCAGGAAGGTTGTTACCGGATCTTTCATTCGAATTTCCGGGTCTAATAATTCGCGCTGAGAACCCCAAAGCCAGTGAAGATATAACGTGTGATTTTCGGGTGGTTTGGCTTGATAAATTCTTCCGCCACTTACCAAGGTATTTGCATCCTTTTCTTCCCAAAATGTGCGAGCCAAACTAGGATTTACCCGAGCATCACCGTCACAATCAAGAAACCAAAGCCATTCGTATAGGGCAGATTTCGCTAAAGTATTTCGAACTGCAGATCGACCTGAATTTTTAGCTAATTCGGTCCATACAACATTCGGTAGTTGTTCTACTACTTTATTGGTCTGACAAAATTTGTCACCCGATCCATCATCCAACAAACGAATTTCGAATGGGATAGAAAGAGCCGTGCACTGACGATGTAACTCATTCACCAAATCGCGCACATCGTACCGATAAACCGGAATGAGTACCGAAAGCATCTTAGAGTAGGTTGGAATCGAGAATTTGTCCGCCGTCGCATTTTAACGTACGGGCACGATGAAGTTCGAATAGTGTAAGGTCGTGCGTAGCAACTAAAACTGAGCGACCATTAGCAGCAATATCAAGTAATAATTGAAGAATCTCGGCGGTTGTTTCGGGGTCGAGATTTCCGGTTGGCTCGTCGGCTAGGATGAGTTCGGGATCATTCAATAAAGCACGGGCAATTCCTACACGTTGTTGTTCTCCACCCGATAATTGATGGGGAAATTTATGTTTTTTGGTAGGCAATCCCACTTTTTTAAGCACATCATCCACACGTTCATCCATCTCTCCATTATTCTTCCAACCTGTTGCTTGTAGCACGAATCGTAGGTTTTCCTCTACACTTCGATCAGATAGTAATTGGAAATCCTGAAATATCGTTCCGAGCTTGCGCCTTAAAAATGGAATGTCTTTGGTTTTGATTGTTTTCAAATCATATCCAACCACTTCACCTTCACCTTCTTTCAAACCTAAGTCGGCATAAAGCGTTTTCAATAAGCTACTTTTTCCGCTGCCGGTTTTTCCTATCAGATAGACGAATTCGCCTTTTTCGATTTCCAGATTTACTTCGTGAAGTACCAGGTTTTCGTGCTGATAAATATTTACGTTTTTAAGTGAAATGGTGGTGTCCAAACCCATGTTCAATCTATTTTAATCACTTTGCCAAAAGGCATTTCTTCAATCAATTTTAACAACTCTTCCATGCGGTTGCCGAGCCCCATTTTTTCTAATGATTTATCGGGACGATCTACTCGAAAGTATGCTTTAAGTGTAAAATCATCATCGCGGATTTGAATGTAATCCGGAATCTTCGCTTTACCTTTTATTTTGAGTATATGCATGTCGTTAGCTGCTGGGACGAATATAGGGAATTGAAATGAGGGCTTAGTTCCTGTCAATAAATTTTAGGAACAAGAATTCTCTAATAACACGTATCTAATCATAATGTTCTTTGTACTGATCGCTAATAACGGGGCAAATTCTTAGCTTGCGCCTATGAATGCTTTCAAAGATTTCTGGAAAAAATACTTTCCCTATTTTCAGGTTGATATGCTTTACTATGCTTTGGTAATCCTACTGGTACCAATCATTTTGCTTATCTCTCGCTGTTAATCGGCATCCATCCATTTATTATCTACAAATAGGTTTTTTACCTCATCCACTCTTCGAGCCTGAACATGAATGGTAATGCTAAATTGATTTTCCATGACTGGATTATCATATTCGTATCGGCTATCCTTTACCCATTTCATCACATCTCCCATTTTATCATATCCAACCTGAGCGGTGATGGCAAC
>DAOOQW010000108.1:2528-7632 GCA_035388945.1 Flavobacteriales bacterium
CCCATTTCATCACATCTCCCATTTTATCATATCCAACCTGAGCGGTGATGGCAACGGTGACTATTTTTTCTACTATTTCTGCAGCTTGCAAAGCTTCTACAGCCGCTTCTCGATAGGCATTAATTAATCCCGGAACACCAAGTAAAGTTCCTCCGAAATACCTCACAACGGCAACTAAAACATTCTGCAATTCCATCGAACGAATTTGTCCGAGAATGGGTTTCCCCGCTGAAGAAGACGGTTCGCCATCATCATTCGCACGCCAATATTCATTTAGTGGATTGATGCGAAAGGCGTAACAAACATGTCGAGCCGAAGGGTGAAGTTTTCTAAGGTTTTGCAGGTTTTCTTTTATCTGCTCTTCATTCGAAACGGGAAAAGCATAACCTAAAAACTTACTTCCTCGATCGCGAAAATTTCCTTCGCTCGGAGCAGCTATCGTTCGGTAATGATCATCCGATTTCATTCGATTCCAAACATCGGAAGAATATCCTCCGAAAAGGCAATACATGCAATAGCTAGCATGCATAACACAATGCCGATAATATTAATTCTGGATACCTTTTCCTTGAAAAAGAAAATCCCAGCTAAGGCTGATACAGCTACAATACTCATGTTATTTACAGGGAAAACTACAGAGCTTTCCATACTTGGAATGCTGAGTGATTTCACCAAGAAAAATACCGAGAAATAATTGGGGATACCTAAGAATAATCCACCAATATAAGCATTCAATGCAGGTAGTTTTTTGTGGCGGATGTAGTTAATAATAAGAATCACTACACCAATTATAGAAGCTGTTAGAAAAATCCAAGCAAGAAATGGTTCTAATCCATTTTCACCTAAGGTGAATTCTTCGTTATACTTGAAAAATGTATCAATAAAGCCACTTCCAATAAAAACAATTAATGGAAATAATGCATATCGCTTATCTATATCGGTGCGTTCTTCACTTCGTGTGGTAAAATAAACGGCCAATAATGCGATGATGATTCCAATTATTTTAACTGCATTCACACTGTCATTTAAAAAGAAAATCGCAAATAAAACGGGCATTATCAGCGACATTTTATTGGCAACCGAAGTCACTGAAACTCCTATTTTTTGAGTACTAATACCAATCACATTAAATAAGGATATAAACAAGATTCCCATCACCATGGCATGGTAAAACCAGGGTTGAGAAGAGGCTCCGTTTTTAGCTAAACCTGTTGGATCTAGTATAAAACTCAAACTTGCAGCTACTAAGTAATTAATCACAATGGCATCCGAAGTATTCACCTTAAAACGATCGTATAGCTTGAATACAATCATAAGTGCTGCTGAACTGAGTATGCTGAGAAGTAAGTATATCATCGTCTATCTTGAACCGCGAAAATAGGCATTCAAGTCTGTATTTGAGTGTTTTCTTATTTGTTCCAATTATTCACTCTTGAAATTGAGCGATTCAATCCGTAAAATTTAAAATCTTCTTAGTACAGAATTAAGTGAATAAAAACACTTAGTGAGGAATCCCCATTTTATGAAAATTCTGGTTTCAAAATAGACATCTCTTACAATTCAAAAAGAGATTTAAATTATCTCTAATAGCCTATTTCATTGTGTTTGTTAATTTATTTCAAACACAACAACCGTATATTCTTACATGTGTCAGATATAACGCATTAGGTCCTTCGCATCCAAGTTCCTTCATACACCTTTGGATCAACCAAATGCTAACAAATGACAAAACTCCTACTTTCTGTTACATTATTACTCCCAATTTTTAGTTACTCTCAAACGACTGATCGGAATGTAGTTAGCTCCGCCGGTTCTTATGTAGTAGATGCTGAATCGGGAATTTCGTTTTCTCAAACGATAGGCGAAAACATCGTCTTTACTAGCCAAAATCCTTCTTTCACTTTTACTCAAGGATTTCAGCAACCTGATGTTGATTGGAATGCATCAATTGAGACTCAATTTGCTGATCAATTTGAATCATCCGTATGGCCTAATCCATTCGAAAATCAATTGTCACTTGCTATCAAAAGTTCACGAAATACCAATCTGGTGGTTTCGTTTAGCGATTTAGCCGGACGGAAAATTAGTTCCGATCAAGCCATTCAGGTCTCATCCACATTAACAACTTGGAATATCGCTGTCGAGAACTTGGCAGCAGGTATTTACCTCATTCAAATCCGGAATAAGCAAGGTGAATTAATCACCACACACCGGGTAAATAAATCTCATTAAAATTTTACCAATCCAACCCCTAAAAGAAGATGAAGAAACTCTCCTTTTCAGCACTTGTATTTGGCATGCTCCTGTTTGCCGCAACTGCATCAAAAGCTGTCGCGCAGGATGTTCCGCGTGGTATTAATTATCAAGCCGTTGCTCGAACTGCATCCGGACAACTAATGGCCAATCAAAACTTGAGTATTCGGATTTCACTCCTAAGCCCGAGCTCGACCAACCAATTAGTTTACGAAGAAGTTCAATCGAGCATTCAAACAAATCAATATGGTTTGTTCAATTTAGTCATTGGACAAGGTGTGCCATCAGGTACTGGTGCAATTAGCTTTTCTTTAGTTGATTGGTCAATTCCTGATATCATGATAAAAATCGAAGCCGATTTAGGTTCCGGTTATGTCGATATGGGAACGACTTCTCTCTGGTCTGTACCATACGCATTACACGCCGCAAATGGCACTCCTGGTCCACAAGGTGAAGTAGGTCCTCAAGGTCCTGCTGGTGCTGATGGAGCAACTGGTGTGCAGGGACCACAAGGAGAGCAAGGTATTCAAGGCCCACAAGGTGTCGACGGTGCTCAAGGTCCTATCGGTTTAACAGGTCCACAAGGTGAAGTTGGTCCTCAAGGCCCTGCTGGAGCTGCTGGTGCTGATGGACTTAATGGCTTAGATGGTGCTACAGGTCCTCAAGGTCCACAAGGTATTGCTGGTGTCGACGGTGCTCAAGGTCCGCAAGGAGAAATTGGTCCGCAAGGTCCAGCTGGTTTAAATGGTTTAGATGGAGCAACTGGTCCACAAGGTCCACAAGGTATTGCTGGTGTCGACGGAGCTCAAGGTCCACAAGGTGAAGTTGGTCCTCAAGGCCCTGCTGGTGCTGATGGTCTTAATGGTTTAGACGGTGCAACAGGTCCAATGGGGCCTCAAGGTCCTGCTGGACTTAATGGTTTAGATGGTGCTACTGGTCCGCAAGGTCCCGCTGGTGCTGATGGTCTTAATGGTTTAGACGGTGCAACAGGTCCAATGGGTCCAATGGGTCCAATGGGTCCGCAAGGTCCACAAGGTATTTCGGGTGGTTTAGCTTGGACAAGTGATCGTCCTTATGTGGCTGGTGAAGTAGTCGTTTATCAAGGCGAAACATACATCTGTCAGTTCAATAATGATGGAGAACCAGGTGGGATTTTCCCAACGGATGAAACGTATTTTGCTCCTTATTCATTGGTTGGTCCACAAGGACCGCAAGGTGAAATGGGACCACAAGGACCAACTGGTTCATCAAGTGCCAATGTACTTACAGGTGTTGTGGCAGTTGAAAATGGCGGTACCGGAATGGATCTATTAGGTGGAGCAAATCAACAAATTCGAGTAAATGCGGATGGATCTGCTTTAGAGTATTTTACACCATCCATTACAGGTGTACAAAACCTAAATGGTGCTACCGAAACGAACCAATCATTAACAACCGGAAATGCTGGAAATGATTTCAATATTAGTACCGATGCAGGTGTTCATACTTTGAATATTCCCGATGCAGGAGTTTCTAGTCGTGGTTTAATTACAAATGGCTCACAAATAATTGCTGGAGATAAAACCATCGTCAATCCATTGCAAATCAATAACAATCTATTTTTAGCAACTACCGATGGAAGTCCAGGCTACCACTTGGCTACAGATGGCGAGAACCTAGCTATCAGTCACACTGGAGTAATGGACAATCAATTATATCTTCAATCAAACGGTGATGTTCAAGTGCGAAATAACTTGCTTGTTTCAGGCTCTGGACAAACAGGTGGCGGACTTATCCTTGCTGATGATGGTGATATGGTTGACATGAATAACGGATATGCTACCATGCGTTTCTCGTCTGGTGTTCAAATTACAAACGGAAATCGTAGTGGAGATCCAGTAATTACACTTAGTTCAAACGGGAATGTTTACAGTAATGCATTCATCAAAACTAATGGTACTGGTAATCAATTCTTAAAAGCTGATGGTAGTGTAGATGAAACTTCTTATGCAACTGCAAACGATCTAACGAATCTAAGTTCTAATTATCTGCCATTAAGTGGGGGAACATTAAGTGGAAATTTATCAGGAACTAGCAGTGGTTTTAGTACACTAACCTTATCTCAATCTGGTAATACTCCATTTTTGAATCTACCAAGCGAAATGACCATGAGTACTACCGATCAAGGTGATTTAGTTCTCCGAAATCTTGATCAGCTTCGCTTTACCGATGCAAACGATTGGGATTATAGTTCATGGGCAGGATTAGCATACAAACGTGCTAACAATCAAGTAGTGCTTGGTTTTCCTGATGGGAATAATTTTCTAGGCGGTAATAATGGTACGCTCTTATTTAGTAATGTAAATGAGGCATATATGGGAAATACGGATAATGTTGTAATCCATTCAGGTAACTATCAAAGTAAAATTTCCAGCCTGTACAGTCTTTCTCTTACTCAAACTGGAGCCACTCCCTTTTTGAATCTACCAAGTGAAATGACCATGAGCACAACCGATGCTGGCGACTTAGTATTCCGTAACCTCGATCAACTCCGTTTTACCGATGCCAACGATTGGGATTATAGCTCTTGGGCTGGATTAGCCTACAAACGTGCAACAAACCAAATTGTACTCGGTTTCCCTGATGGAAATAACTTCCTTGGTAGCACAACAGGTACACTCTTCTTTTCTAATGTGAACAACGCTTACATCGGAAATACCAATCAAGAAATAATTCACACCGGAAACTTATCTCAGTTTGCTTTACCTAAACCTGCCGATGCCGGTGTACAAGGACAAATTCTTTCGCTTTCAATCGACGGAACTACTGCTTGGGTAAATACTCGAACTGAAGTTGCCGATGAAGTTCTTGC
>DAOOQW010000109.1:0-2081 GCA_035388945.1 Flavobacteriales bacterium
GCTCTTGCTCAAGGCGGATGGCAAAAGATATATCCTCCAATTTTGGGCGGCGTTAATGGTGATGGAATCGAAGCCGTTCGTCAAACAGCCGATGGAGGATTTATTCTAGCGGGCGTGAGTGAATACACTGCTTCAGGTGGAAATAATCGAATTGTAAAAGTGGATGATTTGGGTAACATTCAATGGACTCAGTCATATCCTAACATGGGCATGCTTTCGAGTGCAAACAATATTGAAATAACTTCAGATGGAGGTTACATCATCGAAGGAACTCGCACTAATCCATCAACAAACGCTAGCGAAGTGTACTTGCAACGAATTGATGAAAATGGAAATCAATTGTGGATAAATATTTACCCAGAAGCTCAAAACTCATATAGCGGAGATTTGACTAGTGATGGGGGATATATTCAAGTTGGTTATTATGACAACAATAGCATTCAAGATACTCTTGTCATTGTCAAAACCGCTGCAAATGGTACGATTGATTGGTTAAGAAAATACCCCAATACTGGAACCGGAATCGAGCGAATTCCAATTGCTATAATGGAAGCCAACAACGGTGACTTAATTATGATGGGTTATAAAGATATTGGTTTTGGTGGCAACAATTTCCTTTGGAGATTGAATGCTTCAGGAGATTCATTATGGCAACAATCCTATGGTATCCAATCTAACTATCCTGAAGCTTTGGGAGGATTAGTTGAATTATCTGATGGAAGTATTGTAGTCGCTAGTAATGATGCATTAAGCTTTGGAAATACAAATGTATTTATGTTTAAAACGACTTCAGGCGGAACGCTAATTTGGGAGCGCCATTTTCCACAAACAAATGCATTTGGATCCGATATCGATGTAACCAGTGATGGAGGATTTATCATCACCGGCTATCAAACAATTGGTGGTTCAAATCGCATTCTACTTGCTAAAACCGATAATACCGGGAATCAACTTTGGACTAAATTTTATCAAGGGACTGGAGCAGGTAGTTGGAAATCGTTTAGTGTTCGACAAACAACCGATGGAGGATATATTGTTGGAGGTGCGAAAATTCAATCAGCATATACTCGAACAAATATGTATTTAATTAAAACAGATGATTTAGGTGAGATTTACGGGAATACATTGCGAGGATATGTATTTGCTGATTCCAATGCTGATTGTGCAAATACTTCTGGAGAACATCCGTTTGCCAATTGGATGGTAAAAGCCAGTGGATTACAAACATTCTATACTTCAACAGATACTAATGGACATTATTGGATGCGTGTTGATACTGGTGATTATCAAGTAACACTTCATCCAGCTGCTGATAATATTTATTGGTCTACTTCCTGCACAAACGATACACTTCAGATTTCCATTCCACAAAATCTAACAACCATTGATACATCTTTTGCCCAAACAACAGAATCATTTTGCCCTTTACTCACTGTTGATATGGGAACTACTTTTCTAAGAAGATGTTTCGATAATACCTACATGATTCATTACTGTAACACAGGAACTGCCGATGCAACTAACGCCTACATAGACGCCACATTCGACGATTTTATAATTGTAAATGCCACTTCCATTCAAGTTCCATATACTCAAATTGATTCTGTTACCTATCGCTTTCCAATTGGTGACATTGCAATCGGAGAATGCGGTTCTTTTGCTGTTCCTGTTACTGTTTCGTGTAGCACTTATATTGGACAAACTCATTGCAGTCAAGTCGAGATTTTCCCAAATCAAAGCTGCTTATTACCAGAATGGACTGGTCCTTCAGTGGATTTGAATGCTGAATGTAGAAACGATAGTGCCATTTTCATTCTTCACAATAGCAATGGCGCCATGCAAGTAGCTCAATCCTATGTGATTTATGCGGACACTTTAATTGCTCAAACAGGAAGTGTGTTATTACAAAGTGGTGAAACACTTGAAATTGGTTATTCTGCAAGTATAGGTTCAGCGTATCGAATGGAAGTTAATCAAGCAGTTTCTTATCCAGCATACTTAGGAGATACGATTGTGTCTATTGCTATTGCAGCATGTGGCGATAGTAGCACAGGAGCTTGGATTACTCAATTTGATAATTA
>DAOOQW010000109.1:2181-7526 GCA_035388945.1 Flavobacteriales bacterium
TTGCAGCATGTGGCGATAGTAGCACAGGAGCTTGGATTACTCAATTTGATAATTATGATGGAGCTCCATCCTTAGATATCGATTGTAGAATGAATATTGGCGCATATGATCCAAATGATAAAACACCTTCACCACAAGGAGTTGGCGAAGAACATTTCATTTATGATAACACCGAGCTAGAATACTTGATTCGTTTTCAAAACACAGGAACGGATACAGCTTTTACAATTGTTGTTCGTGATACCATTTCTGATTACCTCGATTTAACTAGTATTCAACCTGGCGCTTCAAGTCATTCTTATACATGGAGAAGCTATGGTGACAATGTGCAAGCTGTTGAATTTACCTTTAATAATATTCAATTGCCGGATAGCTTTGTAAATGAAGTTGCTTCTCACGGTTTTATCAAATATCGAATCAATCAAAAGCGCTCAAATCCATTGGGAAGTATAATTCAAAATACAGCGGCTATTTATTTCGATTTTAATGAGCCCGTGTTTACCAATACAACTTTCCATACAATAGGGGAGGACTTCCTCGAAAGTATTGTCATTACAGCAATTTCTGAAAATGCTACAAATGAGAATCGAGTGAAAATCTATCCTAATCCGTTCACATCCTTAACTACATTCGAATTTCCCAACAGTGCACCTTCACAATTAGTAATAAGTGATGCATTAGGAAGAACGGTTAAATCGTTGAATACTAATTCGGATAAAATCCAATTATCAAGCGAAGGCTTGGCGAATGGACTTTATTTCTATCGTGTTTCTAGCAATGGAAAACAGATTGATGCAGGTAAATTGATCATTCAATAAAGAAGCTGAACAATCATTTCGATAAAATTTAAGGCTGTCAATCGACAGCCTTTTTTTATGGTGTAATGAAATGGAAATCTTGATTCAACATACATGCAAAACAAAAAAGGCTGCCCAATTGGGCAGCCCTTTCAATAGTATTAAGCAGAGTTTAGTTTGCTGCTGCTTCAGGCTTTGGCAATAAAACCTTACGGCTTAATTTCAATTTACCTGTTTTCTTATCTACTTCAATCAGTTTTACATCAACAATATCGCCTTCTTTAAGAATACCATCCAGGTTTTCCAAGCGACGATGTTCTACTTCAGAAATATGAAGTAATCCGTCTTTACCAGGCATAATTTCTACGAATGCACCAAATGGCATAATCGTTTTCACTTTCCCTGAATACACTTCACCAACTTCTGGTGTGGCAGTAATTGCACGGATACGAGCCAAGGCTTTATCGATGTTCGCTTTGTTAGCAGAAGAAATTTGAACAACACCTTGCTCGTTTACTTCTTCAATCACGATAACCGTTTGAGTATCCTTCTGCATTTCCTGAATGATTTTTCCACCAGGTCCGATTACGGCACCAATGAATTCTTTAGGAATACGGATTTCAACAATACGAGGAGCATGTGGTTTGTAATCTTCACGCGGCGCCGTTAGAACTTTGTTCATTTCACCCAAAATGTGAAGACGACCTTCTTTCGCTTGATTCAATGCATTGAGCATGATTTCGTAACTCAAACCTTGAACTTTAATATCCATCTGACAAGCAGTGATACCATCGCGTGTTCCGGTTACTTTGAAGTCCATATCTCCTAAATGATCTTCATCACCTAAGATATCGCTCAATACCGCGTATTTGCTACCATCATCGGTAATCAATCCCATGGCAATACCTGAAACTGGTTTCGCGATTTTCACTCCGGCATCCATCAATGCTAATGTTCCAGCACAAACAGTTGCCATAGAAGAGGAACCATTCGATTCAAGAATATCAGATACAACACGAATCGTGTATGGATTATCTGTTCCTTGAGGAATCATTGGTTTCAATGCACGTAATGCAAGATTACCATGTCCAACTTCACGACGACTAGTACCACGATTTGGACGTGATTCACCAGTAGAGAAAGAAGGGAAGTTATAATGTAAAAGGAAGTTTGATTTTCCTTCTAACACAGCACCATCAATGGTTTGTTCATCCATTTTGGTACCTAAAGTAACAGTTGTTAACGATTGTGTTTCTCCACGAGTGAAGATAGCAGAACCGTGAGCAAATGGAAGGTAATCTACTTCGCCCCAAATTGGACGAATGGTAGTTGTATTACGGCCATCCAAACGTTTTCCTTCATTAAGGATAACTTGACGAACCGCTTTTTTCTCAACATCATGGAAGTAAACACCAATGAATGGTTTAGCTACTGCTAATTCTTCTTCAGAAAGTGAAGCTACAAACTCTTCTTTAACTGCTTTGAAAGCAGCTGAACGAGCGTGTTTGTCTGCATTTCCTGAACGAGCAATCTCTACACATTTGTCATAGCAAAATGTATGAACAGCTGCACGAACTTCCTCATTATGTGTTTCGTGAGAATATACACGTTTAGGTTGAGAAGCAGGTACTAAAGCAGCGAGTTCAGTAATTGCATTGATTTGAACTTTGATAGCTTCGTGTGCAAGCTTAATTGCTTCCAACATATCATGTTCCTGAACTTCTTTCATTTCACCCTCAACCATCACAATACTATCGGTTGACGCAGCAACGATAATATCTAAATCAGCATTTTTCAGCTCATCGATTGTTGGGTTAATGATCAATTTACCTTCAACACGAGCAACACGCACTTCCGAAACAGGTCCGTTAAATGGAATGTTACTCATTGCTAAAGCTGCCGAAGCTGCCAAACAAGCTAATGAATCAGGTAATTGAGTACGATCTGAAGAAATCAGATTGATGGTGATAGTTGTATCAGAATGGTAATCTTCTGGAAAAAGCGGACGTAAAGCCCGGTCTACCAAACGACAAATCAAAATTTCGTTTTCCGATGGACGAGCTTCTCGCTTAAAGAAACCACCAGGAAAACGACCTGTTGAACCATATTTTTCTTGGTACTCAACAGTTAATGGAAGAAAATCAACGCCTTCTTTAGCGTCTTCATTGCTGACAACAGCTGCCAACAACATGGTGCCACCCATGGTAATCACGACAGAGCCGTGGGCTTGTTTGGCAAGTTTACCTGTCTCAATGGTAATTTCCTTACCATCGGGCATAGCAAATGTCTTGCGCACTCCAATATTCATATAGAGGCTATTAGGTGTAGTGTAAAAAAGGAAAAAGGCAATCCGTGAATTGCCTTTTTCAGAAACTTATTTCCGGATATTCAATTCTTTAAGAATCGCCCGGTATTTTTCGATGTCGCGTGCTTTAAGGTAATCCAGCATACTGCGGCGTTTACCTACAAGACGAATGAGTGAACGTTGTGTTCCAAAGTCTTTCTTGTTGACTTTCAAATGTTCAGTAAGATCAGAAATGCGTTGAGTAAACATCGCAATCTGCGCTTCTGTAGAGCCTGTGTTGGTCTCTGATCCACCAAATTTGGTGAAGATTTCTTTTTTTAATTCTGACGTCAATGCCATTTTTATGTGTCTTCTTTTACAGGAGCGCAAAGCTAAGTAAAAAATCTGTGCCTGAATAAACTACTCCTAAAAAATTAACAATCTCTATGTGAATAAGTCTGAATTTGACTTTTCACGGGCGTTTTCATGTTTAGGAGAATGCGTTTTTAACCACAGGAGTACAGTTTTGCTTCATAAGAAGGCGTACAATCTGAGCTATTTTAAACTTTAAATCGCGTCTTTCAATGATCAAATCTAGAAAACCGTGCTCTAAAACAAACTCAGCTGTTTGAAATCCTTCCGGTAAATCCTTACCAATGGTTTCTTTTACTACACGTGGACCAGCAAATCCAATCAAAGAGCCCGGTTCAGCAATGTTCAAATCTCCTAACATGGCATACGAAGCAGTAACTCCACCAGTTGTTGGATCGGTGAGGAGAGAGATGTAGGGGAGACCTGCGTCGCTTAATTGGGTAAGCTTGGCCGATGTTTTTGCCATCTGCATCAATGAATATGCGGCTTCCATCATACGTGCACCTCCCGATTTACTGATAATCATAAAGGGAAGCTTGTGCTTAATGCTATAATCAATCGATCGGGAAATCTTTTCCCCAACGACAGAGCCCATAGAACCACCAATAAATTCAAAATTCATACAGGCGATAACCATCTTAACACCATCGACCGGACCAACACCAACCGAAATAGCATCTTTATAACCCGATTTAGCCATACTTGCCACCAAGCGATCTTTGTATTTCTTGGTATCTTCAAAAACCAAAGGATCAGCTGAACGTATGTTATTGAGAATCTCTTCGTATTTATTGTCATCAAACAAAACCGAAAAATACTCCCTAGAATTCACGCGTTCGTGGAAACCACAATTCGAGCAAACCCAAAGATTGGCTTCATGATCAATCGATGCAAAGATCTTCTTGCAGGATGGGCATTTGTACCATAATCCTTCTGGAGTTTCTTTTTTCTCCAGTGTGGAAGTGGTGATGTTTTTGTTTTTTCGACTAAACCAGCTCATTCACAATAAGTTGTAATTGATTACTTAAACGAATTTTTCAATCCATCAATCAATTGAGGGCTACAAACCTAATGGATTTCGGGACAACAGCAAATGCTTTTATATAGGATGATGATCTATCTAATTGTTAAACAGACAATTTGTTAATCAACAGAATTCTTGAGCATGAAAATCAAAACGAATTTGAATCAATATTCTATACGGTAAAATCCTGACGAAATCTGCGAGTTCATTTTTTTCATACGTAACGATACGATTCTCAGCAAGTAGCTAATTCCCAAATTATGCATATCGACATCAATCAAGGTAATTTCCCAAAAGCCCATAAACAATGGATTTCTCGAATATTTATTTGTTATATAATTAATATTATGTTAAATAGAAATATACAAGAAAAGAGGATTTTTAGGTCCTCTATCTTGGTTGAGATTATTGTCCTAATCGTTTCTTCATTTCATTGTACTTATCAGTCATGTTTAACAGACTGTAAATTTGTTTCAATGTTTTGAGAAGCGGTTGTAAATCCGGACTGTCTTTCGGTGCTAACTCTAACGCTTTCTCCAAGTTTGGTAATGCTTGGTTAAATTCAGCTTCTGCTAGTTTCTTGCCTGCTTCGTATTTCTTGTTATCCTTCTCGTTGTTGGCAATATCCTGCAAACGTTTCGCTTCGTTGTTGTACAAAGCTCCTAAGTTGAAATAACCTTCCCAGAAATCAGGTTTAATCTCGATTGCTTTCTTGTATGCTGCAATAGCTTGCTCACGTTTACCCAAATCTTCGAAAATGGTTCCAGATGCGTAATGCAACAAATGATTAGTTGGATCCTTTTCAATGGCAATAGCTAGCAATTTCTCCGCTTCTGCTGATTTTCCGCCTTGCAAGTAGTTGTTCAAC
>DAOOQW010000110.1:0-7407 GCA_035388945.1 Flavobacteriales bacterium
CCTGATGAGCGATATCCGCCACCGCTTTCTTTCTCACGGTATGGACGAGATTTTCCTGCACTTGGACGATCCGAATCCCAGCGTTTTCCGCCACCACTTCCGCCGCCATATCCACCACCACGTTTTCTTTCGCCACCATCACCGCCACCCGTAGTTTTTTCAATACGAATCGTACGGCCATTCACCTGTACATCTTCGAATTTACTTTCTACAATGTGTTCAAATTGAGGTGGAACTTCGAAGAACGAAAAGCTTCGACGCAATTCAATCTTACCAATTTTATCATTCGGTAAACCAGTCGTATCGCATAACAAACGAACCATTCCTGATTTATCAATTCCATCGAGTTCTCCCACGCCAACAAAATAGCGTGTCATTGGAATACCAACTGGACGACCACCTTCTGAACGTGATCCGCGACCTTCGTTCAAATCAGAAGCATTCTTGTAGTATTCCAAGAAACGGTTGAACTCGAGCGATAGAAAGCTTTTCAAAACTTCTTCTTTACTCATGTCCTCAAATGTTTCGAGGATAGATGATAAGTATTGTTCGATATCGGGATTTACTGCAACATCATGCGCTTTCTTCGCTAGGTAAATCAACTGTTGCTCACATACTTCAATACCGGTTGGAACTTGTTTGTGCGCGAATTGAGTTCCAATACGATGTTCAACCTGACGGATTTTATTCAAATCACGTGGAGTAATAATCGCCAACGAAATTCCTGAACGACCTGCACGAGCAGTACGTCCGCTTCGGTGTGTATAGCTTTCCGAATCATCTGGAAGGTTATAGTGAATAACGTGAGTAATGCTATCCACATCAATTCCGCGAGCAGCCACATCGGTAGCCACTAACATTTGAAGATTCTTGTTACGGAATTTACGCATAACTGAATCACGCTGAGCTTGACTCAAATCGCCGTGTAGCGAATCGGCATTATAACCGTCTTTAATCAGTTTCTCAGCAATTTCCTGCGTTTCCATTTTGGTACGGCAGAAAATAATTCCATAAATATCGGGATGGAAATCGGCAATACGTTTCAAAGCATTGTAACGATTGTGATTGCTCACCATGTAGTACAAATGCTCAATATTCGTAGCACCTTGGTTTTTCTTTCCAACCGAAATCTCTACTGGAGAAACCATGTAGCGTTTCGAAATCGATGCAACTTCCGAAGGCATCGTAGCAGAAAACAGCCAAGTTTGCTTTTCTTCAGGAGTTGTTGCTAAAATGTAGTCGATGTCATCACGAAAGCCCATGTTGAGCATTTCATCCGCTTCATCTAAAACGAGCGTTTCAACCTCACCTAAAGCAATTGCTTTACGATCAATCAAATCTTTCAAACGTCCCGGTGTTGCCACCACGATTTGAACGCCACGTTTAATCTGACTAATTTGTGTGGAAATCGCAGCTCCACCATACACAGCCACGATTTTCACCTGTGGCATTTTTGTAGAAAACGCCTCTAAATCCTTCGTAATCTGCATGCAGAGTTCGCGGGTAGGGCATAGGATAAGTGCCTGCGGTGTGCGGCGTTCCTCATCGAGAATGTTTAGCAAAGGCAATCCGAAAGCAGCGGTTTTCCCGGTTCCGGTTTGAGCAAGTGCAACAAGGTCGGTAATGTTCTCAGTAAGCAGCGGTATCGTTTGCTCCTGGATAGGCGTTGGAGTCGTAAACCCCATCTGGGTCAGCGCCTCCAGAAGCTCCGGACGGAGCCCCAATTCTGAAAAAGTTGTCATTGAATATATTGAGCGGCAAAGGTACGCTTATTCATCAACCAGTCGACATCCTTCTAAATCGCAGCTTTGAATCGTTCAAATTGCTTGTAAATACTAGTGTTACAAACTTTTTCTTTCATTCAACTCAAGCAACTTATGAACATAACTGAAGTGCCAATTCCGTCGAATTTCTTTCACATCAACAGGATTTTTTGTCCCTTTTTATATAAAATCGGATTTTAACCGGTGTTCTCAAAAAATAAAACAGTCCTATAAGCCGGGTTCTGTCCTGCTCTCGAAAGAACAGTCCTTGTCATTTATCTGGGCCTGCCGTCACCAACAGGCTCTAGCGCCCTACCCGCAAGAGCGATCCGAGGATCTTAGACGAGCAGTCTCATCTCTTGCCTATTTGGACTTTCAACTCCTGAGGTTTGCCATCACAGCTGTCGCCAACTGCGTCGTGGGCTCTTACCCCGCGTTTTCACCCTTACCTCATTTTGCAATGGGGCGGTATTTTCTCTGTGGCACTGGCTGTCAACGGTTAGTTACCCTTCCATCGCCTTCCCGTTAGGAAGCAGGATGCTCTATGTTGCCCGGACTTTCCTCGCGATACACGAATGTACCTCGCGACAAGGTGGACTGTTTGCCGCAAAGATAGCTGATACTTTCATGCACTGGAGGATAAAAAGATGTTGGGCAACTGGTTTCAAATCTTCGTTTCACTTCACTTTAAAACCATCGGGCTTTCGGCTCGCGGGAGCTCGCCTCTATCCCTGTTGCGAGTGCTAAAACGAAAAATTCTTCCCCCGAAACTAGCATTACACTCATCTCGAAAGGAAGAATCCTATATTATGAAGGCTTTTATGCCTATTTATTTTCCTTAACTGCTTTACCAATAAAGAAAAGCAAACACGCTACCACCACCACATGCATCACATTCAAAACAATGGCATAACCTAATGTTACATCAGGTATCATAAATGGGTTGGCAAAGGAAAGAACCATTAATACCAACGAAATAATTCGAAATATGTTCAACCCGTTTTTAGTGTATTTCTCTAATAAGAAAAACACAATGCTAGCAATAAGCGTAGGCATAATGCTCGAAAGGAGAATAGGAACCACTGTTAATGCTTGTCCGGGTTGAATGTAAATCGTGTCAACTAAAATTCCTCCTGCATGAAAAACGAAAAAGAGAATGGCATTGATAACAGCAGCGACACCAGAAGCCATCGCTCCGGCTTTAATTGATTGTACAAAGGTGAGTTTTGAGTTCATAGGTTGGGTGTTTGGAATCGGTTGTATGTATTAAAGTTGTAGGTACAAATAAAAGGGCAAAAAAAATCAGGTTCGTAAGCGATCTAAAATTGGATTCACCAGTTGTGCTTCTTCTTCGGTAATCGTTCCTAAAATCAACGTATCGAGATTTATTGCTTTATCCAGTTCATCTAATAAGGCTAAACCTTTTTCGGTTATCCCAATTTGCACTTGCCGACGATCAACATCACACGTTATGCGGGAAACGAGATTCTTGGTAATTAGCTTATCTACAATCCGAGTTGCATTCGAATTCTTATCAATCATTCTGCTCGAAATCTCCTGGTTACAATAGGTCTTTGGATGATTCCCTTTCAGAATTCGTAGTACATTAAACTGGTGTGGACTTAAATCGTAAGGCTTTAGTAAATCTGCCAAAACTGCGTTCAAACAGCTACTGGTATAATGAATATTCAAAATCAACTTATGAATTTCATTCTTAAATGGCTTGGTCTGCTTTAACGCTTCTTCCAATTTCATAGGACAAAAATAATTAAATTAATTGTATGTACAATTAAAAAGTGGATTTTTGCTCGATATATTTGCAATTAACTGATAGCCAATTTTTTATTTCACAATTATTTCAGTTGCTCCATATCCATACTTCGATAATGGTGCATCATAATGTTCAATTTTATCAGCTGTGAGCAATTTTCGAATCTCATCACGTAAGCGACCTTTTCCCACACCGTGAATGACTACAAATCGTTTTACAGGTCGTCGTCGAGCTTCATCCAAGCATTTTTCAAAGTGTCGCAATTGGTGACGAATAATTTCCGAATTATCCATGCCAGCAGTGTCTTCCAATAATTCTTCAATATGTAAATCTACCTCATAATTCCCATCACGCCCTTGCTTTAAAAGCCAGTCTTGCGAAAGGGTAGTCGTTTTACGCGGAATGGCGTCTTTATTTGGAATATTCGATTGATTGCCTCCTTTATCAGGATACACTTCAATCATCAAAGCCCGTTCGGTAAAAACCAACTGTTGAGGCCAGCTGGAAGGTTCAATCATAGCGGGAGTTTGGTGCTTAATATATCCTCCCCAAGATGCTGGTAAAATTTTCGTGTTTCCAGTTAATGGTTGAATTTGAATAAAGAATCGGTCGAGTTGTAGCAATTCGGGTAGGAGCAGAGTTAGAACCGCTTTACTAGAATTGGCCTGAATTTCACCACTTGCAACCAAAGTGTACGTTCTTTCTGTTTCGCTATAAAGTGCAATCAACATCGATTCTCGCATCTGATTGACAAGTCGAACCGAAATTTTGGGTTGATCTTTTAATATTCCTTCAAGCACAAAAGCCATATAAAAAGCTTCCTTGAGCGAAGTCGCATTAACCGATGCCACACTGCTTCCTGAAAAAGTTGCAACCCCCGAACTTTCCATTCCTCCAATACTCACAAGTTGCTTTGGATAATACGGAATTTCAAATCCATCACTCATCATTACTAAAGCGAGTCCTTGCTTATTAAAGCCCGTCACAACACCTTCGCCTACCTCGTTAAGTAAACGCACTTTCGATCCAATTCGAATATCGCTCATTCTATAATTTGTAAATAATATTAAGGCTTATTAAGGCGCCCATTTCCTTAATCGATTTCCTATTTTCTGCATTAATAGATCGGTGTCTTTCTGACTTATTTGTCGGCCTAATAAATACAATTTTCCTTGGTAATAGAACCCAATCGTTTCTCCACCAACAACCCAAAAGGAAGAATAGTAATTCTTCACAAATACCCCTTTTTGTTGTTCCATATTGCTAAGGTTGCGAATCTCAGAGGTGTTAAATTCTGAAGCTCGTCCGCCATAAGCTACTTCAAAACGAAGTTCAGTTTTATCAGCACGCATTCGTAAAACTTCCCGTCCATATTTTCTCCAAAGCCATGCGGAGCCAACTTTATACTCAAAATAAAACCAGAATACCAACCACACAAACATGAAAATACGTGTATTGTCGGGTAAATTCGTGAATAGTTGACTTATAACATAGCCTCCTGCAAAAGTCCATGCAATTAACCAAGCACTAAGCATAACAAACTGGTTCTTGGGAACATTACCCGAAATTATGATTTCGAGTTCATCAGGAGATTCCTTAATGCTTATCCTGTCCGATTCAAATAATTGCTGTTTCATTTGGATGCAAGTTTAATCAATTGATACACGCTCTCCATAAACTCACCTAGTTTCTAATTCTTTTTCATATTTACGATAACATTTTTAGTGATAAAATATTTATTTCTTTAAACTTTTAATATTTAGCATAATACTTATATTGCCAATCAAATCTTCCCTTAATATTATATGAAAAAAACGTCTTTTTTAGCAGTAATTCTACTGATTTGTTTCAAAGCAATCGCACAAATGCCTACATTAACAGTTGGAGGTAGCGTAGCTTCATTAGATAAAGTTCCTCTTAATATTTTGGGAGAGACTCAAGGGAAAATAGTCGTTTTATCTTGGGTACCAAGTATGTCGGTAGGGGCATCTATGTTTAATTCCTCTTTCCGACTCAAAGATTATCGAATCGCATTACATGATTCAAAAACATTGGATGAAACCGATTTACTCAAGTTTCCAGAATTACAGGTTAAAGGAATTGAAAAGACAAAGAAAACCTATGTAGAGGAAATGATTTTACGAGGTGATACTATTCAAATCTTTGCCACTGTTGAAGATGGCAAAACAGATGAGCAGGTAATTGTTATTTGGAATTTAAATGCGCTTACGTTAAAACCTTATGAACAATATGCCCAAGAAATCGGTCGTTTTTATGACCGTAAACGTAGTGATTACAAAGCCGTTACTATTTCTGAGCAAAAAAAATACAATAGGATTATAGTAGCTTTTTTCAATTACAACGATAAAACAGAAAATACCAGTTTGGATATTAAATTATTTGATAATGACTTAAATCCAATTTCTACATCACATGCGAAAATTGGAAAATCTAAATTTGGAAGCGGTGTTCAAAATATTGATGTTGATAGAGAAGGAAATATCTATGTAATTTATGCAGTAGCAGAAAAATATAATCCAGGATGGGAAGACAATCGTTGGGTGAATGTTTTAATAGTATCAAAAGATGGTGGAGAGCCCGATATTGTTGAAATAAAACTCAATAATGGGGATGCCATTAACGGGGAAGTAGTTGTTTCAGCTAAAGGTGAAGTAAATATTATTGGACAATACGCTAAGCTTATTGATGCTGAAGACAAGCCGAAAGAACTTTTTGCAGGTACTTATTTGGTTAGAGTTGATCCAGAAACAAAAGAAATAACTAAACAAGAAGAAATTGAATTGACAGATAATCAAAAAATATCGCTAACAACACGTACATTAAAACCTATTCCAGCAGAACGTTCTCGATGGAGAGAAATGATCAATATGAGAGTTAGTAATATTTATACAGATCCATCAGGGACTATGACATTAGTATCCTACCCACATTATGCTGTAGGCACGAGCTCTAGTGCTTATTATTTTTGCAATTCGCTTATTGTAACGCAATTTGCTCCAGAAGGAACAATTAATTGGCAAACTTTAGTTCCACGCGCAGCATTCATAAATGGATTGAATTACGCATTAGATCCATTCATTTTTTATATAGATGGACAGGTACGAGTTCTCTTCAATGACCATGGAAAAAACAAAGAATACTTAGCAGAAGGCCCCAAGAAAAGTACAAGTGGTAAAAAGGTAAAAGGTTCTGACGATGTTGATGCACCAATTGAATTAAATGCTTGGAATGTTGGAAATACAGCACTTCGTTTCACAACTATAAATTCTGATGGAACCATGAATGTCGAATGGCTAGAGCAAGTGGGCAAAGACGAGGACACAAAAGTTCCTGCAATTGAAGCTTCGGTGAAGTATAAAATTAATGATCATGAATACCTAACAGCTGTCTACACTAAATACGGTATGTTAGGCTTTCAGAAAAATGCCATTTCCCGAATTACGTTTTAAATAATTTCCACCTAACTATTAAGGAACTGCCTGATAGCATCATATATCAGTTGCAGTTCCTTTTCGTTAATTATATAAGGAGGTGTGCAATAAATTACATTTCCTAGCGGACGAAGATATATTCCATTATTCAGGAAATGCTTTGTTATCTGTTCCGAAATGGGATTCATATAACCCCGTTCATCCACTGTTTTTAATTCGATTGCGAGTATCGTTCCTAAGATTCGAATTTCTTCAATCGATTGATTTCCCTTAATCTCATCTGCAAATTGAGCATGTGCTTCAACTATTCGTTGGATATTCTCCAAACATGCTGGATTATCAAATAATTCCAAGGAAGCTAAGGCAGCACGACAAGCAATTGGATTGGCAGTAAATGAATGACCGTGAAAAAATGTTTTGT
>DAOOQW010000111.1:0-7318 GCA_035388945.1 Flavobacteriales bacterium
CCGATTTTTATTGAAAATTCTTTTTGAGACTCAAATTCCCTTCCTCTGAAATATGCGAGCACAAAAAAAGCTATCTGATTTCTTCAGATAGCTTTCCATTAAAGTTAAATCCAGATTAGAAGTTTGGACGGAACATGTATTTGTTATAGAAGTCATTAATTGCTTGAACGGCTTCTTCGGCTGTATCAACCAAACTGAACAAGTTCAAATCTTCTTCAGCAATAAATGGATTTTCACGCATTTGTTGCTCTTTCACCCATTCTACTAATCCGCCCCAGAATTTTTTCCCTACTAAAACAAGCGGAAAACGGGCAATTTTGTTGGTTTGAATTAAGGTAATAGCTTCGAAGAATTCATCTAACGTTCCGAATCCGCCAGGCATAATCACAAATCCTTGAGCGTATTTCATAAACATCACCTTCCTTACAAAGAAATAATCGAAGTTGATGATCTTATCCCGATCGATGTAGCGATTTCCTTCTTGTTCATGAGGTAGAACAATGTTTAATCCTACCGACTTTCCACCTCCGCGGTGAGCACCTTTATTTCCGGCTTCCATAATACCCGGACCACCTCCAGTGATAATACCATATCCTTCCATCGTTAAACGGTAGGCAATATCTTCTGCCATGATGTAATATGGATCTTCTGGCTTTGAACGAGCTGATCCAAAAATCGAAACACAAGGTCCAATTTTTCCAAGTTTTTCAAAGCCTTCAACGAATTCAGCCATGATCTTAAAGATCTGCCAAGAGTTCGTTGTCTTAATTTCAAAATTGTCTTTCTCTTTGAAGGCTTCGATAATTTTATCCTCGTGCCCTCCTTTTTTGTTAATGTCCATGCGTGATACTGTTAAGTTCTTTTTTTAAAAATTCTGCTGTGTAACTTTCTGGATGCTTGGCAACTTTTTCGGGTGTTCCAAAGGCCAAAACATTACCACCTCGTTCGCCTCCTTCTGGTCCTATATCGATCAAATGATCAGCTACTTTGATGATGTCCATATTGTGCTCAATAATTAAAACCGTATTACCTCGGTCAACTAATTTTTGAAGCACATCGAGCAATATACGTATATCCTCGAAATGCAAACCGGTTGTAGGCTCATCCAAGATATAAAACGTACTTCCAGTGTCTTTCTTCGATAACTCAGTGGCTAATTTCACCCGCTGCGCTTCTCCACCACTTAAAGTTGTAGAAGATTGTCCCAAAGAAATATATCCTAATCCAACATCCTGTAATGTTTTGATTTTATGTAGGATTGATGGAATATTCGCAAAAAACTCAACTGCTTGATCAATCGTCATGTTGAGTACATCACTGATAGATTTGCCTTTGTAGCGAACTTCCAATGTTTCCCGATTGTAACGTTTGCCCTGACAACTCGGACATTGAACATAAACATCTGGCAGGAAATTCATCTCAATCACTTGCATTCCTCCTCCACTGCAGGTTTCACAACGTCCACCTTTCACATTAAAAGAAAAACGTCCGGCTTTATATCCACGAATACTCGCTTCAGGAAGTGATGCAAACAGATTTCGGATATCTGAAAATACGTTTGTATATGTAGCTGGATTCGAACGTGGTGTACGTCCAATGGGACTTTGATCAATATCAATTACTTTATCGATGTGCTGAAGTCCTTCGATTTTCTTGTATGCTAGCGGCTTTTTATTTGAGCGGTAGAAGTATTGACTAAGAATAGGGTAGAGGGTTTCGTTTATCAAAGTTGACTTACCACTTCCCGAAACACCCGAAACGCAAATTAAGGTTCCAAGCGGAAATTCGACAGTTACATTTTTGAGGTTATTTCCACTTGCCTGAACCAATTTCAAGACTTTTCCATTGCCTTTTCGACGAACTTCTGGAACCTGAATTTCGATTTCGTTTCTTAGGTATTTAGCTGTGAGCGAATCGCCCAACATCATTGTTGAACCTGGACCTTGCGCTACAATTCTGCCACCATGAACACCTGCACCCGGACCAATATCAATCACATGGTCAGCAGCTAGAATCATGTCCTTATCGTGTTCTACAACCAAGACCGAATTACCCGAATCTCGGAGTTCTTGTAAAGCACGAATCAAACGAACATTATCGCGTTGGTGAAGTCCAATACTTGGCTCATCGAGGATATACAAAACGCCTACGAGCTTAGAGCCAATTTGCGTTGCTAAGCGAATACGTTGAGATTCTCCACCCGATAAACTACCAGCACTGCGATGAAGTGTTAAATACTCCAAGCCAACATCCATCAAAAATCCAATACGTGTTCGGATTTCCTTCACGACTTCCTGAGCAATAGCTAATTGTCGCTCTTCCATTCGGCTTTCGATATCCTTGAACCAAACTTCTAAATGAGCAATATCTTGTCGAGCAAGTTCTCCAATGTTCTTCCCATCAATCCGAAACCAAAGCGCTTCTTTCTTCACCCGATCACCATTACATTCCGGACATTCTACATCGTTCATGTATTCGAGTGCCCAACTTTTAGTGTTTTCGGAAGAGCTTTCCTCGTGCTGTTCGGTGATGAAATTCACGATACCATTGAATTGCATCGCATATCCGCTAGAATTATAGTTCGGATTTTTGATTTTCAGAATCTCCTCTGTACCATATAAAATGGCGTTAATGGCAGATTCATCTATATCTTCAATCGGATCTTTCAGATTAAAACTATACTTATCAGCAATGGCTTCTATTTGAGCAAAAATCCAGTTGTTTTTATATTCTCCCAAAGGAACAATTCCCCCATTTCTCAAGCTTTTCTTTGGATCAGGGATAATCTTATTGAGGTCGACTTCAGTTACTTTTCCTAAACCATGACAACGTGGACAAGCACCATACGGAGAGTTGAAAGAGAAGAGGTTAGGAGCAGGTTCATCATATGAAATTCCCGAAGTAGGACACATGAGGAATCGACTAAAGTGGCGAACTTCATTGGTATCGGCATCGAGCACCATCATGCTACCTTTTCCATGTTTCATCGCTAGTTTAAGCGATTCGGAAATGCGTTGAGTTACATCATTCGTTACTTCAATCCGATCGATAACAATTTCAATATCATGCACTTTGTACCGATCCAACTTCATCCCAAAGGTGATATCGAGCACTTGTCCATCCACCCGAACTTTGAGATAGCCCATTTTACGGATTTGCTCGAATAATTCACGGTAATGTCCTTTTCTACCTTTTACAACGGGTGAAAGAAGGCTTATTCGCTTCTCGTGATAATCCTGTAAAATCAGCGCTTGAATTTGTTGTTCCGAATACCGAATCATCTTTTCTCCTGTCACATAGGAAAAAGCTTCGCCAGCACGGGCAAACAAGAGACGAAGGAAGTCGTAGATTTCGGTAATTGTACCAACGGTTGATCTTGGATTCTTACCGGTAGTTTTTTGCTCAATAGAAATAACCGGACTTAAACCAGTGATTTTATCCACTTCTGGACGTTCCATATTTCCAAGGAACTGTCTAGCATAAGCCGAAAAGCTTTCAATGTATCTACGCTGACCTTCAGCATAAATGGTATCAAATGCTAAGGATGATTTTCCACTTCCGCTCAAACCGGTAATTACAACCAATTTGTTGCGAGGGATACTCACATCTATATTTTTGAGATTATGTTCGCGGGCACCGTAAACTTCAATGGAAGCCTCACCTACGGAATCGATTATTTCCATGGAAAAACAAACGGCGAAATTAGTCATTTTGTTCCCGAAAACAGCTATAGTTAATGCTCATTCCTGCTTTTGTACATTTGCTTTTCGGATGATTAAAATGCAAGGCTTTTTTCGACTTACCATTCTTGGGCTACTCGTCATCTTTTCGGGTAGTTTGGTGGCTGGATTCGATTTGAATTCTCCTTTGGTAAAGCGTAAAAAAGGGAGAGGTTCTGATTTTCCTGATCCGATTCCACAAGGAGAATCAGCTAAAATTAGCATACCCATTAAGCGTGCAGGCAATTTAATTTTGATGGAAGTTCAAATCGATTCTATTGTTGGGAATCTGATTTTAGATACGGGTGCTCCGCATTTAGTATTGAACAAAACGTACTTCCGGAATTATCCCCTTTATGGAAATGTGATGGCTTCTGGAATTACAGGCGGAGGCGGTGCTGGAAATCAAACCCGAGTATCTCGTTTGGTTGTCGCGCCAGGTTTATATTATTCGGATGTAGATGCTGATATTGTTCCACTTGGACATTTAGAGTCGCGCAAAGGTGTTAAGATTATTGGATTGTTTGGGTTGAATTTGTTGAAGCGTTTAGAAATTGAATTTCACTTAGATGAGGGCGAGTTGATTATTTATCGGTTAAGTCGTTCGGGAGCTCGAACACAGGTCGAAACAGCCGAAGAAAAATTGGGGAAAGCTAAGACAATCCGAATTTTTCTAGAGAATGGATTACTGTTGGTTCCGGTAACGATAAATGAAAAACGATTACGGTTTTATATAGATACTGGCGCTGAAACGAATATTTTGCATTCGGGCTCATCTAAAAAAGTATTTGAGAAAGTCCAACTTTCCCGTCGTACAATGCTTAGTGGAACGGGAAAAGAACAAGCTGAAGTTTTAAGTGGTGAATTATCAGAAATGTTCGTCGATGGACATTCGTACATAAATATGGATGTAACCATTGCTAATCTTAATTCACTTCGATCGGTTTACGATTCAAGTATTGATGGAATGTTGGGTTACAGTTTTCTTTCGAGGAGGAAATTGGCCATTAACTTTATGAAAGGAGAGCTTTATTTATGGGATTAAATCACCTGTTTAATTTATGGTCATTTAAAAAGCCAACTAGCTGGATCTTTTTGTTCCTGCTGTGTTTGCAAGTGATTGCAACGGCACAACCGGCTAAAAATCCTACTTATACTTTGTCGGAAGGTGAAATGCTTATTTCGATTCCGAATGGATGTGATTCTTCCTTAGTAGATAGTTTGATAATACATTATAATTTGCAGGATATCGGTATTAAAGAAGGATATCAAACCGGAAATTGGACGAAGGCTCGACAACTTGGATGGGTGGTGAAAGAAGTGAAGAAGAGCATGATTCTGAAGAAATCTTTATCTGAATTAAGTGGATTAGATGAATTGAAAATGTTCTTGATGCTAACTTCTCAGCAAGGAGAAATAAATCCAGGTTACCCTGTGATGATAGGTCCTTTGGGTGTTAATAATTTCAAAAAGTCAGAACTTCAACCCAAGTTTATAAATGATAGTTTGTGTGTGTTTCAATTGTCAGGATTTACACAAGCCGAACACGTTTTTATTTCGGGTTCTTTTAATAATTGGAGTACGATTAATTTGCCATTAAGTAAAACAAATACCGGCTGGGATATTGAGCTGAAAATCAAACCGGGAAAGCATTTGTACAAATTTATAGTGGATGGAAAATGGATGGAAGATCCCAATAATAGTCAGTGGGAAAGTGATGGATTTAACGGGAAGAATTCGGTTTATTATCACTCCAATGTGCTATTTAAAATACCTGGTTATTTAAATGCTAAAAAGGTCATTTTGGCTGGTAATTTTAATGATTGGAATGAGCGAGAACTTCGAATGAAATTAAATGGAGATGCTTGGGAATTGCCTGTTTATTTAGAAGATGGAACATATGGTTATAAATTCATTGTGGATGGAACTTGGTATCATGATACTGCAAATCCAAACTCGGTATCGGATGGTTCGGGGGGATTAAACTCCATCATAACACTTGGAAAACCTCATTTATTTAGGTTGCCTGGATATGAAAATGCAGGACAAGTTCGATTAGCTGGCGATTTCAATGCTTGGAACCCCGATGAATTGAATTTATCGAAAGTAGATGGAGGTTGGGAATTACCATATGTACTTAAACCTGGTAACTATACGTATAAATATATCGTGGATAATAGTTGGATTTTAGATCCATCAAATCCCCAAACAACTAGTGATAACAATGGAATTGTGAATTCTTTCGTGACAATTGGTGCTAATTTTCGTTTTGTTTTGAAAGATCATTTAGATAAAAAAGAAGTCAAGTTAGCCGGTGATTTTACGAATTGGGAAGCATCCGCTTTAACCATGAAACGTGAGGAATTGGGTTGGTCTATTCAAGTGTATTTGAGTCCCGGTAAGCATTTGTATAAATATATTATTGATGGAACATGGGTAACTGATCCACAAAATCCATTATGGGAAGAAAATGAAGTGGGAACAGGAAATTCAGTTATCTGGCAAATTCCTTAATTGATTGTATCGCTTACTGGAACTGCAGGAGTAGCCAATTCAACTTCGGCCATTTTCATCAATGCATCATAATTCTTAACACTTGGATGAGGCATTTTAATCTTGTACTTGATGTGATCAGGATTAGATAATGTTTCTGACCTCAGCCATGGATTAAAGTATTTAAGGAGTTTATAATTAATGCCTTGTTGTTCTGCAAATAGGGCTAAATCGGTAATACTACTATCTACTTGAATGGTTTGACTCGGAATAGGAGGGTATAAATCTTTTTTCCGATAGATAAATCCATATCTCCGAGGGTTACTTAGGATTTCTTTAATCGCTAGCACACGAAAAACATATCGAGCAGTTTCTTCATTAAGAAGCAAATCGTAGTAATTATTTGCTTTCTGGCGGATGAGTTGTCGTTGAATTCCGTTCAAGCCTATATTAAAAGATGCAGCAGCTAAAGTCCAGTTTCCTAGAGCATCGTGGGCTTCATTAAATAGTTTGCAAGCTGCTTCGGTTGATTTTTCAACGTGATAACGTTCGTCAATTTCTTCATTAATGGTTAAGCCATAGGCTTGTGCAGTGCTAGGAATAAACTGCCAATAGCCTGCAGCACCTTTACTAGATACACCATGCATGAAGCCACTTTCGACAACGGCTAAATACTTGAAATCGTCAGGTATACCGTTACGTTTAAGTATAGGTGTAATTACAGGAAACCAGCGATTGGCGCGTTTGGCAAGAAGTAAGGTTTGCGATTGCCAGTAAGTGTTAACTAAAAATTCTCGGTCGATACGTTCACGAACTTCGAAATCCTGAAGTGGAACGGGCTCACCAGCAAAGTTTAAATCGTTGGGAATATTGACCGAGAAAACTTTGTAGCTATCGGTGAAATATTTCTGGTAAAGATCGTCGTTGGTTTGAACTCTTGCAGAAAAGTTGAACAGTCTAACTATGCCCAAAGTCCCCAATAAAAAAGATAGCGACACGGCTATTTTCCACCATGTTTGGGGTATTCGGCTAAAGATCTGTTTAAACCTCACGTTTTACTTTTAGGTTTGCTCAATAAGGTTGTTGAATAGAGAGCGCCACCGATT
>DAOOQW010000112.1:0-7174 GCA_035388945.1 Flavobacteriales bacterium
ATCAACAGACTCTGCTGATGGCGATGATGCCACTGATCCTGCAAATTATGTTTCATGTAGTTACTCTTCAGCTGCAACAGAAACATGTAGTATTCCAAATGCTATAGCTGGAGAATTTTATATTTTACTACTAACGAATTATTCCGGTCAGGCAACGAATATAAACTTCCAACAAGGAGGTGGTAGTGGAACTACCGATTGTAGTATATTCTGTAGTGTTGACGCAACTCCCGCGCCTACTGCTTGCGATCCAGCAACGAATACATACATTTTAGCTGGAACTATTGATTTTGTGAATCCACCTGCTACAGGAACACTTACTATAACCAATTCTTCTGGTGGTTATATGAGTTTCAATGCTCCATTTGCTACTTCAGTAAATTACAACTTCACTAACCTTTCTTCAAATGGGAATGCAGAGCAGTTGACTGTTGTATTTTCGGATGATAATACATGTGCTGCAATTGGTGATTATACAGCTCCTGCATCTTGTTCACAATGTCCAGTTCAGGCGAGTGTTTCGGGGCCTGCATGTGAAGGACAAAGTCTTTCTTTATCAGCAACGAATGTGGCTAATGGACAATATTCTTGGACTGGACCAAACGGGTTTACATCAACTGATCAGAATCCAGTTTTATCGAATGTAACTCCTTCAATGACTGGCGTTTATCAAGTTACTGCATTGAACCCGATGAACAATTGTTCTAGTATCAGTTCGGTTAACGTATTTGTTTTCCCTACACCTGCTACACCAACAATCACGAATGATGGACCAGTATGTGAAGGAACACCTCTAAATTTTACGTGTAACAGTTATCCTGGAGGAACATACAACTGGACAGGACAGAATTCATTCACCTCCACTCAACAAAATCCAACAATTGCTGCAGCGTCGAATGCAGCAAACGGAAATTACAATTGTACTGTAACGGTTAATGGTTGTACTAGTCTTCAAGCTACTACAGCAGCTACTATAAATCCATATCCATCCTCTCCAGTTCCATCTAACAATAGTCCTTTGTGCGATGGAGATAACTTGCAGCTAACTTCTATTGCTATTGCTGGTGCAACTTATGAATGGAAAAATCCTGCTGGAACAGTAATTTCATCAAACCAGAACCTAACTCTTGATGCTGTTACTTCCTCTCAGTCGGGCGTTTATAGTTTACGTGTTCAGGTTAATGGATGTTGGAGTTTACCAGCTACAACTACAGTAAACATTTATCCTATTCCAACTACTCCAGTTCTTGTTTCAAACGCTCCAGTTTGTGAAAATGCTCTTCTTACGATTAATGGTCCTGCTCCTCTTCCAATTGTAGGAACTACCTATGCTTGGTCTGGTCCATCGTTATTTAGCGCTAGTTCACAAAACATTTCTATATCAAGTTCACAGTTATCAAACGCTGGTCAATATTCGCTTGTGATTACTGAAAATGGGTGTTCGTCTGCTGCTGGAACTACAAATGTGGTTGTAATTGCTTTACCTGTTTCAAATGCTGGCGCCGATTTAACTGTTTGTTCCCTTGAGCCCGCTTCCATTGGAGCTCCTCCTGTTGCTGGTTATACTTATTCTTGGTTACCTGTTGGAGGATTGGATTTCTCAACCATTGCCAATCCAACAGCTGGAATTTCTAACATGTCTGGTCAACCGAACGATTTTACCTACATCGTTACTACTTCAGATCAAATGTGTTCTACAAAAGATACTGTAGTTATTACTGTTAATCCACAACCTATCGCATCGTTTGTATCTCCTAATCCAGCTTGTTTCGAAGGAAACTCTTTCGATTTTGATGCCGATGGATTCTATTCTTCGGGAGCAACGTTTAATTGGGAGTTTGGCCCTTGGGCTTCTGCTCCAACTTCAACTTTAGAAAGTCCTCAAGATATTTCCTTCAATTCTACAGGATTGCAGATTGTTCGATTAACTATAACTGATTTAGGTTGCGAAAGTAATTTGTACCAAGCTCCAGTTATGGTTTACAAGATGCCTGTTTCGAATTTTACTTCCGATTTCTTCGTTGGTTGTGATCCTAAAGTGATCAATTTTACCAACTTAAGCGAATCAGATGATCCGATTAAAACCTATGTATGGAACTTCGGAAATGGACGGAATTCAAGTTCTGCCACAAATCCTGCAGTATTATACAACGATCCGGGTGTTTATGATGTATCATTAGTTGTTACCTCAGAAAAGTTATGTGCCGATACGTTCTTGATTAATGACATGATTCGTATCTATCCTTCACCTGTCGCTGATTTCGCTTTAAGTCCTGAAGTGGTTTATATAACTAAACCTGAAATGGATTTTAACGACCTCTCTCAAGGTGCCGATGAAGTTTTCTATGTGGTTGATGATACTGATTATGTTTATCAAGCTGATGCTCGTTATACTTTCCCAGATTCGGGAATCTATGATGTTCGCCAAGTTGTTACAACTGCTTTTGGATGTCGTGATTCTGTTACAAAACAAGCAGTTGTAGAATTGGGTTATAAGATATACGTACCAACTGCATTTACACCGAATAATGATGGCTATAATGATCGATTCCAAGTTTATGGTGAAGATGTGTCGGAGTTTAGCATGTTGATCTATAATCGTTGGGGACAACTACTTTATAGCTCTTACGACATGGAAAATGGATGGGATGGTCGAACTTTATTAAAAGACCGCGTGTGTGATGGAGGTGTTTATGTCTATAAAATTGCTGCTGTTCAACGAAACGGTTTAAAGACAAATTACGAAGGAACATTAGTCCTCCTCCGATAGAATTTACTCTCACCGAAATAAAAAGCCCCGTTAAAAACTAATTTAACGGGGCTTTTTTTGAATTCTTAATGCTTAAATCAACACATTTCCATTCATGATTTCAGGAATAGGAATGTTCATCAAACGTAAAATCGTAGGAGCGATATCGGCTAGTTTGCCATCTTTAATTTCCTTGTGATCTGGATCAATCAATATACAAGGTACCGGATTAGTTGAATGAGCTGTGTTTGGACTACCATCCGGATTAACAGCAAAATCGGCATTTCCGTGATCAGCAATTATTATAACGGAATATTCATAGTCGTGTAAACAAGATAGAACATCACCCAAGCAAGAATCTACTGCTTCAATTGCTTTCACAATAGCAGGATAAACTCCTGTGTGCCCAACCATATCGGCATTGGCAAAGTTTAAACAAATGAAATCAGGTTGATTGGTTTTCACATCTGCAATTACAGCATCACGAATCCCAGGAGCACTCATCTCAGGTTGCAAATCGTATGTGGCAACTTTAGGTGAAGGAATCATAATACGTGATTCTCCTGGGAATGCTTTCTCTTGTCCACCTGAAAAGAAAAATGTTACGTGAGGATACTTCTCTGTTTCGGCAATACGTAGCTGTTTCTTTCCTTGAGTGGATAAAACTTCACCCAAAGTTTGCGATAAATCATCTTTATGGAAAATCACATCAATTCCCTTAAATGACTCATCATAATTTGTCATAGTAACATAATGCAAGGGAATGGTTTTCATACCAAAATCCGGGAAGTCTTTCTGAGTAAGGACTTCGGTGATTTCTCTGCAACGATCAGTTCTATAATTGAAACTAATCACCACATCACCTGGATGAATCGTGCAATCTTCACCTTGCAACTTGATGGGTTTAATAAACTCATCGGTTTCACCTGCATCGTAGCGATTACTTAATGTTTGGAGCAGGTTGTTGGATTGTTCCGCAATACCATGAATCAACATATCGTATGCGATTTTCACACGCTCCCAACGTTTATCACGATCCATTGCATAGTATCGACCAACGATTGATGCTAGTTTTCCATGTGTGCCAACCAGCTTATCTTGAAGCGTTGTTAAGAATCCAATACCACTTTTAGGATCAGTGTCACGCCCATCAGTAAAAGCATGCACGTAAAACCGTTTTACTCCGCTTTTTTCTGCTAATGCTATCAGATGATGAAGATGTTTATCGGAAGAATGAATACAGCCGTCCGACACTAAACCAAAGAAATGAAGTGTTTTATTTTCCTCCCGAGCAATTCGTAACGATTCAACAAGAACCGGATTGGTATCGATTTGAGCTGTTTCGGTCGACTGATTAATCTTTACTAATTCCTGAAAGACAACTCTTCCTGCACCAATATTCAAATGCCCAACTTCCGAATTTCCCATTTGTCCCTCAGGCAATCCTACATTCAAGCCATCGGTGCGTAGTTTTGACCATGGATTTGTTCGCAATAAACGACTCATGACAGGCGTGGTCGAATTAGCGATTGCATCGGAATGTGTACCATTTCCAATTCCCCAACCATCGAGAATTAGGAGGGCAACTTTTTTATCCTTCATGGGTTTAGATTGATTTAAATCGAAGCTCAAAAGTACTTCCTTTAGGTGTATTGTTCAGCACCGAAATACTACCAGATTGAAGTCCGACCAAGTATTTCACTATGAATAATCCGAGTCCTGTACCTTTAGTTTGACGTGTTTCTTCATTCCCTGAACGGTAGAATTTATCAAAAACACGTTGTCGCTCTTCTTCCGCTATTCCGATTCCTTGATCGCAAATCTGTAAAACCACATGGTTCTCATCAATTGAAAGGTTAATCGCAATCTCTGGATTTGAGCCACCGTATTTCAATGCATTTTCGGTGAGGTTAACTAAGATAGATCTCATGGATAGCGGATCAGCTTGTATCATCAAACCCGAAACACGTTTGCCCGAAATCTTAATCTGATTCTTTTCTTCGAATTCATTAATGAAAGCACTAACGAAACCCGACAAATCCATTTCCTCCGGTTGAATGAGTAAAGCTTGATTTTCAATTTGAGCTGCCACCAACATGTTTTCAACCAAATGATCGAGTCGGTTGGTTTCGGTGATTGCTTTTTGAAGCAAATCGATTTGTTTACTTCTATCCAGCTCTCTTTTCTCTAAAGTTTGAAGATAAAGTTTTACCGATGCAATAGGTGATTTGAGCTCGTGTGTGACCGATAGTAAGAAGTTTTTTTGTTGTCGAGCAACTTGGGTTTCTCGTTTAAACGATTTGCGGGTTTGGATAAAACCCAAAAGTAAAAGCAGTAAGAAAACCAATCCTTCTCCAAATACCATCCATTGTTTCTGTTGGAGTTTTTGGCGGAGTGAACTTTCTAAACCAACGTCGTATTCTAGCAAGCCAGCTAAACTGGAGCGTAAATCGAAGATTTGACTATTTAGATCAAGTAATAAATAGTACCACCAACACGATTGAAACACCACATATAACACCAACACGTAAAATATGAGAAGTGATCGTGGAGTGTTTTCGAAAAATCGGGGTTTCTTCATGATTGGGCCTAATAATTAGGCAAATAGCAATGCGTTTTTATTTCCAGCTAGGAAGGAATTTCTTTTGGTAATCAGCCCAAGATGTTGTTAAGTAAATCCCTTCTGCAAAAAAGCGTAAAACGGGTTCTAGCTGTTCAGGAGTTTGATAGCCTGGCAGCGGACTTAACATGTTAAAGCGTTCATCCAAGAAAACAAACGATGGATAAGATAGTTTACCCTGAAGCATTTCTACTGCAATTTCATGCGTTCCATTTCTGCCATATTGAGGATTTACCTTGTACACAGAATCACGGATAGAAATAGGCCCTTCTTTTTCGGCATTGAACTTTACTGCATAGTAATGCTCGTTCATGTATTTAACCACTTCGGGATGAATAAATGTGCTCGCATCCATGCGTTTACACCATCCACACCAATCGGTATACATATCGATGAATATCTTCTTAGGTGCTTTATCACGTTTCGCCATCGCATCCGTAAAACTCATCCAATGAATGCCTTCGGTTTGAGCTGGAAGGAATGAAGGGAGAACTAAAAGCAGGAATAACAAATACCGCATAGGATTTTCAATTAGAAGCTAAAATACAACCGAATTAAGGATATCGAAAGCATTCAGAAATAAAAAATGCCGGAATACAAGAGTAAACCGGCATTCTAGAATTTTTAATGGATTACTTCACGTTACCCATTAATTTCTTTACCATCGGTGATATAACAATCAATAGAACACCGCATATAACGGCGTAAATAGCTAATTGTTGGTATCCACCAGTATAGGAAGTTAGTTTTTCAAGAGCACTTGCATTTTCTCCTGGTGCAGTCATGCCAGCTCCAAGTAAACCTGCTACATATTGTCCATAAGCACTTGCCAAGAACCACATTCCCATCATAACACCTTGAAGCGGCTGAGGAGATAGTTTGGTCATGATAGACAAACCAATTGGAGATAAACAAAGCTCACCAAACGTAATGATGAAATAGGCGAGTGTAAATACTTCTAAAGATGTTTTTCCTTCGCTATCAGCAAAGAAACGAGTTGCATAAAAAACGAAAAAGGCAAGACCAAGAAAAAGGAATCCTAAGCCAAATTTCACCACAGTATTAGGTTCTTTTCCACGTTTACTAAGAGCAACCCAGAGTAATCCAACTAAAGCCGCAAATGCAATTACGAAGAATGAATTAGCCGAATTGTTTATCCCATTTGGATCGACCGAAATGCCAAAAAGTTCGCCATGTAAGTTGTTGGTTGCGAAGATGTTTAAGGATCCTCCGCTTTGTTCAAAGAATGCCCAGAACAAGATGGAGAAGATGATGAAAATAAGTGCAGCGAAGAGTTTTTTACGTTCCTCAACACTGTATTTCGACATTTCATAAAACAGATAAATCAAGGTACAAGGTCCGATTGTGTACATGAAATAATCGGTGTACTCGGTTTTAGCAACCATGACCATGATTAATGGAATGACAAGAAGCGAACCTGCGTAGGTTGCATATTCAAACCACTTTTTACCAGTTTTAGTAATTGGACTTAATCCAATAGGACCGAGGCTTTTTTGAGTGAAAAGGAATGTGAGCAAGCTGATGGTCATTACGATTGCAGCTAGACCAAAAGCTAGATTCCAAGAATAAGTTTTAGCAATTGTCACACAGGCATATCCTCCAAGTAAGGCTCCAATGTTAATCCCGGCATAGAAGAGAGAAAATCCAGCATCGCGACGACTATCGTTCGAATGATAGAGTGCACCAACCATAGTTGAGATATTCGGTTTGAAGAAACCAGTTCCCACAATGGTGAAACTAATACCTACAAAGAATAAATCTTGTGGATCGAATGCCAGAATTAG
>DAOOQW010000113.1:0-7084 GCA_035388945.1 Flavobacteriales bacterium
GCGCTGTTTATGATTATTATATTCGAGAGGATTCATCTTGTACTTTCCCAATTGTACCACCACAAATTGTTTCCACTTCCGATACAATTTCTGCCTGCGAAGTTGCCGTTATCAATATACAACTAGGTACTGGATTAAACTGGCAAGCTGGACCAATCTTCAATTATTCTCCATCAACAAGTGTCGATCAAACGGGGATGTATCAGTATACCATTTCTCAAATTGATGGTTGTAGGACTTTTACCGATTCCATTTATGTAGTCATCCATCCATCACCCAGTCAAACAAGTATATATTCCACCTATGGGACAATAAAAACGGCCATACCACAAATGGGTTGTTGGGAAAAACTGACCAAACTTTATGGTGATACTGCCCAATTATATGGCAATCTTTCTAGTCCTCAAAATAATGGTGCATGGTCAGATCCTAATGGAAATTATACTAGTGGAACTCAAGTTTCAGCCTTTGATGATGGCATATACACCTTCACCGAGACAACTAGTTTTGGATGCTCGTTCTCTAAATGTGTAAGGGTAATTAGCTATACTATAAATAGTCAAGGTGGCATTCCAAGTAATCCAGGAGATTCGGCTGTTGCCCATGTTTTAGATTTACTTGCCGACTTGGTTATGGACGACACCATAAACATTTGCGAGGATGAAAACATCATACTTCAACTTGTCGATAGTATAACCTATTATGCACCCTTAATGGTTCCTGCTTTTGTTTACTGGGAAATTAGTCCAAATGCAACTTTTAGCCCCAGCAATGAAGGCGGTCCGTATACTTTTTTAGACCATACCAACAAAGTTAAAATGGAAGAATCGGGCTATTTGCAGGTGAAATTATCTATGCTACTGCCTCCATTTAATAGCGACACCATTTTGCAAGTCGAACGCGAGGTATATGTGAATATTAATCCCAATCCCGATTTTGCTCTTTCAATTACATCTGCTTCCAATGGGATTTGTCCCGGAGACACATCCACATTACTAATCACAGCACCTCATCCATATACTCTAGTAGGTAATTTCTTTAGCTTAAGTAGCGACAGTTCAAGTTGTCTGGCGGTTCAGCCTGGATATTTCACACTAGAAGCAAACTACGTTGATCCAATAACGGGATGTGGTGATCACAAATTCGATAGCTATCACTTGAAAGTTAAAGATGCTCCAATAGTTACTCTAAATCCAAGTAGTGGAATAAAATGTCCCGCCGATTCTGTAACACTAATTGCAGATGCCGGCAATTGGGTTAGTTGGTTTGGTCCTCAAGGAAATGAAATTGGTAACGCGCAACAAATCAATGTTAATCCTCCAGGAAACTACTATTACATTTTAACCGATTTCTCGAATTGTACATTGCTCTCCAATACAGTAGAAGTCAAAGATTTGAGCTCACCTGAAATTCTAACAAGTCCAGGAAGTATTTGCAATGGAAACCCTGCTTATGTAACACTTACATCCGATCCATTAATTCAATATAATTGGCTGCCACCATTATCGGGAAGCGATACGTTACAACTGGTTTATGAACCCGGTATTTATATGGTAGAGGCAACATTTTGCAATGCGACCAACACCTTTTCTATCGAAGTAGAATTAACCGGATTGCAGGCAGAGATTGGCTTTTCAACCGATTCGGTATTATGTACTCAGCGCGATTTATTGTTGGTAGCGAATTCAGGTATGGTTGAATATTCTTGGCAAAACGGAGCATTTCAAACACCCGATTATTTAGCTAGTGATTCGGGATGGGTATATTTAAGCATCAAAGACCCATTTGGATGTATAAGCAGAGATTCCATTTATCTGGAAGAATTTACTTCTCCACTTCCTCCTGAATCATTGTTTACTATTCCATCCTGTCCCGGAACAATTGCAACAGCTATTGCAATCAGCAACCTGCCTATTTTATGGTTCGATGATCTCGATCAAAGTTCATTTGCATCAGGCGACACATTGCTTTATACAAATAACTCAAGTGATCAATTCATTTATGCTGCAACTGTCGATACAACTACATCATGTACCAGTTCTCGCATCCAAACCGAATGGGTTTTAAAGTCAAACGTGATTTTTCCATTTGTAATAGACAGTTTAAATCTATGTGGAGGAGAAACTATCAACCTAAATATGTCACAAGTTGAAGGGCTTGAAAGTGGCTCTTGGGTTGGACCAAACGGGTTTACGAGTTCCAATCTAAATGCTTCTATCTCAAATGCCGATTCAAGCATGGAAGGTTCCTATTATTTCTATCCTATTGGTGATGAATTATTTTGTGTTGTTGATACGCCACAAATTACCGTTGATATTTTCATGGTACCTGAGCCCCAAATTGACTTTCCTGAATCTATGTGTGAGAACCAAGGCTTTTATGTTGAACCAATCCTTCAAGATAACATGACATATCATTGGACTGGTCCGAATGGTTCGTTTATATTAAATTCTTATTTATCATATGATGAATTACATCTAAACAACGCTGGAAATTATACACTTACTTCTACGTTAGAACAATGCAGTCGTGAAGATCAATTTCATTTGAGTGTAGTACATGGCCCCAAATTAAATCCTCCGTTTATTTTGTCTTCTCCAACTTGTGTAGGAAATACGATTTATGTTGTTAATCTAAATCCCGCTTCAATCGCAGGAATGACGGTTAATTGGTACAATGCTCAAGATTTCCAAACACTAAACAGCGATACACTTTACTTACCTAATGCACAGGTTAGCAACTCGGGCGATTTTAGTGTCCAAGTTGAAGCAAATGGGTGTTTATCTCTTATGAAAGTCTTTCATCTAGTCGTTCAAGAAAACCCCGTTAGTAATTTGATCGATTCATACCCATTTTGCGAAGGTGATGAATTAACCATATTAGGTCCGCCCGACATGTACGAATACAACTGGAGCACAGGAGAAAATACTCAACAAGCACATGTAACAGAAGAATATACTATTGTACTAGAAATAGTTGATTCTCACGGTTGTTCCGTTATCGATTCCACTTTTGCAGATGCTGTTTATTGTGATGTAGATAAAACTCCTAATACGTTTAGCCCTAATGATGATGGTATTAATGACAAATTGATATTCAAAGTCGAAGGAGGAATAATTCACCTGGCTACAATCTTCGATAGACAGGGAAGAAAGATCAAGACATTATCCTCTCCGAATATTGATTGGGATGGAAAAAATGAATCGGGAGAGCGCGTCATCCCTGCAACTTATTTTTATGTGTTACAGGTTGGAATGCTCAATGGTGAACTAAAATCCCAAGAAGGAACTATCACTGTATTTGAATAAACTGGTGCAATTCCTTCAAATCTTCACCATCCGAATCGCTTTCTCAAATCCGCCATGGACAATACGTACGAAGTAAATTCCTGGTGCTGCAGAACTCAAGTTTAGGTCTTGTAAATATTCCTCACTCGGAACTGTAATGCGTTTTGAAAAAAGCAGTGCTCCGTTTTCCGAAAACACATCCAATTGCACTTGTCCGCCCATCATTCCATTAAGTTTTAGAGTGCTTTGTCCCGCACTTGGATTGGGAAACAAACTCGCTTCTAACTGAACTATTTCTCTTCCGCAGGGCGATTCACTCAACCATGTTTCGCGTGATGGGATGGAATCGGTTGTTGGAAACCAGATATTGGGAAGAGTGCTTTCCTTTGGTTTTAGGCATGCCAATAAAGGCTTCAAGGTTTCTAAGTGATTGAAACGAATCGTCTTTGTTGCCAATAGTGAAGGTTCCGTTTTTCTTATCACAGGAACACTTCCTCCATACACAAACGTGGCATTTCCATACTCGTATTTTCCAAACTTCTTTTCTTGTCCTTGTATATTGATTGAACAGCTTTTGTCATTGTAAACTCCTGTTACTGCAAACTGTCCAGTAGGACCAAACCCAATGCGCATGGGACTAAGACCGTATCGATTACTATTTCCTACATTTTCCAGTTCTAGTAATTTATCTTCCTGCCATCTACTGTAAAACATCTGATTCGTCCTCGAAATTCCCGGTAGGAAAAACCCTTCAAATTGAATTGTATCAGTATAATAACCAACAATATGCGACTCGCCATTCGGGTCAAGTCCAATCGATCGTGCCGTAAAATAAGTGCCGTAATTTCCTTTCTCTTCGAAACGGGTAAAAACCAGTTCTCCATCCGCGTTCAACTTAAAATACATAAAGCTATCGCCCGATTTGTATTCGTATTTGCTCTTCTGAGACAGACTAATACCATCACCAATCGTACATTCAAAGCTATATTCTCCTGTTGCGTATATGGATCCATCATCAGCAAATTGAATTTCCTTAATCCATTGACCATTTTGCCCACCAATCCTTTTTTTCCAAAGTAAATTTCCAGCAGGATTGAATTTCACTAAATAAGAATCGTTGCTTTCATAATATCCATCATTTGTGAGCGAATCTTTTTCACTGAATTTCACTTTGCCTTTGAAAGCACCATACATGTATAGATTGTCGTCTTTATCGAACTTCAAATGCGGAGTATGTGCACTACTACTCGTTTCCTGAAAATCGAAATGATGAATTTTTACCAATTTTCCATCTTTATCGATGTGAGCATACGAAACCATAGCTGAAAGCTTTGGTGTTACAGGGAAAGAATCGATTAGCGTTTCTTTATTTCTCAAACTTCCTCGATGATAAAAACTGAAATACACTTCCTCTTTACTATTCGCAGCAATGCTCATTCCTTCGGCCCAACCTGTATTCCAGAAATGAACCCAAATGCGTTCTCCTTTAGGTGAGTATCGAGCTGCATAAACTGCTTGGGGATAATGGTAATCGTTTTTCCCTTTTTCTCTTCCACATTTTAACGTGTCATTCAATCCAGGAAAACTCATCACGCCATCTCCAAATCCAGTAATGAGTACATCTCCATCAGGCGCTATCGACAAATCATTAATTCGGTTATCATACGCACTTTTGAAACCATGTGCCCAAAGTGGTTTCCCATTTTTATTTAGCTTTATCAATAAGCCATGTACATGTCCCGAAGGAGGCATTTTCTTATTTAAGCCACTAACCGTTAGCGCTCCGCAATAATTAACGGCCAAATAGGAGTTTCCTTCTTTATCGACCTCCAAATCGCTAACAAAGGTGTCGTTGTATCCATCAATAATATATAACCATTCGGGTTTAGCTGATTGAGCAAACGTCCAATTGGAAAAGAAAACGAGAAAAAAAAATGCGAAAAAGCAGAGTTGTTTTTTCATAAGATAAAGGAAGCGAAAGATAAGATTAGCAGGCACTATTTGCTAGTTATGAGGAAAGGTTCATTTGCATTTGTTTCGATTTAACTTCGCAGTTCATAATCCAATATGCTCATCCGAAAACTATTTATTGCTGGATTTCTTTTGATTCTTCTGTTTCCTTTAACGGCACAAAAGCACCAAGCCCTTATTCCATATAGAAAAGGAAAACTTTGGGGAATGGCTGACACTACGGGTAAAATCATCGTCGCTCCTAAATACGATTATGTTGAATTTAATTCGGTGAAGAAGAAGAGTAAATACACGTTGCCTTCAGGATATTATTATGTGGTGAAAGATTCTTTACTAGGTATTATCAGTAATAAAGAAATTATTCCACCTATTCATGGAGTAATCGAATGTTTCGAAGGAATTCTATTTGCTGCAGCACCTAACAAAAATAGCAATCCGGTTTTTTATAACATGGAAGGGAAGCTTGTTATCAAAGATCCATGCACCATTGAACAAGCTATTTGGTCGTATGAAAATCCCCAAACAGGAAAGCCCGAAGTGGTCATCATCAAGTGTATTCAACCAGATAATTTCAAAGCGATCTACTGCTATTATGTGAATGACCCTGTAAAATCGGGATGGTTATATAAAGACTGTTTTAGCATTCGCTATAATTCTTCCAAAAGCGACCAATCCATCATGTTTGTTAGTAGAGGAAAAGAAAATCCCAATAACGAATATACCCAAACCTATGTGTATGACTTTGCTAAGAAAGTGTTTATGGAAAAGTATCTCAGTACTAATCCTAAAGTAGAAAGCCAATACGGCAGTGGTGAATCAGGATATGTTGGAAGTGGAAGAAGAAGTGATTATGGTGATGTGTCGGTTGATAGAGCGCCAGATTTGGATCCCGGCGAAAATATTGCTGCTATTCAAACCATTAGTAAATCATTCGAAATCAAGAACGATTCGCTGTTTTGTCGCTACATGTATGGAGATTATCGAAGTGGTCGTGCACCTCAGTTTGTGCGTAATCCCATTCAGCTTCCCGAAGGAAGTACAAAGCCAGAAATTGTTAAATACTTCAGCTACGTAACACTTAACGAGGAAAATACGCGCTTGTCTCGCTCCAATGCAGTGTTGTTTAATTACAAAGGCAAAAAAGGTTTGCTTACAGATGAAAAACTTGAACCCGTTTATCACGATTCCATTCTCTTGTTTTCGGCTGCTCAAAAAGGATTGCATCATTTCCTTGTTGGTGATAAAGCGAGCGATGGTTCTTGGCGCTTAGGGACGATTGATGAAAAAGGGCAAACACATTTATCTCTAGAATTTGAGCAGATCATCAACTTTGAAAACACTCCCTCCAACACCTCTTTGACGGCTCCTTTTATGTATCTACTAGCGAAAAAAGACAATCAATGGGGAATCGTAAATGCCAATAACGAGCAACAATTACCTTTTGCTTATGACAGCATTTACTTAGCTCGGAAATCGGGTGCAACCGATTGTATGGTCCTAAAGAAAAATGGGAAATATGGTTTGTATTTCGATCGCAATCATAACAGCGACAAGGGTTTTCCTCGTCAGCTTTTTGAGCCTCAATTCGATTATCAGCCTCGATTTGTATATCACCTGATGAGGGAAAAAGCCACAGCCAATTATTTCTTGATGCTTTTAGTGGATGAAAAAGGAAATCCAATGGGCTATGTAGATGAACATGGCCGTAAGTTTTGGAAGGATTAATCCTATCCGTATAGCACTTGAAAAGCCTCTTCTATCTTTTTCACCGGAATAACGCGAATGCCAAATTTCCCCGTGTTGATGCCTTTTAAGTTGTAATCCGA
>DAOOQW010000114.1:0-7081 GCA_035388945.1 Flavobacteriales bacterium
TTGCAAATTGAGTTTGTGCATCAACTATTCGTTGAATATTCGATAAATATGTTGGTTCATCAAATAATTCCAAAGATGCTAAAGCTGCCCGACAAGCTATTGGGTTGGCAGTAAATGAATGTCCGTGAAAAAATGTTTTGTATTTATCATCACTTAAAAAAGCCTCATAAATAAATTCAGGGGCTGCAGTAACTCCTAATGGTAAAGTGCCACCTGTAAGTGTTTTCGATAAACACATGATATCGGGTTGAACACTTAAATGATTGCAAGCAAAACGTTTCCCAGTTCGGTAAAATCCAGTGAAAACCTCATCTGCAATGGTAATAACACCTTTAGAGCGACATAATTCAATTAGATGACCGAGTGTTTCCGAATCGTGCATGCGCATTCCGTTCGCACCTTGCACCAAAGGCTCGAAAATAAAGGCAGCTATTTGCTCATCTGCCAATAGTTTTTCCATATAAGCTAGACAGCTTTCTTCTTGTCCTTTTTCGGGAGGATGAAAGCTCAATACTTCAAACAGTAAAGGTTCAAATGGAGCATTAAATGCATTTCGCGCCCCAACCGACATAGCACCAAACGTATCACCATGATAGGCATTCGTAAACGAAATGATTTTTCTTCTATTCTGCCCTCGATTATGATGATACTGCAAGGCCATTTTTAAAGCTACTTCTACACTCGTAGAACCATTGTCGGAATAGAATATTCGAGCTTGTTCTCCAGGCAAAAGGCGTATCAGTTTTTCGGCTAATAATATGGCTGGTTCATGCGTAAAGCCAGCAAAAATTATGTGCTCGAGTGTGGATGCTTGCTTGTGTATTTGTTCCGCAATGTATGGATGCGCATGTCCGTGGGCATTTACCCACCAACTGGATGTTCCATCTAAATAGCGTTTGCCATCTTCGGCATACAGCCAAATTCCTTCGGCTCTAACAATAGCAATAGGTTCGGCTGCTGTTTGAGCTTGAGTAAAAGGGTGCCAGATTACAGCCTGGTCGCGTTGACTCCAATTCATACGTTTGCAAATGCAGCAGCTTGTTGTTGAATAAAATCCGAATCTATTACATCCACTTGAGGAATTCGTCCCAAGAAATTAAATCCAGTCATTTCCAAAATAATAGATTCTGTAGCCGGATTTTCTTCTCCGTTAAATACAATTCCCCGAACAGGGATGTTGCGTAACATCAAGCTTTCGGCACTTAATAATGTATGATTTATACTTCCTAAATAATTCTTTGAAACCAAAATTACTTCTGCATTTAAAGCAGGAATTAAATCGATATACAGTGTTTTACGATTTAATGGAACCATTAATCCACCTGCACCTTCAATTATTAAATTATTGGTTGTTTGAGGGACCTGAATAGTAGCTGGATCAATTGTTATTCCTGTTTTCTCGGCCGATGCATGTGGTGAGAGAGGAAATAGCAATTGATAGGCTTCGGGATGGAAAATGGAATGTGTTTTTGAAACTAATTTCTTGACTGAAACAGTATCGGAATTTTCGAGGTCACCAGCTTGTATGGGTTTCCAATAATCGGCTTTCAGTGCCTCACATAAAATAGCACTCAGCACTGTTTTGCCAACACCCGTTCCAATTCCTGTAATAAAATAGCGTTTCATTTTCTAGTATTTCCGATAGGGATTTCTATCGGTTTATTTTCGAGTAAAATGTTCTAGGGCAAGTCGATAGCTATTCAACCCAAAACCACTGATAACACCTAATGCATGCGGAGCAATGTAGCTTAAATGCCGAAAGCTTTCTCGTGCAAAAACGTTACTAATATGCACCTCAATTACGGGTGTTTTTATAGCCGCCACAGCATCACCTATAGCAACAGAAGTGTGCGTATATCCACCTGCATTTAGCAAGATTCCATCCGTTGTAAAGCCATGTTCATGTAGGTTATTGATGATCTCACCTTCAACATTACTTTGGAAATAGCTTAGTTCAATGGATGGAAATTCCCTTTTTAACTCATCTAAAAATGAATCAAATCCACGTGAGCCATATATTTCAGGTTCGCGCGTTCCCAGAAGGTTTAAATTTGGACCGTTGATGATATGTAGTTTCATCCGGCAACGAAAGTACACAAGAAATGGACTGGTCCTCCTCGATTAAAGGTTTCAAAGCATTTCTAAAACTCGAACGTTCGCTTTCACCTAATTCGGTTGAAGCATACGAGCGGGATGTAGAGAAATTATGGCAATTCTTTGAGGTTCATGGTTTATCTGTTTCTCCCGAAAATGTGCAGCCCGAGCACTTAAAAGGATTGGTCAAATGGGTTGCAGAATTAGGAATGCAACCTCGATCACAAGCCCGAATGATTTCTGGATTGAAGTCGTTTTATAAATACTTGTTGCTCGAGAACCTCATTCAAACCGATCCTTGCGATCAACTTGACTCTCCCAAACTTGGACGTAAACTTCCAGATACGTTAGATGTTCAAGATATTGATGCACTTATTGGTGTAATCGACTTGAGCAAAGCTGAAGGAGAAAGAAATCGAGCAATTCTCGAAACCTTATACAGTTGCGGATTACGTGTATCTGAATTGGTGAATCTCAAAATTTCGGATTTGCACTTAAACAACGGATTTGTCAAAGTTGTGGGGAAAGGAAATAAAGAGCGAATTGTCCCGGCAGGTTCGGTTGTAAAGAAAAGATTAGAAGATTATTTAGGACAAATACGGATTCATGTTCCCGTTAAAATGGGCGAGGAGGATATAGTTTTCTTGAATCGTCGAGGAAAACGATTAACTCGTGTGATGGTATTTTTGATGATTAAGGACTTGGCTAAGAAAATTGGGCTTAAGAAGAAGATTAGTCCGCATACATTCCGCCATTCCTTTGCTACATCCTTAGTGGAAGGTGGTGCTGATTTACGAGCAGTTCAGGAAATGTTAGGTCACGAATCCATTACTACAACTGAGATTTATACCCATTTAGATCGAGAATATCTCCGCCAGGTAATTACCGAATTTCATCCTCGCGCTTGAGCGATAAATCCCAAAATCTGTTCTCAATTAAACATATCGTTTGGTGAACCACTTGCGTTAGCTCACATATACGCAAAAAACCAAACGTTATGCTGACTCCCAATTCCCGCCGTTCTGATCTCTCGTTTGATGAGATCGTTTTTGAAAATCGCAATCATGCTTACGGAGCTTTTTTACTTCGTAAGCAGTATGATCGTAACATTCTAACAGGTTTTTTCTTTTCTGCCGGATTAGTACTTACGATTGTTTCGACCATGTATATAATGGGTAAAGCTCATCATTTATCTATAGATGACATTAACCATAAAATAGCCAAGAAACATGAATTTAAAATTATTGAAATGATTCTTCCAGAAAAGCCTGATCAACCAAAAGTAGGTGAGAAAAGTGTTATTCCTCCAGCCGGATCAGATAAAATGAAAATGGAGGATAAAGCACCAACTCCAGTTAACGAACCAATCAAACCTGAGGAAAAGAAAAAAGAAGAAACCGATTCGGTAGCGTATAATCCGGGAGGAAATGGAAAAAAAGGGCCAATTATTCCTGAAGGTGGCGGAGGAAAGGAAAAGGAAGTAGGAAATGGTGGTGCAGGTGGTATTAAAAAAGTGGAGGATTTTGTTGAGATCATGCCTGAATTTCCTGGAGGAGAGACTGCCATGTTCAAATACCTCAGTAATAATTTACGTTATCCAACTTATGAACGAGAAACTGGAATGAATGGAATTGTTTATGTTTCGTTTGTAGTAAATGTGGATGGGGTGATTGATGATATTACTATTAAACGTTCACCATCGCCAGGTTTTTCGGATGAAGTAATTCGAGTAATTAGTAAAATGCCTAATTGGAAAGCAGGTATTCAAGGTGGTCAAAAAGTACCAGTTCGGTATAATTTACCAGTTAAGTTTAGTTTGAAGAATTGATCAATTAATTAGAAACAGAAAGCCCCGTGAGAAATAACTCTCACGGGGCTTTTTTTTGACTGAATCAATACAGAATTAGCGACTTACATTCAATCGTGCAGAAGTACTATAAGTTCCGCCATTCATCAATATCTGATAAACTCCCGGAATCAAGTCTGCCACATTCAATTGAAGTGTAGCTTGAGTTTCTACGTTTTTGAACGTTTGAGTTTTAACCAGTTTTCCACTAGCATCTAAGATATTCATGACCAGTTCTGATTGACGTTCAGGTAAACGCAAGCTAATAGTTGTACTTGTGTTTGCTGGATTAGGGAACATCGAGAATGCAGATTGACCAATTTTATCCAAACCTGTAGTCAAATCGCGCACAGTAACAATAACTGTTTTCACGTCCATACACGTTGCATTAGAAGCGATAAACGTAACAGTGTAGGTTCCAGGTGCTGTGTAAACGTGAACCGGATTTAGCATTCCAGTTACAATTGTTCCATCACCAAAATCCCAAGTGTATTCACTAGCACCTTGTGCTGTAGCATGGAAAGTAAATTCTGCATTTGCGATTTCTACAACTGAAGCATTAGAAGAAGCAGTTGCAATAACTGGAGAACCACTTGCCACTTCGATTGCTTGATGGATTATACTTCCAAATTGATTACTCAAGTTAACGAAATAGATTCCTCCAGCTAAATTATTAACTGTTGTAGATCCACTAAATGCCTCGTTGTGAGCCACAGCAACACCTGCCATATTGGTAACCGAGAAATCCCAAGTAGTGGCCGAAGGACTATTTACTATGATTTGTCCATCATTTTGTACGCAACTTTCGGTAGCAGAAGTCATTAAAACTTCTGGTTTGAAATGTAATCGGAAACGAAGCACATCAGTTGAAGCATCATAATTATAGATGTATTCAGGATTATTTCTCAAGTTATGGAAAGTACCCAATTTGGTGTCTTCAAGGATGATTTGAACTGTTTCAGATAAGTTATCGACTTGTTTCAAACGGAATGTTTGAGGTCCATTTGCTGTAGCTTCAACACCTAGTTGAACAGTTTTATCGACAGTTAATTCGGATAATGCTTGAATTGCATAATCATCTGAACCAATTTTAGAATACATCGCAATTTCTGTATTCCCACGAAGTTTCGTTGCATCATACTGAGCATCTGCACTATCGGTAGCATCTTCTTTGAATGCGATAAGTGTTTCGTTGTAATCTTCGTTTTGTGTCGTTACACTTACCCAAACACGATCAAGCATGTCTGCATCGAAGAAAGTACTATTCTGAGTTGTACGCATCGAATTAGTGAATGTAACCGGGTTGGTATTTGAAGCTTGAATAAAGAAGCCTTGGCAAGAACCAATGTTTCCGTTAAACGACTTGCCGCTGTTAGGGCCAACAAATCCAACACCATTGTAAACACCATAATCAGAAGCAGCATAACCAGTTCCGGAAGTATTATCATCATCCCAGAAATAGATAGCACCACCCAAAATTTGCGGATTGGCAGATAAGAAGCTATTGGCATTAATACCGCTAGGGTATGGATTTCCAACTAAGTTAAAATTAGTAAACGTACCCAAAGCTAGAGGACCATAAGAGATGTTCCCATTGTTAGGAATACCAATGAATGAAGCATTTGCAGTTCCTGTCGCAATATATCCACGACCTGGTGTCATGAAGCTTCCAGGAGCAATCCATCCATCACGTAAACCAACTACATCAGAACCAGTAGCTTGATTTGGATCATACATATAACGATTGCCACTTAAAACAGAAGTTGTAGCACTAGTAATTGGAGATGACCAGAAATTGTAGCTCAAGACATTATTAGCACCACTTCGACGAATACGTACGTTTCCAGTGATAGATCCACCAGCACCGATTGTTCCAACTCCATGCATCAAAGATGCTCCATTAGCAAGTGCTAATGAATTACTTGTGTTAAGATTTGCTCCTGAAGCAACCGATACAATTCCAAAGAATGTAGTTGTACCAGAATGTGTAGCAATTGGAGATGTAAACAATACATTACCTGGACCAGTAACTTGAGCATTTGTACCAGACCAATTTCCATTTACTGTTACTTGATATCCAGTTGGAATATTGATATAAGCACCGCTTTGTAGTACTATATTTCTAACTATTCCATTTCCTGGAGTTAAAAACGATGGCTCATTCGTTACTACTGGAATTGAAACATTGTCAGAACCAGTAGGAATCACATTTGGATTCCAGTTTCCTGGGTTGTTCCAGTCAGTGTTAACTGCTCCAGTCCAAGTAATACCTGCTGAAAATGGTTCAGCTAATTGGAATTCACCAAATGCAGTGATACCAGTAACTTGAAGACTAGTTGAAGTACGAGTACCTACAGTTGGTAAAGTCCAAGTTGATGTGTTATATCGAGCTGCAGAAAGGTTACTTGTACTAACAGCTGGATCTAAATCACCCGAAACAAAATTGAATGTAATGCTTGTGGAAGAAAAACCAGCAACACCCGAGTTTGTAATACCCCAAAATCTGTTTACCGATTTAGAACCATCGATTCCAGATGTTGCAGTCGCTGGGTGATCACCACTTAACGTATTTACTGTAAATGATCCACCTGCATTAGTAGTTCCTGAGAATTGAATAGTTACTGGTGCATATGTACTTGCATCACCAACTTCAAAACTACGAGTTGCAGTTCCGCCAGCTATTACTTTTTGTAAGTTACCGTCTACATAACTCAAAGCAGAAGCACCAGTTCCTGTAGCACCTAAAGCAAGAGTTAATTGATTAGCACCTGTAGTAATAACCCCATTTACATAAGTAATCAAATTGGTAATTGTTAACGAACTGTTTAGGGTTTTTACACCAGCTCCATTCACCGTTAATCGACCAAAAGAAGAAGCGCCAGTAATACTTTGAGTACTACCTGTAAGCTGTAATGATCCGGTTGTTCCCGTTTGGAAAGCTGTTAAAGAAGCAGTATTAACGAAGTTGCCTTTTAATGATACAATTCGGTTGCTAGGATTGCTCACAATACCTGCACTTATGGACATGTTACCATTAATGAGGATGTCGGTATTGAAGAGATTTTTAGTACTTCCTCCAGTAAATAGAAGGTTGTTATATGTTCCTTGCGAAGGTAAAATAGCAGTACCCGAGTTACTGTA
>DAOOQW010000115.1:0-7047 GCA_035388945.1 Flavobacteriales bacterium
TCCAAAAGCAGGTTGTAGCTGCTGATGTGATTGTGATAGCGCGTTCTTGCTCCTGAACCATCCAGTCCATAGTAGCAGCACCATCGTGTACCTCACCAATTTTGTGATTAACTCCGGTGTAATAAAGGATACGCTCAGTCGTAGTTGTTTTACCAGCATCAATGTGCGCGGCAATACCGATGTTGCGTGTGTATTGAAGATCGTGAGCCATGACGTTCTTGGGAATCTCTTGGGATTAGAAGCGGAAATGTGAAAATGCTTTGTTCGCCTCAGCCATACGGTGAGTGTCTTCTTTCTTTTTGTGAGCGGAACCTTCGCCTTTCGACGCAGCTACAATCTCAGAAGCAAGGCGTTGTGCCATTGACTTCTCATTGCGCTTACGTGAATACATAATCATCCACTTCATACCTAAAGCTATACGACGATCCGGACGGATTTCCATCGGAATCTGGAACGTAGCTCCTCCAACACGGCGGCTTTTAACCTCTACTGTAGGACTTACGTTCTCCAAAGCACGTTTCCATACTTCGTGACCGTTTTCTTCAGTTCGTTTTTCTACGATATCAACTGCATCGTAAAAAATGGAGTAAGCGATGCTCTTTTTACCATCGAACATCAGGTTGTTAACGAAACGCGTTACCAAAGGATCGTTGAATCGTGGATCCGGCGTGCGGGCTATTCGTTTTGGGGTGGTCTTTCTCATGGTGCGAAAGGAATGCTATTATCTGAAATTATTTCTTTTTGCCTTTTCCTGCAGCAGCTGCCGGTTGTCCTGGTTTCGGACGTTTTGTTCCGTACTTAGAACGACGTTGATTACGACCTTCTACTCCAGATGTATCTAACGCTCCACGAACAATGTGGTAACGTACCCCTGGAAGATCTTTTACACGACCACCGCGGATCAAAACGATACTGTGTTCCTGTAAGTTATGCCCTTCACCCGGGATATAAGCGTTAACTTCTTTCGTATTCGTTAAACGAACACGAGCTACTTTACGCATTGCCGAGTTTGGCTTCTTTGGTGTTGTGGTATATACGCGTGTACACACTCCTCTACGCTGAGGACATGAATCCAATGCTGGACTCTTACTCTTTGATGCGTTAGGCGTGCGGCCTTTACGTACAAGCTGCTGGATAGTAGGCATGCTTTTAGACGTTGATTGTATGGATGTTAGAGACTCTTTGTTGCTATTTTGCCCAATTTTTGGGAGCGCAAAGATAGGAAGTACTTTCAAATTCACAACTAGGTGAGTAAAAAATAATTCCACAACATCCTGCTTTTCTTTTCAACATATTTTAAGTTTGCCTGTTTCATCTGTCACAACTAGCCCTGTATATCCCTACAGCACTCGATTTGTGAACTTTACTGCTAGTTATCTTTCCAGCACTAAATTGAATTAATTATTTTTAATGGGGCGCCTTCGGTCGGGTGCTCTCCTGTACGCTTCGCCCCAATGGGGCTGCAGGGTACTTGTTTCGCCCCCTCGCCCAGCATCATCTTTTTTTCAACCAGTACGTTTATATTTTACTTCTCATCTTCTTTCCTGCATTACCTACTTTTGCACCATGTCACACGATTATTTGAACGAATTAAATCCTATTCAGCGGCAAGCAGTCGAAAATACCGAAGGCCCTGTTATGATTATTGCCGGTGCTGGATCAGGTAAAACTCGAGTCCTTACATATCGTATTGCCCACCTACTTAGTAAAGGTGTGGATGCATTCAATATTCTTTCGCTCACGTTCACCAACAAAGCTGCTCGTGAAATGAAAGAACGTATTCATAAAATCGTTAAAACAACCGAATCGGCTAATCTATGGATGGGCACCTTTCACTCTGTATTTGCCCGTATTCTTCGATTTGAGGCAGAAAAACTTGGATATCCTTCCAATTTTACCATCTATGATACCGACGATTCCAAAAGCCTCATCAAAACCATTCTTGGTGAAATGCAATTGGATGATAAAATATACAAGCCTTCTTTAGTTCTCAATCGAATTTCGAATGCCAAAAATAATTTAATATCCTCTGCTCAGTACTTAGCTCATCCCGAAGTACTCGAAGAAGATCGCCAAAGCGGTAAGCCCAAACTTGGGTTGGTATATGAAGCCTACGAAAAACGTTGCTTCAAAGCTTCCGCAATGGATTTTGATGATTTGTTATTCAAAACCAATGTGCTATTAAAGCAGTATCCTGATGTACTATATAAGTATCAACAGAAATTCAAGTACATTTTAGTAGATGAGTACCAGGATACCAACTTCAGCCAATACTTAATTGTTAAGAAACTGTCAGCCATGTACCAGAATATATGTGTAGTTGGCGATGATGCTCAGAGTATTTATGCTTTCCGTGGTGCCAATATTCAGAACATCCTCAATTTCGAAAAGGACTATCCTGATTTGAAGGTTTATAAACTCGAACAAAATTATCGTTCAACAAAAACTATCGTTCAGGCTGCTAATAGTGTCATTCGAAACAATAAAGACCAATTAAAAAAAGTAGTTTGGACCGACAATAAAGACGGAGAATTAATTCGTCTGTTAAAAGCAAGTACCGATAATGAAGAAGGATCAATGGTGGCAAACGGCATCTTCGATCTTCGAATGAATTATCAATTACCCAATAGCGATATTGCAATTCTCTATCGAACGAATGCTCAAAGTCGTTCGATGGAAGAGGCGCTTCGAAAACGTGGAATTCCTTATCGAATCTTTGGGGGACTTTCGTTTTATAAACGCAAGGAAATTAAAGATTTGCTAGCCTATTGTAGGCTTACTATTAATCCCAACGATGAGGAAGCATTGAAACGAGTGATTAATTATCCTGCTCGTGGAATTGGGAAAACCTCATTGGAGAAAATTATCGTTTCGGCCGATCAGCACAATAAAAGTATCTGGGAGATTATAGAAGGAATGTCGCTATATCGTCCTATCAGTGGAGCTTCAGCACAAAAAGTAATTGATTTTGTGACCATGATTAAGAGCTTTCAACATGGACTCAAATCAACCAATGCTTTTGATTTAGCTACACATATTGCAAAATCATCCGGACTTTTAAAAGAGTTATCCATCGATAAAACACCTGAAGGAATTAGCAAGCATGAAAATGTGATGGAATTGCTAAACGGTATTCAGGAATTTGTGGATACTCCACCTGAAAGTGATGATGAAGTGGCAGAACGAACCTTGGATGTATTCATGCAAGATATTGCTTTGCTTACCGATGCAGATGAGAACGAAAAAGACGATCCCAATCGAGTATCCTTAATGACCATTCACGCTGCAAAAGGATTGGAATTTCCTGCAGTATTTGTGGTTGGTTTAGAAGAGAATTTATTTCCATCTCAACTTTCTTTAAATAGTCGCGAAGAATTAGAAGAAGAGCGCCGTTTATTTTATGTAGCAATTACTCGGGCTGAAAAATACTTGACTCTTTCAAGTGCTACTACACGTTATCGTTGGGGACAAATTACTCATTCGGAACCAAGTCGGTTTTTGGAGGAAATTGATGCCGCTTTATTAGATATGCCTGTTGCTGCTGAGCCTAAAGGATTTTTAGATTTCAGTTCAGAGCGTTCCAGTTTCGGTGGATTTGCTCCTAAAGGAACGGCCAATGCTTTCAAACCAAAATCATCCCCAAGCTCTGATTTGCCTGTAATTCAACCGAAAAAGGGATTTACTCCATTAAAGAAGTTAACCGACAAGCCAATCGCTAAAGCAGAAACTACATCATCTTTTATAGCTGATGATGTAAGTAAGCTTCAATCGGGTATGGAGGTAATTCACGAACGATTTGGTCCTGGTAAGGTCTTAAATGTAGAAGGAAGACCAGGAGAACAGAAAGCAACCATCTTTTTTAAAGAAGTAGGACAAAAACAATTATTGCTTAAGTTTGCACGACTTAAGATAATAAACAACTCCTGATTCTCTTTATAGCGAGATATTTAGCAGGACTTTCCGGATTCATTTAAAAACCGGTTTTTTCCCACGTATAATAAAGCATGGAATACAATTCCCAAAGACCACATCTCATTATTTCTGAGTACGGTCGCCACATTCAACGTATGATTGATCATACTTGTGAAATTGCCGATCGGGAAGAACGTAATAAAATGGCACGTTACATTATTTCTGTAATGGGTCAACTCAATCCACATTTAAGAGACGTGAGCGATTTCAAACATAAGCTTTGGGATCACTTGTTTATCATGTCTGACTTCCGATTAGATGTAGATTCTCCTTATCCTATTCCATCAAGAGAGAGTTTTCAAACCAAACCGGATCGAATTCCATATCCAAATGCAAAAATTCGTTTTCGCCATTATGGAAAGATTATCGAGAAGGTAATCGAAGAGTCTAAAAATATTGAAGAAGGGCCAATTCGGGAAGCGTTAATTGGAGCTATCGCATACAACTTAAAGAAATCATATTTAACCTGGAACCGTGATTCGGTGCAGGATGAACAGATATTCAAAGACTTAAGTGAATTGTCCGGAGGGCTACTAAAACCAGCCGAAGGAACAACCATGACAGTCGTAGCAGAAGGTGTTTCGCAAAATTATCCACAACAACAGGGTAAGAAGTTTAATCGCGGACGTCAAAAACAGAAAAACTTCAAACGTAAATTCGGCGGCGGAACCAGTTTCTGACGTTGTATGAATCGATTTGAAATTAAAGGAGGCAAACGCCTTCAGGGAGAAATTATCCCACAAGGTGCAAAGAATGAAGCTTTGCAAATTTTGTGTGCCGTATTGCTAACATCTCAGCGTTGTGTCATTCACAATGTGCCTGATATTGTTGATGTAAACAAGCTCATTGAGTTATTAGGCGCACTCGGAGTTAAAGTCGAAAAACTAGGAAATGGATCTTGGGCATTTACTGCTGATCAGGTAGATGTCGATTTCATGGTCTCCGAGGAATTCAAGAAAAAAGGTTCTGCTCTTCGTGGTTCTGTCATGATTGTTGGTCCTTTGCTAACACGATTTGGTCGTGGTTATATTCCTAAACCGGGTGGAGATAAGATTGGCCGCCGCCGCATGGATACCCATTTTATTGGTTTCCAAAGTCTAGGTGCTAGTTTCGATTTTGATGGAGTAGAAAGTTTCTATAAGGTAGAAGCGAAAGAGCTTAAAGGAGCATTTATGTTGCTTGATGAGGCATCCGTTACCGGAACTGCCAATATTCTGATGGCAGCAACTATGGCCAAAGGGACAACTACCATTTTTAATGCTGCTTGTGAGCCGTATATTCAGCAATTATGCAAGATGCTGAATAGTATGGGGGCTAAGATCTCGGGTGTTGGATCTAATTTACTTACCATTGAAGGTGTTAAAGAATTAGGTGGATGCGAGCACCGTATGTTGCCCGATATGATTGAAATAGGATCATTCATCGGTTTAGCAGCAATGACCCAAAGTAACATTCGAATTAAGGATACAGGTTATGATCATCTAGGAATGATTCCAGATGTGTTTCGTAGGCTTGGGATTGAGTTATTTCGCGATGGGGACGATATCGTTATTCCAGAACAAGATAGTTACACCATCAATAAATACATCGATGGTTCAATCCTAACAGTGTCGGATTCTCCTTGGCCAGGCTTTACGCCCGATTTGCTCAGTATTGTTCTTGTGGTAGCAACTCAAGCCAATGGAAGTGTGCTGATTCATCAAAAAATGTTTGAAAGCCGTTTATTCTTCGTCGACAAACTGATTGATATGGGCGCTCAGATTATTCTGTGTGATCCGCATCGTGCTACCATTATCGGACTAAACCGTAAGTATAAACTACGTGGAATTCGAATGACATCTCCTGATATTCGTGCAGGTGTTTCCTTACTAATTGCAGCATTATCTGCCGAAGGAACAAGTATTATTGATAATATCGAGCAAATTGATCGAGGATATCAGAATATTGATGCCCGTTTGCAGGCATTAGGAGCCGATATCAAACGATTCTAATCATTAGAACATGATCAGCAGGTTTTTACATATTTCAACGTCTAACCTGCTGATACTGTTTTTATTCATCGCTCAGTGGCAGATATTATTTGTCAGGCTCGATAACGATAGAATAAAGAACGTTATTGGATCTGATGGTTCGGGCTATTATGAATATTTGCCTAAGACTTTTATAAAGAAAGACTATCCTTTTGCTTTGCCCGGAATGGTTAAGAAAGAGGAAGTAAAACCAGAGCAATTAATTTCGATTACTGGAGGACCAGTTAATAAATACTTCTTTGGAGAATCATTAGCCTTATTGCCATTTTTTCTCGCGGCTGATTTACTTACCCAGTCTTTTAGACCTGATATGCGTGATGGTTATTCATCCTATTATCAGATTTCAGTTTCGATTGCGGCATTATTCTATTTGTTTCTTGGTTTATGGATGATTCATCGCCTGTTAAGACGTATGAATTATGCTCAAGAAATCATCAACTTAATACTGATATTACTTTTTTTAGGAACCAATCTGTATTACTACGCATTGCAGGAACCTAGCATGTCGCATGTGTATTCCTTTGCGCTTATTGCTACGTTCATTGACCAGCTTCATTTACAATTACAATCTTCTAAGCCTATTCGTTGGTTGTTTTTATCATTCTTACTCTCATTTATTGTATTTATTCGACCTGTTAATATTGTTGTAATTTTAGTTTTATTTCCCTTAGCAGGCTCATTCAGCCAAAGTATTAGTTGCATTAAAGACCTGTTTTCTAAACCTGCAATTTGGCTAACGAGTTTGCTAATTCCTTTCTTCTTTTTAGGGATTCAAGCTACATTCTACTATGTACAAGCTGGACATTGGTGGGTTGATAGTTATGGTGAAGAAGGATTTAATTTTAGTAAACCCGAAATTGTTAATGTATTATTCAGTTTCCGGAAGGGTTTATTCATTTATACGCCACTTCTACTATTACTTATTCCGGGATTGTATTTTTATAAGAAAAGGTTCGGTTTATTTAGCCTATTTAGCTGGTCATTATTACTAGTAATTTCAATTTATATCATTTCTTCTTGGTGGTATTGGGCATATGGAGGAAGT
>DAOOQW010000116.1:0-7031 GCA_035388945.1 Flavobacteriales bacterium
GTTAGAAGCTTCATTTATCTATGAAGATACGCCCGATCAAGTAAAAGCTACGCGTGACGTGAAGCGCGACATGGAAAAAGATGCTCCAATGGATCGTCTTGTGTGTGGTGATGTGGGTTTTGGTAAGACTGAAATTGCCGTGCGTGCAGCATTCAAAGCGGTAAATGATAGTAAGCAAGTGGCTATTCTCGTTCCTACTACTATTCTTGCGCTTCAACATTATAAAACCTTTGCTGAACGTTTGTCACAACTTCCGTGTACAGTCGATTACATCAACCGTTTCAAATCACCTAAAGAGCAAAAAGAAACACTCGAACGATTAGCTAAAGGCGAAATCGATATCCTCATTGGAACGCATCGTATCATCAGTAAGGACGTTAAATTCAAGGATTTAGGTTTGATGATTATCGACGAAGAGCAGAAATTTGGCGTGGCAGCTAAAGAGAAACTCAAGCAGATCAAAGTCAATGTTGATACGCTTACTTTGACTGCTACACCAATCCCGCGAACCTTGCATTTTAGTATGATGGGCGCTCGCGATTTGAGTGTAATCAATACTCCGCCACCGAATCGTCACCCCGTTCAAACCGAATTACATACGTTTAACGAAGAGCTAATTCGTGATGCTGTAACATTTGAAGTACAACGTGGCGGACAGGTTTTCTTCGTTCACAATCGAGTTCAAAACATTCAAGAAGTGGGCGATATGATTCGTCGACTTTGTCCGGGAGTGCGTGTGTGTTGCGGTCACGGACAAATGGAGCCAGAGGAGTTGGAAAATGTGATGATGCGCTTTATCGACGGTGATTACGATGTGTTGGTAGCAACGACAATCATAGAATCGGGATTGGACATTTCGAATGCCAATACGATTCTGATTAATAACGCACACTTATTTGGATTGAGCGATTTGCATCAAATGCGCGGTCGGGTAGGGCGGAGTAACAAAAAAGCATTTTGCTATTTGCTTACCACGCCAGTATCGTTGCTCACAAGTGATGCTCGGAAGCGATTGAAAGCCATTGAGGATTTTGCTGAATTAGGTAGCGGTTTCAACATAGCAATGCGCGATTTGGATATTCGTGGTGCGGGCGATTTATTGGGAGGCGAACAAAGTGGTTTTATCTCGGAGATTGGATTTGAGATGTATAATAAAATCCTCGACGAAGCTATTCAGGAGTTGAAGGAGAGTGATTTCAAGCAATTGTTTCATGAAGAGTTAGAGGAGAAACGTAAAGTCTGGGTGAGCGATTGTCAGATTGATACCGATTTAGAAATTCTCATACCGGATGCTTACGTGACCAATATTACCGAGCGTTTGCTTTTATACAAGGACCTCGATAACATGGAAACCGAGGTTGAATTACAGCAATTCGAAAAGCAGCTAACCGATCGTTTTGGCGCAGTTCCGAAGCCAACATTGGAGTTAATGAATGCCATCCGTTTACGTTGGATTGCTAAGGACATGGGCTTTGAGAAGGTCGTATTAAAACAGAAAACCTTCGTAGGATATTTCGTTCAAAACCAACAAAGTAGCTTCTACCAAAGCGATTTCTTTGCTCGTTTGATGCAGCATTTAACTCGAATTCCCGGGAAAGCTCGTTTGAAAGAACGAAACAACAAACTCACCTTGGTGATGGAGCAAACTGGTAATCTGGATCAAGCCGTAAATGCTCTCGGACAATTATTAGTAGCTACTCGTCCTCAAGAACAAACACTCAACTGATGCACGTTTTCTATACGACTACTTTTCAGGGCGATAAGGCGATTCTGACCGAAGAAGAAAGTCTGCACCTAAGCAAAGTTTTACGTCTTAAAGAAGGTGCTTCTGTATTATTGTTAGATGGAAAAGGAGGAATGTTTGAAGGGGAAGTTTTATTGGTTCATAAGAAGAACTCTGCAATTGGGAATTTGCGTCGTTTACCTGTTACCAATAGTCGTCCATACCGCTTGCATGTTGCTATTGCTCCAACTAAAATGATGGAACGACTTGAGTGGTTTCTCGAAAAAGCTACTGAAATTGGAATCGATGAAATTACTCCTTTAATCACCAATCGGACAGAGCGTGATCAAGTGAAAATGCAACGGGTAGAGAAAATCGTTCTTGCTGCTATGAAACAAAGTATGACAGCTACCATGCCTGTTTTAAATGAGGTTACGACTTTTGCGACATTCTTAAAGAAAGAAACATCCGGTTTGAAACTCATCGCACATTGCATTCCGGGTGAAAAACCTTTGCTAACTCAAAAAGCTAGTCAAGCAGATCAAATCACCATTCTTGTTGGTCCTGAAGGCGATTTCACTGCCGAGGAAGTTGGATCAGCTTTGAAGGTTGGATATGAAGCAATTTCCCTTGGGCAAAGTCGTTTGAGAGCAGAAACAGCTGGAGTTGTTGTTTGTGCTCAAGTACAAGCATCTTGGCAGATTAAAGCTTAGATTAAATCACGACATTTGTCCGTAATTATTTTTCGATGAAACGTTTTCTGATTCTTGTTCTAACTGTTTTAAGTGTCACCTCGATACAGGCGCAAGGCACGTACAGCATCGGTTTGCTCAAATACAACGGTGGTGGAGATTGGTATGCTAATCCAACATCACTTACTAACCTGATTTCATTCTGCAATAAAAATATCGGAACCAACATTTCTCCCGATGCGATTACAGTTGATGCAGGAAATCCAGAAATATTCAACTTGCCATTTGTCCACATGACCGGACATGGTAACGTCATTTTCAGTCCTTCTGAAAGCGACAACCTTCGTACGTATTTAATTGCAGGAGGATTTTTACATGTGGATGATAATTATGGAATGGATCCGTTCATTCGTCCACAGTTGAAGCGAATTTTTCCAGAATTGGATTTGGTTGAGTTACCACCATCGCATCCAATTTTTCACCAGAAATTCGATTTTCCAGGCGGTTTGCCTAAGATTCACGAACACGATGGTACAGCGCCACAGGCATTTGGAATGTTCTGGGAAGGTCGCTTAGTTGTCTTATATACTTTTGAGTGCGATTTGGGCGATGGTTGGGAAGATGCTTCTGTTCACAAGGATTCAGAAAGTGCCCGTCAGAAAGCTTTAAAAATGGGAGCCAATATGCTGCAATATGTATTAATGGCTAATGATCCAATCAAACGCCAATAATATTCTGCTGTACTAGTTATTACAAAACTTAGTTCTCAATTTTTCAGAGATCTTCTGAATCACGAAATCTTCAAGCTAGTCATAGTTAACGAGCCCATTTGTGGATCATCGTTGAAGAATTCTAACTGATCTTTTTCGGTAGCTAAAGCGGTTGCATAAAGTAAAGGCAAGTAATGTTCGGTCGAAGGAACTGCTAACTCAGCCGATTTACTCAAACTTTTATAGTTACTCAATTGAGCAAAATTGCGATCTAAAATGGTTTTCTTCACTTGATCGTTAAATTCAATGGCCCAATCGTATCCGCTATTGGGATGTTGCCAATCGATACGACCTAAATTGTGGACAATATTGCCACTGCCCATGACTAAAACACCACGATCTCTTAGAGCGGCTAATTCTTTGGCAAATTCAAAATGTTGCTGAGGAGTTTTGGTATAATCTAAACTCAATTGTATAACTGGAATATCAGCTAAGGGAAACATGGGTTTAAGCACACTCCAAGCTCCATGATCTAATCCCCATTGCAAATCTTGTTGCACGCCAGCACTATGCACCATTCGTCCTAATTCTAAAGCTAGTTCTGGATCGCCGGGTGCCGGATATTGTGCATCAAATAAAGCTTGCGGAAATCCACCAAAATCATGAATCGTTTCGGGGTGTGGATTGGCGGTAACCTTCGTGCCTTTTGTTTCCCAATGTGCCGAAATACACACGATTGCTTTGGGTTTTGGTAAATTCTTGCCCATCTGCTCCCAAGCCAAAGAGTATTTATTCTTTTCTATGGCATTCATCGGATTTCCATGTCCGACAAATAAAACTGGCATGCGTTCCGAGCTTTTTGGTCCGGATGCCAATTCACGTAAACTCACTAAACTAGCTCCCATAAGGCTTATCGAGGTGGCGTAAAGAAACTTTCTGCGCTTCATCCTACAAAGATAAAATAAATGTACATACATACATTTTTGAATCATTAAAATGTTTCACCTTTACCGCTAAAGAAGAATCCCTATGCCCCGAATATTAGCCATTGATTTTGGAACGAAACGCATTGGAATAGCAGTGACCGATCCTTTGCAAATGATTGCTAATCCGTTCAAAACGGTTACGAATGAAGAGGCATTACCATTCTTGAAAACCTATCTTTCAAAGGAAAGCGTAGAAACCATTGTGATAGGGGAACCTAAGCATTTGGATGGTTCTGCTAGCGGTCCGCAAGAATCAATTACCAACTTTGTTAGAGCGGTTGAAAAAGCATTTCCAACTGTAAAGATTGTTCGAGTAGATGAACGATTTACAAGTAAGTTAGCATTTGGTGCTATGATCGATGGTGGAGCGAGTAAAAAGCAGCGTCAGGACAAATCTTTAATCGATACCTTGAGTGCTGTGATTATTTTACAAAGCTACATGGAGCAAAAAGCATTTGGAAAAATGTAATTTTGCCGCATGATTTTACCTATCGTAGCATACGGAACGCCCGTTTTAAAACAAAAAGGAGCTTTTATTGATTCCGAACATCCTGGATTGAAAGAGCTGATCGCCAACATGTTCGAAACTATGTATCATGCACCCGGAGTGGGTTTAGCAGCTCCACAAGTGGGACATTCGATTCGACTATTTGTGTTAGATGCATCACCTTTTTCTGATGAACATCCCGAATTAGATGGTGTGAAAAAAGTATTTATCAATGCCGAAATAGTGGAGGAATCGGGTGATGATTGGAAATTTAATGAAGGTTGTTTGAGCATTCCACACATTCGTGAAGATGTAGATCGGAAACCAACGATAAGAATGAAGTATCAAGACGAAAATTTCAATTCGTTTGAAGAAACATTCGATGGAATTTTAGCGAGAATCATTCAACACGAATATGATCATATTGATGGTATTTTATTTACTGATCGCCTGAGTCAGCTTAGAAGAACGCTACTTCGCGGTAAGCTACAAGATATTTCAAAGGGTAGGGTGAAAGTAGATTATCGAATGAAATTTACTCAGCTTCGTAGGTAGTGTTCAGCTTTTTCTATTTTTACGCTCCATAACCCAGAATATCCACATGAAATTATTCAAGCTTTTTACAGTACTATCATTTTCTGCATTAATCTTAATTACTGCCTGTGGTGGTGGACGAGATGAGAAATTAGCCAAAATTAAAGATCTCGAAACTCGTTTGATGCAGGATTCTCTTAAGCCTAAAGATGAAGTTGCAGCTTACAATCTGCAAGTTGCTTATACTGAATTTGCCGAGTTGTATCCTAAAGATTCGCTGGCTCCTGTATACTTATACAAAGCAGCAAATCTTAGCATGAATCTCAATTGGGGGAAATCTGCCATAGATATTCTAGAAAAATTCTTAACCCTATATCCTGATCATAAATTGGCTTCCGATGCACTTTTCTTTAAAGGATTTGTGTTCGATAACCAATTGAATGATGATGCTAAAGCTGGTGAATGTTATCGTGAGTTCCTCAAAAAATATCCTACCCATGCTTTCGCTTCAAGCGCAGAGGCATCCATTCATAACCTTGGAAAAACAGATGAAGAATTAATTCGTGAATTTGAAAAAATGAATTCCGATACTTCTAAACAAGCTGCAACTACAGAAACGGCAGCTGTTCCTGCAACCAAATAATTAGCTTCCTAAAGGATATCTTGCAAGTGAACCAACTTCGGTTCCTGAAAATATTCCTTGCTTGTATTTGAAATAACCCGTCATGGCAATCATGGCCGCATTGTCGGTGCAGAAGCCCATTGGTGGTATATGGATGTTGTATCCATTATTTTCTAAAGCCAGCATCGCCTCTCGTAATCCACCATTAGCCGAAACTCCTCCTGCTAAAGCTAATGTGCGAATACCTGTTGCTTGCGCTGCCTTTAGTAGCTTTCCTGTCAAAATTTTTACAATAGTAAATTGAACAGAAGCACATAAATCCTGCATGTTCTTTTCTAAAAAGCTAGGGTCTTTCTTCAACTCATCTCGCACCAAATACAAGAATGAAGTCTTCAATCCACTAAAACTAAAATCAAATGCTTCGGCTTTCGGTTCTGGAAAAATAAATCGATGTGGATTACCTGTTTTAGCTAATTGATCTACCATAGGGCCACCCGGATAAGGAAGTCCTAAAATCTTCGCTACTTTATCAAATGCCTCTCCGGCAGCATCATCGCGGGTTTCGCCTATAATATGCATGCTTAAAGGATTATCTACCCGTACAATTTGTGTATGTCCTCCCGAAACGGTCAAACACAAAAATGGAAAACTCGGTGCAGGTTTGTCTCCAGCTATAAAATGAGCTAGAATGTGCGCCTGCATGTGATTTACTTCTATCAATGGTATGTTAAGTCCAAACGAAAGTCCTTTCGCAAACGAACCTCCAACCAATAAACTACCTAATAATCCGGGTCCTCGCGTATAAGCTATCGCATGTAGTTCATGTTTGCTTATTTTTGCCTGACGAAGCGCCTCATCCACGACCGGAACGATGTGCTGTTGATGTGCCCTAGACGCTAATTCTGGAACAACTCCGCCCCAATTGCGGTGAACTTCTTGTCCGGCAACCACATTGGCAAGCATTTTGTCATCCGCGAGCACGGCTGCAGCTGTATCGTCGCATGAAGATTCAATGCCTAATATGTACACCGGTTGACGTTCCATCAATTTCTTTCTTATTAAACTACTCCGCAAAATAACAGGATTTTTCTTGCTTTCGGTACTGCTTCTGCTGACCGGATGCCTTATTCTGTTCCAAAGTGGACGTTTTCAAACGTGGTTAGCTCAAGAAGTTGCCGCTTGAATCAGCGAATCGATTGGTGCTAAAGTCGAAATCAAATCCATAAAAATAAATTTCTTCGATCAAAGTTGAATTTCATTTCTCTGTCCGTTCTTCG
>DAOOQW010000117.1:0-7003 GCA_035388945.1 Flavobacteriales bacterium
CAAATTACTTTTATCTCTTAAGGAATAACCAAAGCCGGCTCTCCGTAGTAAATGGGCAGTTTTCTGTGCTTCTGTCATAAAATGAGAATTTGCTATTCAAGAGTCTAAATGTCAGTATCGGTTTAATCTACCTTTATGTATCTTCGTTTCCTTCCAATTGGATGTTAGTATATGAAGAACTTCAACCCATTACTTTTTATTTTCCTTTTTCTTTTTTCTTTTCAAGTTAAAGCTCAAACTATTAGCAATACTCCACCAGCTGGAACTATCCGCACAGCTGCCGAATGGGAAGAAATTCAAGCATTAGTTGTTACCTGGACTGACTACAAATCTGTTTTAGCAGAAATTATTCGGTATGCCCAAGAGGAGTGCAAAGTAATTGTTCATTGCACCAATGCCAATACAGCTCAAAACGAATTGGTTTCAACTTACGGCGTTCCGGTTGGACCGAATGTAATTTTCAAAGTTCAACCCTACAATACACTTTGGATTCGTGATTATGGCGCAAATACAGCCTATATCAACGATGTAGATTCACTGTTTCTAGTTGACTGGAAATACAACCGTCCAAGTCGTACTAAAGATGATACGATTCCTCGCGGTTATGCTCGTTTGTTGAATATTAATTTAGTTCAAACTACCACTTCGCCCAATCAAGTTATTCATACAGGTGGAAATTTCATGAGTGATGGATTAGGAACTGCTTTTTCTTCTGAATTAGTTTTAGATGAAAATCCTACGCAATCCGAAACGGCAATAAACAACATCATGCTTAATTACATGGGCATTGATCGTTACATCAAAATGGCAACCTTGCCCTACGATGGTATTCATCACATCGATATGCACATGAAACTGCTCGATGAAGAAACGTTGCTCATTGGTCAATATCCAACAGGCATTTCTGATGGGCCTCAAATCGAAGCGAATCTGCTTTATGTGATAGATAATTTCAATTCGGTATTTGAAACACCTTATAAGATTATTCGCATTGTTCAACCACCCGACGATTTAAACAAATACCCAAGTCAGAACGGTGATTATCGTACGTATTCTAATGCTGTATTCGTCAATAAAACGGTGCTTTTGCCAATTTACGAAGAGAAATACGACACCACTGCTTTGCGAATTTGGAGAGAAAGTTTGCCTGGTTTTCGGGTGATTGGAATTGATTGTAACTCGATTATTCCTGCAAGTGGAGCAATTCATTGTATTACACATTCGGTTGGTGTAAATGATCCGATGTTAATTGTGCATCAGCCATTGCACGATACGTATGATACTGCGAACGATTATTTAGTTAGTGCTAGTTTGCAACACCGCAGTGGAATCAATCAAGCTAAACTGTTTTATACAATCGACACGACACAAGCGTATTCCGAAGTGCCCATGACTTTATTCAACAGCGCTACAAATCAATGGACTGCTACAATTCCGGCACAAGCAGCTGGAACAGAAGTCTTTTATTTTATCCAAGGAATTGCCGAAAGTGGGAAAACTCAGTTTCGTCCGATTAGCGCACCTGAAGGATATTGGAGTTTTAACGTACTCGATTCAGGTTCAGTGATTACGTTTCAACAGGAAATAATGGATAAGCTTTTTGAAGTAGAAGCTTATCCGAATCCTTCCAAAGGCATTACCTGCATTCCTGTTCGCAGCGATGTGGCGATGAATGTCGATTTGAGCGTATTAGATGTTTCGGGAAGAATGGTGGAACAAATTGCCATTTCTAAGATTTCATCAGGTGAATCTCGGTTCTATATCAATACGACTAATTGGTCGGCTGGCATGTATTTTATTCGTGCTCAAACGCCTTATGGTAGCCGCATGCAGAAATTGATGGTGCGTTAATTTACTGGAAAGGTTGGATGATGTATGATTCACTAAATGAAGTGATCAATTAATATTTAAGACTCATCCGAATTTTTAGGTTGTGTAATCGATTAGATTCATTACTTTTGCCGTCCAATTTTTAAACATTGTGCCCATGCTAAAACAGTATGAAACCGTTTTCATTATGACTCCCGTTTTGTCTGATGATCAGATGAAGGAAGCGGTCGGCAAGTTTAAAGCCATGCTTGCAGATAACGGCGCGAAACTAGTTCACGAAGAGAACTGGGGACTGCGCAAACTGGCTTACCCTATTCAAAAGAAGACAACAGGCTTCTATTATTTACTCGAGTATCAGGCTCCAGGTGAGATGATTTCTAAACTCGAAGTAGCATTCAAACGTGATGAGCGTATGTTGCGATTCTTAACCGTTGCTCTCGACAAGCATTCACTTGCTTACAACGAGAAAAAACGTACTAAAGGATTTGCAAAATCCGCAGTTAAAACTGAAGCCTAACCACTAAAAAAACTTTTGAACGATGGCAAGTCCACAATCAGAAATCCGCTATCTGACCCCGCCAACGGTGGAGGTGAAGAAGAAAAAGTACTGCCGCTTTAAGAAAAGTGGTATTAAGTACATCGATTACAAAGACGCAGACTTCCTTTTGAAGTTCGTGAATGAGCAAGGAAAAATTCTTCCACGCCGTATCACAGGTACTTCTTTGAAGTATCAGCGTAAAGTTTCTCAGGCGATCAAACGTGCACGTCACTTATCGCTTATGCCTTATGTAGCTGACATGTTGAAATAAGAAGGAATCATGGAAATCATTCTCACACAAGACGTAAATAACCTTGGTCACAAGGACGAAATCGTGAAGGTAAAAAACGGTTATGGCCGTAACTACCTGATTCCACAAGGTATGGGGCAACTCGCTACCGAGAGCAACCGTAAGGTATTAGCTGAAACACTTCGTCAACGCGCGCATAAAGAAGAGAAAATCCGTACAGAAGCAACTACCATGGCTGAGAAATTAGCTAATACTAAATTGGAAGTTGGAGCTAAAGTAGGTGAATCTGGAAAAATCTTTGGTTCTGTTAATGCATTGCAAATTGCTGAAGCATTAAAGAAACTTGGAATGGATATCGACCGCAAGCAAATCTCTATCGACAGCGAAAACATCAAACAATTAGGAACATACTCAGCTGGTGTTAAATTATACAAAGACATCAAAGCAACAGTAGAATTCGAAGTGGTTGCTGAATAAGCTATCTCATCTCATACAAAAGCCCTGTAACTTAATTGCTACAGGGCTTTTTTGTTGGGCGAATAAAATTTTCTTGAGTCAATTGTTTTATCTAGCAAACACAATTATTTGAGTTCTCGTAGCATTGAAGGTTATGAATACGATAAAATAAAACTGTTACATTTGAAATATGAAAACATATCAGATAGATGTTTTAAATCCTAAAGCAGTTAAACTACTTCAAGATTTAGCTGATTTGAACTTAATTTCCATTCGAAAAACGGATGAAAATCTTAGTATTGTTTTAAAAAGATTGAGAAAAAAGGCCTCAATCAATACACCTTCAATCGAAGAAATTACCCAGGAAGTTGAATTAGTTCGAGAGAAACGAAATGCTTCCAAAAAAAGATAGGATTGTAATTGATACTAACCTTTGGATTAGTTTTCTTCTGTCTGGAAATTACGCTAAGCTTGATAAGTTAATCTATACAAATTCAGTTGTACTATTATTCAGCGACGAACTTTTAGAAGAGTTCATTGATGTTGCATGTCGTCCGAAGTTTAGGAAATACTTTACAACTGAAGATCTTATAAAACTACTTTTTATAATCGAACAGAATGCTGAATTTATTCAAGTCGAAAGTGAATTAGCTATTTGTAGAGATCCTAAAGATAATTTTCTTCTTGCTTTAGCTCTAGAAGGGAAAGCAACACACTTACTTACAGGAGACAAAGATTTAACCGAATTGGAAAAAATTGGAGGAACTGTAATTATTCCACTAACAGAGTATTTAAAGAATAAATAACTAGGTAGAATATTATTATTTATACTCAATCACAGCTTCTTCCTTTGATTGCTCCTTTTTGGTAATTCTGCTCTTCTTCTGCTAATTCACGTTCAGAATCAGAACCTAATTTGCTATTCTTATATACATTCAAGTCAGGCTGTCCTGCATTTACCCAAGCGGTAAACCATAAACTTCCAACCGTCAAGATTGCCTGACGCATACGTCTTTCAACCATGCCATCCAGCATTTTATTGTATTCAGCCGAATAGTCTTCGCTATAAACTTTCATCATCGAAGCGCCCCGGTTTTCAAAACTGTATTTACGATCCGTTGGAAAACGCTCATTTAACTCCGCCTCAAATCGTAATACCGAATCTTTTGCAGCAAAACTTTCTCCTACAATCTTCCAAGCTAACTCCAAAGGATTTTCCACATACTTTGCTTTGCCTATAAAGAAGTCGTAGTCTTCATTGAACAATTCAGGTAAACGCGATTCCCAGAAACCATGAATACCTTTTTGATTCGTTAATTGTCCGTTGTAATTACGTGTTGTATGCAATGGAACATGCGCATCACCAATATAATGTCCTAAATCGGCTGAGGTGCGTAAAATACGATCGTAATCGCCCGACTTAAAAGCAGCAGTTAAGCGTTTCACCATTACATCAATGTGCCAAGGAACGATTCCATGTGCGCGCAAGGTGTCTTCGGTGTACTTTTTACAAGCTGCTTCCCAATTATGAGGCATCGAATCGAGAGGTGAAGCACCATAACGGTCTAAATCGATAAAGTGGCGAGCTGCTTCATCTTTAACAGCATAGCGACGTTTATCCGGATCGACAGCATGTTCTGTGATAAATTCAATGTTCTGTTTATAGAAACCAAAAAGTTCTGGAGGAAGCGTAAATACAGCTACTCGGTTAATTTCCTTATGCGCAAAAAATCCCCAACTACTTGCATGTGGTATGAAATACAACAAGGGTAGAGTAAATAATACTAAGAAGAAGATTATGCGCTTTGTCATCTTTCAAAGATAAGCGTTCGAAGCATTTACTGTTGCTTCAGATAAAGAGAAATTGTCTGCTATAAAACGACAATCTTTTGAGCTGAAACTAATCCACCATCCTGATATACAGGAATCGTTTGCATTATATCGGTACTTAAACAATAACGTATATCGTCCTCAAGATGCAAGTTTTTCAGGCGTTTCCGATGGGATGAATACTCTAGAAATCCATATAAATCATCCGATGCACGCTCATATAAGTAACCAGCTGCAATGGTCGAATCGCACATCGTACTGAAATTACCCGAATCAATTAGCTTATTAGCTAATGCGCCAGCAAACAACGAATCTTCGAGGTTAAATTTATTTTTCCAACCGGCACAAAGGATAATCACATCGCGCTCTTGTGGAAGAATCCATTCGGCTAATGCACTCAGATTTAAAAACGAACCGATAGCAATCACAGATGCATCTTTAGCCGCTTCAATCGCTTGAGTTCCATTGGTGGTTGAAATGACGATCGTTTTTCCTTTCACCTGCTCATCCATGTAATGAAAAGGCGAATTCCCAAAATCAAAACCTTCTTGTTTAACGGCATTACGTTCAGCAGCAACCAAATAACCTAAGTCTTTGTATTTGCGTGCTTCATCTAATCCAGCAACAGGAATCATCCGCTCCACACCATGATGCAAGGCAGTACAAATGGCCGAGGTTGCCCGAAGCACATCTACTACAATGATTATTGCCTCTTTATTCGCAAATAAAGGGTACAATGCGGGTGAAAAACAGGTTTGGACAGTTAGTGACAAGCGCTAGAACTTAAAAGATTACTGATTAGTCAGAAAAGGCATTTTTACCACCTTAGCTTTAAGCAGCTTTTCCCGAACACGAATATAGATAACAGATCCAATTGGAGCATAACTTGTTGGAACATAACCCATACCTATTGGTTTTTTCAAGCTAGGCGACATTGTTCCTGAAGTAACAATTCCAATTACATCACCACTATCGGAGCAAATCTCATAATCATGACGAGGAACTCCTTTATCGATTAACTCAAAACCAACTAATTTCTTTTGTACGCCAACTTGTTTTTGATGTTCAATTTCTGAGCGATTGATGAATTCTTTGGTGAATTTGGTAATCCAACCTAAACCAGCTTCAATAGGGGAAGTACTATCGTTGATATCATTGCCATACAAGCAAAATCCCATTTCTAAACGTAAAGTGTCGCGACAAGCTAAACCAACAGGTTGAATGTCGAATTCGGCACCCGCTTCAAAAACGGCATTCCAAATTTCTTCCGCATTTTTCTCATCAAAATAAATCTCAAAACCTCCAGCACCAGTATACCCAGTTGCTGAAATCAACACATTCGAAAATCCAGCAAGAGTTCCTTTAGCAAAGGTGTAATATTCCATTGCTGAAAGATCTAAATCAGTCAGTTTTTGCAATGTAGCCGCAGCTTTCGGCCCTTGAACGGCGAGTAGGGCAGTACGATCGGAAATATCCTCCATATCAACTCCCCAGCGATCTTGCTTCTTAAGCCAATTCCAATCTTTCTCCATGTTAGAAGCGTTAACAACTAACATGTATTGGTCTTCCTTAATGCGGTATACCAAAAGATCGTCTACAATTCCACCTCGATCATTGGGAAAACACGAATACTGTACTTTTCCATCCACAAGTTTAGTAGCATCATTCGAGGTAACCAATTGAATTAAATCCAATGCATGTTCACCACGAAGGATAAATTCACCCATGTGACTCACATCAAAAACACCCACTGCATTTCGAACACATTCATGTTCAGCTATAACTCCAGCATAAGTGATAGGCATTTCATAGCCTGCAAAAGGTAATATCTTAGCTCCTAATTGTTCATGAATCGAATAAAAGGGAGTGCGTTTTACTGCTGGAGTGGTTTCCATGGTTGTGTGTTTTTCTGGCTGCAAACGTAGCAAATCCTGATGTTTTTTTCACGGTATTCTATCAAGCCATTCCACGAACCTGATTTTGGTATATTCGCAGGGATTTTTTAATTCTTAATCCATTCGGAAACTTCCTCCTTATGAAAATTAAATTGCTTTTAAGCGTTTTCTCCATTCTATTGAATCTAGGACTATTCGCTCAAT
>DAOOQW010000118.1:0-7002 GCA_035388945.1 Flavobacteriales bacterium
ACCCAATAAAAAATCCCGAATGATTCAGTTCATTCGGGATTTTTTTATGCCCCAAAACGCTCATTAAATGATGAAATATGAGTGGTTAATTGTGCTCAATTTCAGTATCTATCCACTTGCTCTTAACCGTTAATTGAATTAAGAACATAACGTTTATAAAGGGAATTTCCTCTATATTATAGCATAAAAAAGCCCCTGAAAAATCAGAGGCTTATTTATATGGTTATGAAAATATTAAATCGCAGGTAATTGAATTTTGAAAATAGAACCTAATCCAAGAGTTGATTCTACTTCAATAGTTCCTTGTAATTTCTGCACTGCATCTTTCACGTTAGATAATCCCAATCCATTACTATCACTTCGATCACTCAATTTGTAATACGAATCAAAGATGCGTTTGTGATGTTCAGCTGCTATTCCAATTCCATTATCCTCCACTTCTATTTCTAACAATAAAGGATATTCTTTACAAGTAACTTTTACAAAACAATCTAGTTTACTTGGATCGGAATATTTGATTGCGTTTGAAATCAAATTACTCAATATTACACGTAGTCGTGCTGGATCAGAATTCAAATTAACATTCGGACCAATTTCATTGACAAATCGAATTGTTTCAGCACCAGGAACGAATCGTAATTCATCCATTACATCTTGAACTTGTTCAAACAAATCAACTTTAACTGCTACAACTTGTCCTCGGCTTCGAAGTGATGCAATAATATCGTTAGTAAATGTTTCCAGTTTCTTGAGACTCTTTTCCATCATATCGAGATAATTCCCGAATTCTTCTGGATTTTTCTCTTCTCTAGCTAATGTAATTAAGCCACTAACCGAGTTCATCGGAGCTTTTAAGTCATGCGATAATATCTTCACCAATCGATCGAGCTCCTTATTATTATTCTCAATTTCGAGGAATTGACCACGGAATTTCTCATCCGCCATTTTCCGCTCAGTAATATTCATCATACTCACACAGGCACCTAAAACATTTTGTTTTTCATCCGAAACCGGACTCAAACTGATGCTATACCAATGTACGGATGTAGCTGAAAACCGATAAGCCATTTCCCATTGAACTTGCTTATCCAGCATCGATTCTTCAAACTTCGCTCGAAATGAATCTTGAACATCCGCTAGCAAATAATCACTAAACGGAATATTTTCTTTCAACTCCTGCCCCATCAACTGAATATTTTGTCGATTAGCAATAACGTTGAATGCTTTGATGCGTTGAGATTGATCCAAAAGGACGATACTTTGATTTACATTGTTGAAAATAGAATTCAACATTGCAACCGTTTCTTTCTGTTTCTCGCTGAAATAGCGGCTTTGAGTAATATCCTTACAAACACGTATAATTCCGACTATCATTCCATTCTCATCGTATAAATGAGATGCTTTGATATCGGACCAAACAATTTTATCGTCTTTAGTAATTAAGCGTGTTTCCCACTGTGTTATTCGACCAGCTAATATTTCGTGCTGCTCGGCTCGCACATTGAGTTTATCGACTTCGGCATATAAAACGTCAAAGTTTCTACCCACGATTTCATCTCTGGAATAACCAAAACTTAACTCGGCTCCTTCATTCCAGTAGGTGATGATTCCTTTACGATCGGTAACAAATATGGTGTCGCGAACATTTTTCAATACACCCGACTGAAACAACATTTCCTCTTGAACATGACGTTTTTCAGTCACATCATCGGCTAATACCAGATAACAAACTTCACCATCAAGTTCCGTTTCCTGAACACGACATTCAACTGTTACTATTTTTCCATCCTTACATACATGATGAAAAACTTCAGCAGTACTATAATCTCCATAGCGTTCACGAATCATCCGCTTAAGTGTTTCCACTTCTTCGGGAGGATGCAAATCGCTCACTTGCATTTTAAGAAATTCCTCTTCGGAATATCCAAAATGGTCGATAGCCGATTGGTTGACTTTTAAGATTCGAAGTCCATCTTTTTCCCTGATATACATGGGAATTGGATTGTTCTCAAATAAAAGTTTGTAGGAAGCTTGGCTTTGACGAATCAACTCCATACTTAACTTCCGTTCGATACTATATAATATGGATTTTGCTAGGAGTTTTTCTTCGAATTCGCCTTTAACAAGGTAATCTTGTGCACCATTCTTAACTGCTTCATGAGCAAAACGTGTGTCGTTTAGGCCTGAGAGTATCAGAATGGGTATAGCTGGACTAATTCCATTTAATCGTTGAAAGGAATCAAATCCGTATGAATCAGGTAAAGAGAGATCAAGTAAAATTACATCTGGCTCACTCGTTTGCACCGAATGAATTGCATCCTGCAAAGAGGTTACATGTATTATGTCTTTAGAAAAATCTCGTATTTCATGGAGCATCTGCTGAATTAGCAGAAAGTCGCCAGTATTATCTTCTACGATAAGGATCTGAAGTCTCTGTGTTTTCATATCATCCTTATCTGTTGACACACAAACACAAATTTCCTAATTCCACTAGGCTTGTAGTGGGATAGAAATTCAGTTTGAGGGATAGAAACCCGAAAAAGTACGTGTGGTTCATGCATCCATTTGTAAATAATACTACGCGAATAATAAGGTAAAGGTTACGGTATCAGATTGAAACTAAAATAGTAAATCCAATTGGGCTACATGAAACTTCCACATAAACTTTAAAGATTTTTGAATTATCAAATTTAATTGTATTTTCATGCAATAATCATTTTCTGAAAAAGGAGGCAGACAAATGATCACACTGGCTATTAATCTGTACCAACAGCTTTTCGATCAGGGAATTATTCCCCGATGTTTAGTCACGCTCGATGGTGACTTCGTGCTCACTAACAGCGCTTTCCGTAAGATGTTCCAATTAACTGGGACACATATGGAATTGAAAAACTTCAATTTATTTGATGTTTTATCGGATGCAACGGGAATTCATAAAGAGAGAATCCGGAAGGAACAACTCTTTTATAGTGATACCGATGAGGCGATCGAAGGAAAGATAATAATTTTGAATAATGATGGTTCAAAAACGAAACTCGATTATTTAAGAAGTCGGGTTGAGATGGAAAATCTCTCTATGCTTTCGTTTGAATGGCAGGATGTTACAGAGAAAGTTGAATACCGAAAAAGTCTTAGAAGTACATACGAACGTCTTCAATTAGCTGCATCTATCAGCAACCTAGGTGTTTGGGAATATGAGTTTGAAACAAAAGAATGGTATTTAAATGAGTGGATGTGTGCCTTATTTACGATACCTGCTCATGGTAAAACTGATATAACTCAAAGTATAGTTGCATCTGTTATTCCAGAAGATTTAGAGCTCTTATCTCAAAAATGGATAGCAGCTAAAGAAAAAGGAGATCATCTTGATTTTGAATTTAGAATCGTTCTCCCCGACTCAGGTGTACATTATCTTCATTGTTTAGGCAGATGTTTATTTGATACCCGACTTCAACCTTGGAAGTTTGTAGGTACCATGGCCGATATCACAGCACATAAAAAAGCTTCCGAAGAAATTATTTTAGATCGCAATCGCATGCGTTCTTTAATTGACGCTCAGAATTCTCTATTAATTAGAATGGATAAGAGCGGTCGAGTTATATACAGTAACTTAAGTTTCCGAAAGTATTTTGGACTCGAGAATATGTGTTCCAATAGCATTTGGGAATCTCCATTTTTGCATTCGGATCAACGCGATTTATTACAAAAAACATTAGATAAATGTTTTAGCCAACCGGGTGTTCCTCAAATGCTATTACTTCAACTTAAAAATGCAAAAGGTGAAAGTAAAATGCACGAATGGGAGCTTGTAGGAATAGAAAATAATACTGGCTTAACTGATGAAGTTCAAGGAATAGGTCGAGATGTTACATCTCAATACCAACTAACCTCGCGAATCCAACAAGCAAATAGTAATTTAGAGTCATTAATAAACAATTTCCATTCGATTAGTATTTGGTCGGTTGATTTAGAATACAACTTAACAACCTGCAACTGCAGAATGTGCGGGGATTTTGAGTTGTTTTATAATAGCAAAATAAATCGAGGTGCTAATATTATACAAGCTCTTAATGCTTTTCCTGAAGTTCAAGAATTCTGGAAAATTCAATATAATAGAGCTTTTAAAGGTGAACAATTCGATTTGGAACTTGAGTTAAATAATCGATTTTTCGAAGTAAGTTTTAATCCGATTCGAATTGGCGATGAAATAACAGGAGCTGCTATATATGGAATGGAAATTACTGAATCCAAAAAATCAGAACGTGATTTAAGATTAAGTGAGGAACGTTTACATTTTGCAATCGAAGGAAATCAATATGGTGTTTGGGATTATGATGTAGTGCATGATCATTTATATCTATCTGCTTCTTGTCGAGCAATGCTAGGAATGGAAGTTAATGATGCGAGCCATAATTTGAAAGATTGGTCTCAGATAATTCATCCGGATGATTTAGCTGAAGTTGTTCAAGTAAGAAAAAATTTGCTTGAAGGTGTTGTAGATGGATTTAGGAGCGAGGTAAGGATGCGAACAACATCGGGAATTTACAAATGGATCATGGATAAAGGCAAAACCTATGAGCGTGATGCAGATGGAAAACCGACACGCGTAATTGGATTATTCTTGGATATATCTAAAAATAAAGCCGATGAAGCTAAACTAAACGAATACCTGCAACGACTAGAAAAGTTTGCCTATATAACATCACACAATCTTCGCTTACCCGTTGCCAACATCATTGGTTTATCGAACATGATTGATGAAAAATCACTCAAAACCAAAGAAGATGAAACACTTATCCGAAAAATTAGAAGTTCGGCACAGCAGATTGATGATGTAATCAAAGAAATGAATGAAGCCATCTCATTTTCTAATCAACAAGCTCGACAACCTCAACTTACATCTATTCAGAATATTTGGTTTATTGATGATGACGATATCAATAATATGTTGAGTGAACGTTTGATTAACAAACATTTCCCAAATACAGGTTGCAAGACATTTTTAGATGCTGAAGAAGCATTAGAGATTTTGCAAAAAACACCCAACCAAAAACCTGATGCAATTTTCTTGGACATCAACATGCCGCGCATGAATGGATGGGAATTTTTGGAAGAACTTCAAAAACTCAATGTATCTGTAAATGTATATATGCTAACATCTTCTATCGATCCACGCGATCAACAGAAAGCACATGAATACAAACAGGTAAAAGATTTTATATCCAAACCTTTAAGAGAAGAACGTTTACGCTTAATTGTTGAATAATTCAATTAGCGCATCACGCTAAAATAAAAGGCACTTCCATCACCAGGTTTACTTTCAACCCAAATCTGACCAGTATGTTTTTCGGCAATTTTTTTACACACAGCTAAGCCAATTCCAGTACCTGAATATTCGTTCCTATTGTGTAAACGTTTAAATGGTAAATAGATCGTATCAAAATGCCGAGGATCGATCCCAATTCCATTATCCCGGAAACAAAAAACATGATGCGTATCAGTAGTGCTGGCTGATATATGGATAATCGGACGAGTCTTATCAGAATACTTCAAAGCATTCGATAGTAAATTGTCGAAAATCTGTCCAATTAACGAAGCTATTCCCCGAATTACGGGTAAAGGTTCAGCAATTATCTCCGCATTTTTATCTTGAATTACTTGCTGATAAACGAGCAAAGTCTCATGTAAAACTTCGGTTGTATTTACCTCAACAAAGTCTTCTTCTGTTGTACCAATTCTTGAATACGTAAGCAAATCTTGGATGAGTCGTTTCATCCTAACAGCTCCATCGATAGCAAAATTGATATACTGCTCCGATTTCTCGTTTTTCTCAATATCGTTGCTCGAAAGCAATAATTGCATAAAGCTCGAAATCATCCGCAATGGCTCTTGCAAATCGTGAGACACGATGTATGCAAACTGCTCTAATTCTTTATTAAAACCTTGTAACTGACGAGCTCTAGATTGTAGCGCGTCATTCAACCGAATCAAGGTTTCTTCACTTTCCTTCAGAGCGGTAATATCTTGCATCGCTCCTATCATCTTTAAAGCTTCACCTTTTTCATTTCGAATGAAAGTTCCCCTATCTAATATGAATTTATAACTACCATCAGCTGTTTGATAACGATATTCATCACTCCATAAAAAGGAAGATTTATGGTATAAAGCAGCTTGTAAATTATTATTCACCCGTTCAATATCTCCTGGATGCAAAAATGTTCCCCAGCCTTCATACGTATTGTATTTGGATACTTCTGAGTGACCAAATAAACGCTTGAAATTTTCACCCCACTCGATATAGTTGTGCTTGATGTCCCATTCATAAATCACATCATTCGTGGCTCTTGAAATCAGCTGAAAGCGCTCGTTATTCAAACGCAACTCTTCATCATATTTCACACGAAGCGTAACATCTTTCGCTGCTCCATAAATAACGCCTTCTTCCGGATTATACGATAAAGACCACTCGAGTAAAAGTCGGTTCACACCCGATATAAATGCAATCTCAAACCGTATTAGCAACTCCGATTTTAGGCGATGAAAAAAATCAAGTGCCGTATCTAAATAAGTCTCATCAATAAAATCAAAAAAAGAATGCTTGGTCAACTCTTCTGCAGTCATACCAATGGTTTGCCGCAGATGTTTATTGGCTCGGAAAAATCTTCCAGAACTATCCAATACACACAAAAAATCTGGAACTAACTCAAATACCTGATTGAAATCGTATGATAATCGACTACTCTCAATATGAACGCCCACATGATTTGCCAGCATTCGAACTAAGTGAATAATCTCCGATTCGGCATTCATATCAATACCTTCGGAGAAGAAAGTCATCAAGGCAACCGTACGACCACCTGTATTAACAGGAACGGTAAATCCGTTTTTCAATCCTGCCTTTGATGCCCAGTTCTTTCTAGGAAAATTAGCATCGAGAAATAAATTGGTAAACTGATTTGATAATGCTGTTCCTTTATGCGTCCTTAATGCGTCCGAACTTTG
>DAOOQW010000119.1:0-6963 GCA_035388945.1 Flavobacteriales bacterium
CTAAAATCATGGATGCTATATCGCCCATTTCCGCTATTCCTCTTTGCACAAGTTCATTTGCCATGCGCTGTGCTGGCTTATCTTCGGCACAACTACCTGATCCGGCACAAACAAAAACTACAGGCTTAAATAATTCCTTCATAGGTCAATTTGGATTGGAGAGTGATGAGAGCGTTGCCAATACGGGTTTGTTTTTTCAGTTTGGCAAACATCAAAAGTAGCCCGCTCGCAAAATCGTGAGGCTGATAGAAATCATATCGTAACCTGATTAAGGTCACACCTCTTTTATAAGAATAAGATTAGGATTACGCTGCCATTGGCCATTTGATTGCGACTACACAAATTATTTTAACCGTATCCCCCATAACGCATTCTGGGTTTCATCCTGATCATGAAGAAAGATCCGAGATTCTGTATAAACTCTACTATGCTTTCAGAAACGGATGCAAAAGGCGAGATCCTATTCGTCAACGAGAGTTTTTGTGAAATATCTCAATACGAATGGCGCGAACTTGTTGGTAAATCGCACAGTATTATTCGACACAAGGATATGCCGGAAAAATTATTCATGCACATGTGGAAAGAGATTGAGCAAGGAAAAGTTTTTCGAGGCATACTAAAAAACAAGGCTAAAGATGAATCTCACTATTGGGTACGCACGACCATTATGCCGGTTTATGGAAACCTTGGTAAAATAACCAAGTATTTAGGTGGGACGTATCCCATTCGGGACGAGAGAGTTGCTGAAGAACTCTACCGTGAGCAATCTAAAATTCTGCAATTCTAATCCTTGCTTACAAGAAATACGACCTCATCACTTTTAACCCTCACCAAAACTACCGTAACCCTGAGCGATGCATCCCCCTCCAAATTCTTCCTGATCAATTTCAGTGAAATATCAAAACCCCGAACAACCATAAATTCTACTTATTACCACCCGGATGAGACAATTAAAAATCGTCAAACAGATTACCAATCGTGAAACGCAATCACTGGACAAGTATTTACAGGAGATTGGCAGGATGGATTTGATTACTGCTGAGACGGAAGTTGCGCTGACAAAGAGAATAAAATCAGGTGATCAGGCCGCGCTTGAGAAAATGGTGAAGGCGAATCTTCGATTTGTCGTTTCAGTTGCCAAGCAATATCAAAATCATGGACTAACCTTAGGTGACTTGATTAACGAGGGAAACGTGGGATTGATCAAAGCAGCCATGCGATTTGATGAAACCCGAGGGTTTAAATTTATTTCATACGCGGTATGGTGGATACGTCAATGCATCATGCAAGCTCTGGCAGATCAATCCAGGGTGGTACGAATTCCTTTGAATCGTGTGGGTTCACTTTCAAAATTGAACAGAACTTTCTCACAACTGGAGCAAACCTTTCAACGTGAACCTTCTTCAGAAGAACTTGCCGAGGCATTAGACACCACTCCCGAAGAAGTGGCGCATACGTTTAGAACGGGATCTCGTCAGGTTTCCGTGCATGCTCCATTTGTTCAAGGAGAGGAAAATGGATTGCTTGATATATTAGAAAATAAGGATGAAGAAACACCTGACTCAGGATTGATGGGCGATTCTTTGCGAACCGAAATACAACGATCCCTCACAACATTAACAAAAAGGGAAGCAGAAGTAATCTCGCTTTACTTTGGACTGAATGGAGAACATCCCAAGTCACTCGAAGAGATTGGAGAAATGTTTCAGCTTACCCGGGAGCGCGTTCGTCAGGTAAAAGAGAATGGAATCCGAAGGCTTAGAAATACCTCCAGAAGCAAGACCTTAAAATCATATTTGGGTTAGTGTGTATTTCTGTGACATATTGAACACCACAAACCCACACTCTATATTATATGTACACGCTGCGCTAAACTACCTCAATCCGCAAACCATCCAGTTTTTCATCAATCATTATCTGGCAGGCCAATCGGCTATTGGGGCCCACTAAATCCATTTTGCTTAATGTGGCTGGCTCGTTACCTTCCCTTTTTAGCCATTCCTTTTTACCACCTAAAATATGAACATGACATGTTCCACATCGTCCAATGCCTTTGCATTCCCCAAAATCTTCTACAAAGAATTTGTCATATAGCAAGGCCATTAGATTTCGATACTCGCCCTGGTAAGTTGCGATGGCGTGCTTCTCCCCTTTCAGAAATACAGTAATGCCAATATCAAACTTCCGCCCCACATTCATTGACGTTATTTCCAGAATTCATCTTCCCATTCTTCAACAGAACGCGTACCTGAATTCAACCCCGAATGTATTGCCATCATTTCTTCCAGCACCTTTGGTGGCGCTGTGTTTTGAATCTCGTTGAATAGAAACCTCTCTTCAAATCGTATATGCGCTTCCAATTTCTCTTCGATCATGCCAAGGGTTTTACTTACTTGTTCAAAGTCTTCAAACAGTCTTCTCAACTTTCGATGTTCCGAAAGTGCCCTCTTCACTAGCTCGTGCTCATTCCCCAAAATAGGAAATACGTATTTTTCTTCTATTTCGAAGTGCGGAAGCAAATGATTTTTATAAAACCAGTCCGCATACAATTTTATGCGATTGATTTCAACATTCTTTCTGTACCCCGTCCTGATTTTCCAACAAAGCAGCAAGCCGTGATGATGGTCGTGGCTGAGGGGCTTAAGAGATGCATGACGTTTAATTGGCGTATTCATGGTGCCGCAAGTTTACGATCATTGCTTCGCGCGCTGACTCAACTATACATTACTTTTTATTCGTCAGTTCTTTTTCCAATTCAATCGCTTTTGGGAATAGAATGTTATTCTCCAAATGAATATGGAGGTGTAAATCCTGTTCAAATTCTTTAAGCAGAGCATACGTAACCCTGTAGGTGCTGCAGCCATCACTCGGAGGAGTATAGTTATTACTTAATCCTTCAATGTTTCTGAAGCGGTCTCCTTCTGTGCTGTGTTCACTCATCATCAATTGTACCGGGTTTTGGACCGTACCAAAATGAGGAGCATCTACGTTTAAGCCTTCATGTTTTGCCTTCGCCATTTTCCGCACAAAGGGAAATAAAATAAACTCTTCTTTTTTCATGTGGGCCGCTAATTCCCCCGCAGAAGCATTAAACTGTTTTTGTATCTCCAATAACTCAGGGTGACGTTCACCATGCACTTTGCAGATTTTATCTAAATACGGTTTTATTTCCAATGTCTTCGCTTCAACATAGCGGTGGTGTTTTTTCTCAATATAATCCGCCAACAAATCAATGGGCCACGATTTATAATCCGTAGCACTCTCACTTTGTGCCTGTGTGGCTTTCTCTAAATCGCTTAGCACCACTTTCGAATCCACACTTTTCTTCTCACATGCATCCTGAATCGTTCTATTACCCTGGCAACAGAAGTCTATTCCATATTTCTTGAATACTGATGCTGTGCGGTAGTCCTGTGCTACCAACTCTCCGATGATTTGACTTTGATTTATTTCCATTTTTTTTCGTTTATGAATTAACAAACTTAATTTCCGAATCGACTTCCATAATGACAATGGCCTGGAAATTCTCCTTTAAGACCAGTGTATGATGTTCCGCTGCCGGTATAATGAAGGAATGATGTTTTGTCAGCAGATGTTCCTCTCCTTTTATTTTCAGGGTTGCCGATCCGATTTGAATCATGAGCACTGCTTCTTTGGTACTGAAATGGTCTGGCATGCTCATCCCTTCGCTTCCCGTTACTTGTAATACTTTAAATGACTTACCCGAACGGAGAATTGTCATTTGTGGTGTGCCCGTTGTTTTCATTTCCTGAATAGTTTTAACCGTTGTGGTATCGCTGTCTCCATGAATTATCGCTTCAAAAAAGTCAGCCCGTCTTTTAAACCTAAAGCAAGTTCATGTACAGTCGTGCCTTCCAGCATAACCTTGAGCTCATCGCGAATTACTTTAAACTTGTCGTGAACGGGGCATGGTTTCTTCGCGTTGCATTCTTTCAAGCCCAAACCACATCCCTTATAAATTTCATCGCCATCAATTGCCGAAACAATCTGACTGAGTTTAATTTTCTCCATTCGGTTACGTTCAATTTCAAATCCCCCAGTTGCACCAAGAGTAGAGTGTATGATATCACATTTAGATAGTTGCTGTAGAATCTTGGCTGTAAACGCCACCGGTGAATCGATTGACATTGCAATGTCTTTCAAGCTCACGCGATGACCATCCAAAGACTGAACAGCAATGTAGCTGGTGGCCTTTATTCCATATTCGCACGCTTTTGAAAACATACTGCCTCTGTATTTGCATGCAAGATACGTAATTCTTTTATCTCGGACAATTTTATCCGAGATAAAAGATAACTATCGCTGAGTGGCTGAAATACATACAGTTAGCTTCGGTATTAATCCGATTACTTTCCCATTAGTACGTTCTAGTTAAACCCATTCCTGAACTTTAACAGGGATGAAGGTTAAGAAGGCATCATGTTTCGTTGATCCTTCATTTCTGAAATCCATAAAATTTACTCAACAATATAATTTGGATAATAACGTCCGAATTAAAATACTTTTACATAATCTTGTAGACAAAGAATAGCGGATGTTCAGTAAGGCATGTGAATATGCCATTAAGGCGATGATTCTTGTTGAGTCCTGCAACAACATGGAGAGAAAAATCAGTTTAGCGGAAATAGCTGAAGCTATCGATTCGCCCGTTGCTTATACATCAAAAATTCTCCAGCAATTAAGAAAAAACAAATTCCTGATTTCAACTATTGGGGCAAAGGGTGGGTTTTCAATTCCGAAAGGAAGAAGTGTAAACCTTAGCGAAATTGTAGCCGTGATTGATGGCGATGTGTTTAATCGGTGCGTGTTGGGATTACCAACCTGTTCATCGCAGAACCCCTGCCCTTTGCACAATCAGTATGTTAAAATAAAAGAAAGCCAATACAGGCTCATGCTTAAAACATCCATACAGGAATTTTCATCATCCTTAAAGAAGAAACGCATCTCACTAAAATGACCGATAAAATAACGTGTAGATAAAATACTTAAACAAAACAAAAAGAAATAATGCTACCTAAATCACGAAAACAGATGTTTCTCACTGGAGGAATATCTATTACCCTTGCCATCGTTTTAACATTGTCAAGTTGTGGCACCAAAACTAATGACGCAAAAATTGGAGAAGATCCTGCGAAGATGCAAGCGACAAACTCTGCGGAAGCCGAATTAACCGCCCCTCCTTTTGTGCCCAAGCCGGTTGGAAACAGAGCGCCCATGAAGCTTACGGTAAACATGGAGATTATTGAAAAAGAAGGTGAAATGGCGGACGGGGTGAAATATATCTATTGGACTTTCGGTGGCTCTGTTCCTGGAAGTTTTATCCGTACGCGCATTGGTGATGAGGTTGAATTTCATTTAAAGAATCATCCCGACAACAAATTGCCACACAACATCGATTTACATGCCGTTACGGGACCGGGTGGTGGAGCTGCTTCATCTTTTGTTGCTCCCGGACATGAAGTGGTATTTTCCTTCAAAGTAATTAACGAGGGATTGTACGTTTATCACTGCGCTACCGCGCCCGTTGGAATGCACATCGCCAATGGTATGTACGGTCTTATCCTGGTGGAACCTGCGGGCGGTCTTCCCCCTGTCGATAAAGAATACTACATCATGCAAGGTGATTTTTATACAAAGGGAGCCAATGGAGATAAGGGTCTTCAGCCTTTCGATATGGCAAAGGCGATAAAAGAGGACGCAGACTATGTCGTATTTAATGGTAAAGTTGGAGCCCTGACCGATGACAATGCAATCACTGCCAATGTAGGGGAACGAGTACGCCTGTTCGTTGGCAACGGTGGTCCTAATCTAGTGTCTTCCTTTCATGTTATTGGCGAAATATTCGACAACGTCCACATAGAAGGAGGCTCATCGATTAATAAAAATGTTCAAACTACATTAGTCCCATCAGGAGGAGCAACCATTGTCGATTTTAAGGTCGATGTTCCGGGCACTTACATTCTGGTTGATCACTCGATATTCCGTACGTTTAACAAGGGTACATTGGGAATGTTGAAAGTTAGTGGTGAAGAAAATAAAACCATTTATTCAGGTACAAAAGCCGATAACGTTTATCATCCGGAAGGAGGCACAATCCAATCTATGCCGACCGATGAGAATGCTAAACCTCAGGCCAAGGCAGTCTCCCTCGCTGAACGAATTGCTGAAGGAAAATCCATCTACAGTAAAACCTGCTTTGCCTGTCATCAGCCAGCCGGTGAAGGTTTGCCCAACGCATTCCCTCCTTTGGCGAAATCGGATTACTTAAATGCAGAAGTCAACCGAGCCATTGAAATCGTATTGAAAGGAAAAACGGGAGAGCTAACGGTGAATGGACAAAAATTTAACAGTGTGATGACTGCTCAAACGCTCACTGACGAAGAGGTTGCCAATGTCCTTACCTATGTTTACAACTCATGGGGCAATAGTAAAAAAGATGTTACGGAAGCCATGGTGACATCCGTTCGGAAAAAGATAAAATAGAAATCGTAATCACTTGAAAAGTGTATTCATCTTTTAGTGTATTCATCCTTTGCGGAATATTTCTGGTGTTCTCTTGTTCGGAATTGAATTCTACACAGGAAAACAACATCAATCAGAAACAGGCCAGGCAAACTGTAGTTGCTTCGAAAGATTTACCTTTCGAAGCAACTACGGAAATGGTCACTATTTTAGGTGGTGAATACATTCCATTATATGGTCGCGATTCCATACGCGTACACGTTAATGATCTTTTAATGGACGTTTATCCGGTGACCAATGAGAACTTTGCAGCGTTCGTTAAGAAAAACAGGCGTTGGGGTAAATCTCAGATAAAAAAAATATTTGCAGACGACAACTATCTAATGCATTGGCAAAATGACACTACTCTGGGAATTAGCATGAATCAGCAAAGCCCGGTTACGAATGTATCCTGGTATGCTGCTAAAGCGTATTGCGAAT
>DAOOQW010000120.1:0-6946 GCA_035388945.1 Flavobacteriales bacterium
TACCGCCCTGTCCATAAGTTGGATCCATTTGAGCAATACTGATACTTGTCCACACTAAAGCAGACAGTAGAAAAAGAAACTTTTTCATAATTACTTCTGCGTTACGGGTTTAAATGCGGCTTTCTTACGAGAGGCGAGCGAATGTTTCGATAATGGCGTATGTCCATCTAAACCGGTAATGATGAAGGTTCCACCAGTACGTAGGTATGCATTTTCAAAGTTGTGCAGGTTTTCCATCACACTGTGGTCGACCAATCGAGTTTGTTCAAAATCAATGATGATGTGTTTTCCAGCAGGGATGCGTTCAAGCTGTTTTTTGAACCCGAGGAAATTGCTAAAAATGGCCGATTTCTGAACTTCGATGGTATAGATTTCATTTTCTTCATCCACATGCATAGTGAGGAATGGTTTGAAGAAACTAGAGGCCGGAACACCATTTATTGAGTGAATGATAAATTTCACCATGATTCCTATTGCAATACCTATTAGCAAATCAGTTAGAAGTGTTGCAATGATGGTACACAAGAAAATAATCAACTGTTCTTTTCCTACGTGAAACACATGTTCGAATTCTTTGGGTGAAGCCAAGCGGAATCCAACAAATATGAGCATTGCTGCTAATGCAGAAACAGGTACCAGTTTGATGAATGGAACCAATGCTACTACGAACAATAAAAGAAAGCTACCATGGAAGAAATTAGCCCAACGACTTCGTCCGCCATTGCTAATATTCGCCGAACTACGTGCTACTTCTGAAATCATTGGCAATCCACCTAAAAGTCCGGAAACGATATTTCCAATTCCCACAGCACTTAGATCCTTACTTAAATCTGATTTCTTTTTATGCGGATCTAATAAATCGATTGCCCGACCAGTGAGTAAGGATTCCAAAGAACCAATCAAAGTGAACATCAATAAGTACTTAAGGAAAATTGGTAGCAATTCCAGATTAGTGAGAGCAGCAAAATCGACATTTAGATTAATGTTGAAATCACCGGGATTTACCAAAGGTTTACGAGCTTGATAAATTGGATCGTATAGATGGAAAAACTGCCCCATTATCACGGCAACGATAAGTACAACCAGAGCAGGAGGAACTTTCGCAAGGAAGCCTTTTCCAATGTATTTCCAACCAAATAGTATGAGTAAGCTAACACCACCAATAGCTGCAATATGCCATTCCATATTCATCAAGCTATGTGGAACCATCATGAGCAATTCAAGTGGTTCTTTACCTTTTAGTTCTGCAGGTAAAATTCCAACAGCAAGATGCAGCTGTTTCGACATGATGATAATCCCAATAGCAGCTAACATACCATGAACAGCCGATAATGGAAAGAAGTCGGCAAGTGAAGCAACCTTGAGTTTACCTAGAACAACTTGAAGAATACCAGCAACTACTACTACAGCAAGAGTAAGATGCCAACCGGTTTCTAAGTTGCCTTTCCCAAGTTCTTCAACTGCACCAGCACAAATAACAATTAAACCAGCAGCCGGACCTTTAATAGTTAATTCAGAACCAGCGAAAAAAGAGACAACTAAACCACCAACTATGGCGGTAAGCACACCCATAATAGGTGGAAAGTTTGATGCACCAGCAATGCCTAAGCAAAGTGGAAGTGCAATCAACGAGACGAGAAATCCCGAAAGCAAGTCTGATTTCCAGTATTGCTTAAGTGATTGTAGGATAGAATTTGAGGATTTTAAAGAAGTTGAATTCATGGGTACTTTAACTTTATCCCAAAAGGGAATGAATTAAAATGCAGAGAATCGCCATAGACGAAATGCTGCTAAAAGTTTGTAAGGCCGTGAAATGAATTAAGAATCAGCACATGGCTGAACTGTGTAATGACACACAGAAAGCATTCATTCGGCTAACAGAAAAACTGATTTGAATCAGTACCCAATTTCAAATTCTAAAAACGCAATTCTTCAACCAACGAGGATTGTCGGTAAGGGGAATGGAAGAACAGTCGTTGTATGTAACGGCATCAACCGTTAAGGAATAATAAAGTTCAAAGTGAATAATGACAGCTTGTGCAAACGATATAAGTCGCTTACGTGCTTCATTTATTTCATTGTCTTCGGTAATTTCGATGGGTAAGCAAACAACATCTTGTTGAACAGGATGTGAAGCTTGAACGGCAAATCCTCTATTAATTTGAGGAGACAAGTATCCTTCCGCTTGAATAAGTCCAAAGCGAAGAAGGAAGAGTAATGTTAGAAGCAGACTTGTACGAAACAACCTGAAATTCATGGTGCAAATGTATACTTTTTAAAACCGAATAGGTTTCATAGAAGCATCACCTTAAAATGGCGGGCTGGCTTGGCAATAATTATGCCTAGAAATAAATCCTTGATGAAGGAAAAGTACTCTGGTGAATAAGCACAACCAGACTTATCCAGAACTACTTTTCCTTCAGGCTGAAACTAGAACTAAGCTTTCCGGATAACTTTAATACCTGCAAATGCAGATAGTAAAGTAGTTAGCGACAAAAGCGCAAACAAAATCCAACTTCCAGAACATGATCCCGAAAGAGAACTATTTGAACTCATGCCCACAGCATCCGAAAGCAACCTTAGGTTCAATGGCAGCAGAAACAAGGCAAGCAGACAACTAAGTAAACCGAACAACCTTATCATATTCCGAAGATAGATGTAGCAAGAAGCTGTTAATCAGTCGAGTTACAGAAAGGAATGAACCAGATAGTGTTAATAACTACGATATTTAATTAATTGATTTACTGTCATTTACATGATTTGATGTAAGATTTTGATACATGGGTTATAAAAAAATGCGCTCCAACGAAGCGCATTTTTTCAAAGTTTGAGTATATAATCTTACAAAAAATATTGCCTAAATCGCCTTAGTCAACTGTTAGATTGAAATAGGTATTAACGGCTACTTTCTACAACCACACATGTGATTATGGAAACCATGCGTTTCATCGTGCCATTTAAAATCATTATTACCATACATGTTTTCGAAATAGAAAGGTAAACGACGTGCTTGCATATTGTGAATCGATTGCATAGTCATGGCATCAAATGCATTCCCATTAGCAACTGTGTATCGAATACTGCCGATATTATTGATATCGTCTAAAGGATTAGAATCAAGCACTACAAAATCAGCTAGTTTCCCAACTTCCAGTGTGCCGAGGTCTTTCTCCATCCCGATATAATAAGCTCCATTCACGGTAGCACACTTCAACGCTTGATAATTGGACATTCCGCCTGAAGCTAACATCTTTAATTCCCAATGTGCTCCAACTCCTTGAATTTGTCCGTGTGCACCAAGGTTTACTTTAACACCTGCATCAGCTAACTTTTTACACGAACGCGCTACTTGTATATGACCATTGTCGTATTCTTCATCTGGAACTGCTGTACGATATCGAGCACGTGAATCAATCAACGCACGAGGAGTGAAATTTAACAGTCGGGCATTTTCCCACACTTTGTCTTTCTCATAGAAATAGTACTCTCCATTCACCGCTCCATAACTCACAATCAATGTTGGTGTGTATCCCGTTTTAGAATTGCTCCATAGCTTCACCACATCATCATATATATCTGCAACTGGAATGTTATGCTCAATACCGGTATGTCCATCGAGTATCATACTCATATTATGAAAGAAATGTGATCCACCTTCAGGAACGACTTCCATTCCTAATTCACGAGCACCTGTAATAACTTGCTGACGCTGATTACGACGCGGTTGGTTGTAGCTCTTCACACTAAAAGCTCCAAATGCCTTCGTACGTTTGAGAGCAAACTGAGCATCTTCCAAATTGTTAATCTGCGCTCTAAAATCTCCATCAGCCCCGTATAAAATGATACCTGTAGAGAAAATACGTGGACCTGTCATTGTACCTGCCTTCACCATCTCGCTTTGCGAAAACACCATTTCGGTATTGCTCGAAGGATCGTGTGTAGTAGTAACTCCAAAGGCAAGATTGGCAAAATAGGACCATTGTTGCTGTGGACTTAAGCCATAACGGAAAGTTCCTAAATGCGCATGTACATCTATCAAACCCGGAATAATAGTCTTGCCATCACATTCTACAATTTTCACATCAGAAGCTGGTTGTATATCGGCCGATTTCCCCATTTGAGTGATCCGATTGCCTTCGGTGATGATGGTTCCATCTTCAATCACCAAACTATCTTTCATGGTAACTATGCGTGCATGCGTATAAGCAACTTTTTCACTTGGCTTTTGATGTGCTAAACGTAAGCCGATAGACAAACCTTTACTAACAGGTTTAGGAGCTGTAGCACCTTCTTTTAAATCGATCCAAGGTTTTACATCGGTACTGTAATATTGATCACCCAAGGTCCAATTCAGTGATGAACTTTGTTTATTCCAATGCAGATTAATTCCTGCCTCTTGAGAAACTAATTTAACCGGATAGGCTGTTGTTCCATTACTTAAATCGAGTGCTTTTCCAGTTGAAATCAGCGGTGTGAGATATACTTTAAACAATTCTGTAAATGCCAACCATTTATTATCCGGACTAGGAATGTATTGATTTGCATAAGTTGATTTATAATGCGTTCGTTCATCATTTCCCGTCAAATCAACACTTCGAAACGCCTTTTCTAAAGAACCAAATAAGTAACCACCTGTTTGATAGAAAATGCGTTGTCCATCGGCACTAAAACGAGGACTTTCTCCATCCGTGAGTATACGTTTGCTTGAGCCATTCTGAGCATTCATCAAATAAATTCCGGGTTCATTGCACCAAGCAAACCCTTGATGATCGTTACCTTCTTCCTTTTGATAAACCAATTGTTTTCCATCGGGCGAATAGTTAGGTGTGCGATAAATCCCTTTTTCCTTGTTGAGTTTTTGTAAGGCGCCCGTTTTCAAATCCATTTCGATGATTGCTCCCATGGCGGTATCGCTCCAAGTTACCCAAGCTAGTTTTTCACCGTTTGATGAGAAGGCTGGCTCAAATTCGAAATGGCTCGTGTTTGTCAAACGACGAGGTTTTCCGGCCGGTAAATCCTTCATCCATAAATATCCAACCGCGTTAAAGACGATGTATTTTCCATCAGGAGAAAGAATTGCCTGACGGATTGTTTTCACATCAAATGAATCGGGTGCTGCTTGCTGCTGAAAATGAAGCGCGTCGGTAATTTTATGATTGCTGGTTAGTTTAAAAGGCACTTGCGCTACTTCACCACTTTTAACACCAATTTTCTGAATATGTCCTTTCGCCCAGATGTAGATAAACTGATCATTGGGCGACCAATTGAAGTTTGTGTACACTCCAAAAATCGCCCAAGCTTCTTGTTGATCTTTACTCAAATCGGAATAAATCGGGGATTCGATACCGCTTGCTAGATCGCGAACGAACAAAACTGTTTTCTCCCTTACGCGTCGAACAAATGCTAAGTGTTTACCATCGTGGGATAAAGTTGGACGAACAGCACCACCTGGTCCACGTACCACGATATCGTTACTTCCTGTTATCCGATCAAGTCGTTTGATGACGTAAATCTGTGAGTTGGGATCTTTGTTGTATTGAAAATAACCACCTGGATAAACGTCTTCGCTGTAGTACACATATCGATCATCATTCGAAACGAATGGTTCACCTAGGTCTTGTTGGTCGTTCTTTTTAGTGGTGAGTTGCATTCCACTACCACCGCTGATGTGATACATCCACAACTCCCCTGCTCCTGCCGAACGGGTGCTGGTGAAGTGTTTACGTGCAATGAGGTAATTTCCATCACGCGTCCATACGGCATTGTTGAGTAAGCGAAAATCTTCTTTGGTGATTTGTTTGGGATTAGAACCGTCGGCATTCATCACCCAAATATTATCTGCACCACCTGCATCACTCGTAAACGATATGCGGCTACCATCAGGACTAAATCGAGGTTGCACTTCATAGGCATAACCCGAACGTAGGCAAACTGCCGCGCCACCGGAAGAAGGCATGGAATAAATGTCACCGAGTAGATCAAATACAAGTGTTTTCCCATCGGGGCTCACATCTAGGTTCATCCAAGTTCCTTCGGTGAGATCAAATGAAACGCTTTTAGCAGGACCGGGCGGTGTATTAACATTCCATTCAGTTTTGGTTTCAGTCTTTCCGGCTGATTTCTTTTGAGCAAATACAGGAACAGAAACAGCAATCGATAATAGTGTAAGGAGTATGCGATGCATAGGATATTTTGATGAAAAGTAAAAGTATGTGAAATGGAGATGAACAAGAACAAATACGGGTAAAAAACACCTAGAATGTTTAATTGTAATGGTTGAATGTATGTTAAAAGTTCTAAATAAGCTGATTTAGAACTATTCAAAATGTAATAACAGTGATAAATCGTGGTATCTTGAAGAGAATTGAAAATGTGTGAATTATACAAATCATTGGGTACTTCACATAAGAAACAGGTGGGCAATAAGGTTGAATTTTGACAGGTTAAATCAAACTAATTTGAAACTCTACATAAAATACATGGTGAGTAATCGCTGTAAAATGATGGTGAAAGAAGAGTTGAAAAAACTTGATTTGCACTATGTGTTGGTTGATTTAGGTGAAGTAGAGATCATGGAAGACCTCGATAAAGAGACTCGAAATCAATTAAAAGCCGGATTATTAAAATCGGGTTTAGAATTGATGGATGATAAGAAATCGGTATTAATTGAAAAAATCAAAAATTCGGTTGTTGAATTAATACACTATACCGATGAGCGGATTAAAGTTAATTTCTCGGAATATTTAAGCAAGAAATTAAATTACGATTATACCTATTTAGCCAATTTATTTTCGGAAGTTCAAGGCAGTACAATTGAACAATATATCATTTCAAATAAAATTGAGCGAATTAAAGAACTCATCATTTATGACGAATTAAATATCACCGAAATCGCCTGGAAGATGCACTACAGTAGCGTTGCCCATTTATCCAATCAATTTAAAAA
>DAOOQW010000121.1:0-6923 GCA_035388945.1 Flavobacteriales bacterium
GAAATCCTCCTGCGAGAAAAACCCGATTGGTTGGTTGTTTATGGTGATACAAATTCGACTTTAGCTGCTGCTATTGCTGGTTCAAAGATTCATGTCCCCATTGCACATATCGAAGCTGGATTACGCTCTTTCAACAAGAAAATGCCCGAAGAGGTGAATCGAATTGTATGTGATCATGTTTCCACTTTACTCTTCTCTCCTACTCCAACTGGCTTTAACAACCTACTACTGGAAGGATTTAAAGTGAATAAACCACCTTTCACAGCCGATAATCCGGGAGTTTTTCAATGTGGTGATTTGATGTTCGACAATAGTCAATATTTCGCATCTGTAGCTTCAGAAAAGACTACTATCGCTGCAGATTTGGAACTAAATACGCGTCCGTTTATTCTTGCTACAATCCACAGAAATAACAATACGGATGAGCCTGAACGCTTGAATGCATTGTTTGGCACCTTACTCGAATTAGCTGAAGAAGCTGGCATTCGAATTTTATTGCCTTTGCATCCGCGAACGCGTAAAATGTTGGGTGAATTATTAAATGCCGACTTACAAGAAAAATTGAAGAACGGTTGGCTGCAACTTATCGAGCCAGCTTCTTTTCTAGAAATGATTGTCCTAGAACAGCGTGCCAAAATGGTTATTACAGATTCGGGAGGAGTTCAGAAGGAAGCGTTCTTCTTTCAAAAGCCTTGCATCATTTTACGTCCCGAAACCGAATGGGTAGAATTAGTTCAAAATGGAACTGCCCGTATTTGTGATGCCGATCCTGTTCGTATTCGAGAAGCTTTCACGTATTTTCTAAATCATGGTTCGGAACTCAACTTCCCACCTGTTTTTGGAGATGGTAAAGCGGCTGATTTTATTCTCGAACAGCTCTATGCTTGCACAACGGCAGGTAAAACTATTCTGACTTAGCTTTAATCTTTGTCGATAGAGCATGTTACTCATATACACTCCGCGGATTACTGCCCGAAATAAATACACCTTTAAATTAATCTTTAAAGAGATTTTGGGGGTGACCTATGAGGTAACTTCTGACAAAACGATTTTCATAAATTGGAAAGGTCCATCCATTAGCTATTGCAGTAAACCCGTTCGGGATGAAATATTCTTTTTTGCTACCGAATTACTTTTCGAAAACGGTATAGTAGTCCAAGAACCTGGATTTTTAACTTGGGGTGGAACAAAAGTCTTTTATCCAACCGTTCGCAACTCTGCATTACCATTTGATCCTTTTGCTGCATCCTTTTTTCTTACGAGTAGATACGAGGAATATCTTCCTCATATTCGTGATCAACACGGTCGTTTCGAGTCCAAACAAAGTCTAGCTTATTTACACGGATTTCTTCAAAAACCAGTTGTCAATCTTTGGGCTTTAGCGATTTTACAAATGATCGAAGATCGTTATGGGAAACAAACAATCAAGGATCGTAACTATAGCTTCAAACCAACAATTGATATTGATAATGCTTGGGCATTCCGACATAAAGGTTTTATACGAGCAGGTGGAGGAATGTTGTCGGATTTATTTAAAATGAACCTAAAGGAATTTGGGGAGCGATTTCGATCTGTTTTCCATCTTCAGCACGACCCATACGATACTTACGAGTATCAAATTGAGCTAATACAACGTTACAAGTTAAATCCTTTGTTTTTTATTCTTTTGGGTGATTATGCCACATTCGACAAGAATGTACCACATCAGAATAAACACATGCAATCCTTAATTAAGTTCATGGGTGATTTTGGAGATGTAGGTATCCATCCTTCCTATGCATCTAACGATCAACCTGAGAAGCTTCCGAAAGAAATTGCTCGTTTAGCGTATATTCTTCATCAGGAAATTCATAATAGCCGTCAACATTTCTTAAGATTGAGTTTACCTGATACCTATCAACGCCTTATCGAATGTGATATTACCGACGATTATACGATGGGCTATCCCGATCAGCCTGGTTTTAGAGCAGGTATTTGTACGCCTTACTTTTTTTACGATCTTGACCTAGAAATAGAAACTGCATTAAGATTACATCCATTTGCGATCATGGATGGAACATTGCGTGACTATATGAACATAAAACCGGAAGACGCAGCCGATATTATTAATCCATTAATTGACGAAATCAAAAAAGTAAAAGGAGAGTTTATATCCGTCTGGCACAATGAGTCCTTTGCCGAAAATGAGCGCTGGAAAGGATGGCGGAAAGTGTATGAGGATATGATTGAGAAGGCTCTCGCCTAACAAATGAAAAATCTACCCAACCTTAAATTTTTGCCTCATTCCCTAATAAATAAAGTGCTTTGGGATCAGGCAATGAAAAATAGTTCTAATGGATTAGTATATGCTAGCACTTGGTATTTAGATGCTGTTACAAACGATAATTGGGATGCACTTGTTTCGGAAGATTATAGTTGGCTGATGCCTTTGCCCATCAAGCAAAAAGCTGGTGTGAAATATTTACCAACTCCTTTATTCATTCAACAATTGGGAATATTTGGACCAGGACCATTTACACCAGAACTAACCGATCACTTTTTAAAACATATTGCCGCAAATATCAAGCTGGTTGAATATCAATTAAATTCCGAAAATCTAGCTCCATCATCTGATATTTTCGAAGTAAAATTGAGGTTAAACCATCTGTTAAATCTGCCTGAGGACAAATCACTTTTGATCAAGTCGTACAGTGAAAATACGGTTCGCAATATCAAGAAAGCCGAAAAAGCCCAAGTGCGTTTTGGTAATGCTTCAATCCGTCAAATGATTAAGCTTTTCCAGGATCATAAAGAACATGAGCTAGAGAACTGGAAAACTGAGAATTACAATGTGTTGGATAAGTTATATAATGCTTGTATGCTACGCCAATTCGGACAATCAATTGGTGTATATAATGCCCAAGGTGATTTAATTGCTGGTGCATTTATAACCGAATGGAAGGATAGAGCAACATTTATTTTCTCTTGTAACAGTCCAGAAGGCAAAGAATCTGGTGCTCTACCAGCTTTAATTCATCACTATTTGACGAATGCCCCTGAAAAAATCAACCTTTTCGATTTCGAAGGCTCTGACCAAGAAGGTCTTGCACGATTCTACAAGAGTTTTGGGAGCATTGAATCGAACTATGTACATTTGAAACTTAATCGCCTGCCATTTTATATGCGCTGGTTTAAACACTGAGCAATGTCGCGGATTCTTAGTAACGAAAACTCCCTTGTTAATGTATTCATCAGCGAATTGCGCGATGAGACCATCCAAAAAGATAGCATGCGTTTTCGACGGAACCTCGAACGGCTAGGTGAAATTATCGCTTACGAAATCAGCAAGCATCTTGAATATTCAGAGAAAGAAGTAACAACTCCACTCGGAATTGCAAATGTGCCGGTCTTAAAAGATCAGCCGGTAATTGCTACCATTTTGCGTGCTGGACTTCCTGTTCATCAAGGTATGCTCAACTATTTCGATCAAGCAGGAAACGCGTTTGTTTCGGCCTATCGTAAACATCATAAGGACAATACTTTCGAAATTAAAGTCGAGTACATGAGTAGTCCCGATTTGAACGATAAGGTGCTAATCATTTGTGATCCGATGTTAGCTACAGGTCAGTCGATGTTACTTGCCTACAAAGCCTTAATTCAACGAGGAAAACCACGCCATGTTCATGTGGTTGGATTAATTGCTAGTGTGGAAGGTTTGACTTATGTGAAAAGTCATTTCCCTGAGAATACAACCTTTTGGATGGGTGCAGTAGATGATGAACTTACTGTTAAATCCTACATCGTTCCAGGTTTGGGTGATGCGGGTGATTTAGCATACGGAACCAAAATTTAAGTTCTTGAATAAAGCTTAGGTCTTTCATGACTGAAGCAGAACATTCCATCTACCGGGAAATTCCATGACAACAGCCATTCAGTTTGTGCTACTTTTTCTGTTATGCACCGTCAAGTTTGTGGTGGGTTTACCAGCTGCTTATGCTGCTTTCAATTTGGGATTCTTGGAACTTACTCTTTTTGGAAGTTTAGCAGGATTAACAGGCGTTTCGGCATTCATGTTTTTTAGCGATTACCTATTTCGCTTTTGGGATGCTTTTCGAATTCGATTTTTCCCTCCTAAGAAAAACGTTAAGCGTAAAATTTTCTCCAAAAGCAGCAGATTTTACGTAAAGGTTATCCGCAAATATGGATTGGCTGGTATAGCATTCATAACGCCTACCATCATTTCAATTCCAGTAGGAACATTACTTGCCCGAAGATTATATCCCAATCGGAAAAAAGTGTTTTTGTATTTATTAGTATCAGTTGAACTATGGTCGCTAACCTTTTCGGCAATACTGCATTTTCCAGCTTTACTTCGTAATAATTAACATGGAGATTAAAGATTTATTTTTCGATCTCGACCGTACCATTTGGGATTACGAAACCAATAGCCGCGAAACTCTCGACGATCTACATGAGATGTTTTTAGAACGAACTGTTCCCGGTGATAAAGACACATTTGCCCGAATCTTTCGTTTCGAAAACTCCTTGCTGTGGGATGCTTTTACTGCAAACAAAATCGATAAAGACTATTTGCGTAAGAATCGATTCCTCAATACCATTCGCCGCATGGGATTAAGCGATCCTGAATTGGCCATTCGTATGGAGGATGCTTACCTCGAAGTTACTCCTGCCAAGAAAAGGCTCTTGCCAGGCGCATCTGAAACACTCCAAGTTTTAGCGCAAAAATATCGTCTACATATCATCACCAACGGTTTTGAAGATGTTCAGAATTTTAAGCTGATTAATTGTGGAATTCGAAAATACTTCAACGAAGTCATCACCAGCGATGGTGCTAAATCTCGAAAACCAAATCGAGATATATTCGATTATTCACTTCAACTTACAGGAGCATCTATCGATGAAAGTATTATGATAGGTGATGATCCCGAAATTGATATAGTAGGTGCACAAAAAGCAGGTTGGCAGGCAATTCTGGTAAATACCATGAATCTAACACATACGCTACAAGTAAGAGAAGTAGCTAGTTTTCCAGAATTACTTAATTATCTATAATTAAAAAATCCCGCTCCTGAATACAGAAGCGGGATCTAATAAAATTATAAAACCGAAATTATTTCGCTGGTTCAGCTGATTTTGCGCCTTTACCGCAAGATTTTGAAGCATCTTTTGAGCAGCAAGCACCTTTTTTCTCAGTTGCTCCATTGTGACCAGAACCAGTTGCACTAGAAGATCCAGTTTTAGATCCTTCACCTTCGTGACAAGATTTAGCTGATTTCTCATCTTTAGAACAGCAAGATTTCTCTCCTTTTTTCTTTTTGTCTTTGTCCTTGTCTTTATCAAGTTTCACTACAACCACATTTCCTTGATTCATAACAGAAGCAAGTGGAGCAGCAATAGCACTGCTAGTAAAAGCTGCAAGGCAAAGAATTGCGAGGATTTTTTTCATTTTTCAGATGTGTATTTAACAAATGTACAAAAGCTGTGTGCTTAATTATTCACTTAACGTGGAAATTTAGCAATTATTGTGATACCACCTTTAACTACTTCACCCAATTTTACTTGAACTTCCGCATCCAAAGGCATAAAAATATCTACTCGTGAACCAAATTTGATGAATCCAAATTCACCTCCCTGCTTAGCCTCATCACCAACTCGAGCATAGGTAACAATTCTACGAGCTACAGCACCAGCAATTTGACGTAACAAAACAGAACGCTTTCCATTCTCAACTACTACCGTTGTTCGCTCATTCTCAGTCGACGATTTAGGGTGCGAGGCAACCAAATACAATCCTTCGTGATACTTGAAATATGTCACCGTACCCGAAATCGAATACCGATTCACATGCACATTTAAGGGCGACATAAAAACCGAAACTTGCTTGCGTTTCCCTTTGTAGTACTCAGGTTCATCCACTTCTTCGATCGCAACAATTTTCCCATCGGCTGGACAAAGAACCCAATCATCGCCCAGATTTTGAGTGCGGTTGGGACTTCTAAAAAATTGAAGTACGAGGATAAAAATGATGAAAGATGCAACACCTGTTAGTTTCTGAGCCAAACAGGCATCTGGAAACAGGGAAAACAAGGAAACATTAATGATTGCAAGTACAATCAACAAGGTTAATAATATACGATGGCCTTCGCGGTGAATGGTCATGTTATTCGTTTAGAATGAATAATTCCTTGCTCTTCCCAATGGAAGAAGGGATTTTATACTACAAATGCATGTATTGCTTCTTTGCAAGCAATTGCTCTTGTGTTTCACGATGGTCAGGATCGTCTACACAGCAATCAACTGGACAAACAGCGGCACATTGTGGTTCATCATGGAAACCAACACATTCGGTACATTTATCACTTACAATGTAGTAAGTATCCATTTGTACAGGTTTTTGTGTGGCTCCTGCTTGAAATACACCGCTAGCAGCATTAACTTCGCCGCTTAAGGAAGTTCCGTCGGAGAAACGCCATTCGGTTCCACCTTCGTAAATTGCATTATTTGGACACTCCGGTTCACATGCACCACAATTGATGCATTCATCAGTAATCATGATCGCCATTTCACGTCAGATTTAAGGGTTATTTTCGCAGCGCAAAACTAAGGCATAATTGCATTCATACATGACATCCGAACAACGCATTTCAGCATTTATTCAACTTGGCACCGAGATTTATCAAACTTTCCATGCTCCAGAAACGGAACTAAACATACGCCAGCAGCAGCTTTTACAGCTTTCCGACCGCATGTATCACAGCAATGGATGGTTCACATTCGAAAACACCAAACATGCACTTCTAGGCATTTCTTTTATGCTCAAGGAGGAAAATATTCGTCCTTGGTGGAATCAATATGCTGATCAATTTCCTCAAGAAAAACTTCATGCTGTGGGTGTTATCATGGCTGGAAACATTCCCGCTGTT
>DAOOQW010000122.1:0-6781 GCA_035388945.1 Flavobacteriales bacterium
TGTATTGACTTTGCTGATTGAAGCAATCATAGCGTAGCAGAGGAAATTCGATTTTGTCATTTGATCCGATTTTGGAAGTTGGCGTTTCCCAATGTACAAAACCCTCAATAGCAACTCCCATCTCAGCAGGTACTGGTAAGGTAATTGTTTTTACTTCAGGAAGAACATCCTTTGCGGGTTGTTGCCAATAGGTATAACTGATATGCGTCTGATCCATCATGTGATTCCATTTTCCATTGGCCATTACCGTATTGTAGTAATGGGAAAGCAGAGAGTCTTTCTTGAAGAGTTGTCTGGCTTCTTCGGCTAGCGAATTGGTTTCCGCTCTACCTTGCGTGGCATACAATCTGTTTTTCGCAACAGCAAAATAAAGTGCATACAGATTGGCACTTGCTTTTGTAGGATGTAAGACCAGTTGATAGTAAGCATCTTTATACTCCGCAGGCATTAATGCATAAATTCTTTCTGCTTCAATGGTAAGTTGCTGATAGTCCTTCGTTACCGTTTCTGCCTCACGATAATTGATAAGGCTATAAGTTTCAGGTGATAATAATTCATGCTTCCTTCTCGCATTATAGGTTGTGTACTTCGTTAAGATATTTGCAATCTCAGCTGCGTGCTCACCTCCAAATTGTTCTTCAGCCCACATGCGGGTGTAGTCACCAAGGTTATCTACCGTCCAGCGTTTTGGATTCCAGGCGTAATCAAGAAAAAATTCAATGGGGAATTCCATCGGCTTTAGATCTCCGACATTTACGATCCAGATGCGATCAGCACCGTATTCATAGGCAAGATGCATCTGCTCCCACGTGCGAGAAATCTGATTGGTATTTAACCATTTATAATTTCTAGGACCACCTACATAATCGAAGTGATAATAAATTCCATAACCGCCACTGCGCTTAGGATCCTCAAGCTTTGGAAGCTTACGATTGTTTCCCCAGTTGTCGTCACACAATAATAAAGTTACATCATCAGGAGCACGCATTCCTTTATCGTAATAATCCTGTACCTCTTTGTAGAGTGCCCACAGTTGAGGTGTTTGATTCAATGGCTTCTTCGTTACATCAGTGATTATCTCACGTTGATCTTTTACAATTCTTTCCAGCAGCGAAATATTGGTATCTTCTTCCATCGCCATGTCCCCATCTCCACGCATACCCATAGAAATAATACTTTCGTAATTTCCCATGCGTTCAATTCCTTCCCTCCAGAATTTCTTTAACGTTTCTTGGTTCTTGTCGTAGTTCCATTCACCAGCCGATCCTTTGAATGCTTTCCAGTCCGCATGAGCGCGCATCATCGGTTCATGATGTGTAGTGCTCATCACGATTCCATATTCATCGGCTAGTTTTTGATTCAACGGATCATCGGTATTGAAACTGGCCCACCACATGGCTGGCCATAGGTAATTACCTTTCATTCGTAAGATCAATTCAAAAATGGTTTCGTAACATTCGTGATTGAACCCACCATATTTTTCTACAGCCCATCTCCCCAACGCGGGCTCTTCATCGTTCAGAAAAATTCCACGATACTTTACCGCTGGTTCACCTAAGGTATGTTGCCCGGGCAAAACAAAGAGACTTGTACTTTTCTTAGCCGGTACATCAGCCCACCAATGCCAGGGAGAAACTCCGATTTGTTTGGAGAGTTCATAAATTCCATAGATCGTTCCGCGTTTGTCGCTCCCAACAATCACCAATGCGCGATCAACACCTTTCATCGGTTTCTCAACAATCTGTGTAATCGATGTTTCCCATTTACCTTGTATGGATGTTACATTGATTTTTTTATTCTTAATGAGTTCATCAATCAATTCACTTTTTCCAATTGTTCCAATGATGACGGCTTCACGTCCTTCAGATTTACCTGTTAGCAATACAGGTTTAGCACCTGTTACTTTAGCAATATCTTCCTGAAGATCTTTTGCAGCGCGAACCACACCAGGAAATTCTGTTGCGCTAATCCACATCGATGTTGATTTACCCGAAGAGGAAAGATTAAAGAATCCCTTTCCCCCAATTTTGGAAACGTAATTTTCTTGTCCTAAAAGAACAGTAGAAACGAAAATCAGACAAAAAAGAAATGACATTTTTTGAATTGTCCCAGTGCAATTTGTTGATGGTACATTACTATGCATGTTGTCGTTATTTATTGAATAAAATAATTCCTTAGTCACTAATTACTTTTAATATTTACCTGACAATTTTTCATACCCGTTGATTTAGCTGTCAAAGTGATGTTCCCCCTTTTTCCTTTTACCGAACGTACAATCACCAAACAAAGTCCGTTGAATGCTTCGCGATTGTGAGAAGAGAAAGAATGCATGTTTGTTGGATCACCATTGTCGGTCGCTACAATTTCACCAGGACCTTCAATGCTAAACACAATGTTGTTGTTAGAACGAGGTACCATGAGTCCATCTTTATCTGCAATCTGCACGGTAATAAAAACTAAATCATTTCCATCGGCCTGAATACTTTCGCGATCTGCTGAAACAATTAGCTTCGTTGGTTGATCCGTTGTCTTGACAATATCCTCAGCCCACAATTTTCTTTTTTTGTATGCAACTACTTTCACTTCACCGGGTTCATACTTCACACTATCCCAGCGCAGACGATATTCATATTGCGCTATCTTTTTCCTACCTAATGATTTACCGTTGAGAAATAGTTCTGCTTCATCACCTGAAGTAAAAACATGTATGGGCGTAATCTCTCCAACTCGTTCAGCCCAATTCCAGTGTGGAAGAATATGTGCCATAGGAAACTCTGGTCGCCAGTGTGATTGATATAGGTAGAAGCGATCTTTCTTAAAACCTGCTAAATCAATAATACCACAATACGCACTACGTGAATCGTAGTAAGGCGTTGGTTCACCTAAATGATCCCAACCCGTCCAGACAAATTCTCCTGCAACAAAAGGATGTCGCTCTACTGAAGCAAAAACTTTTTCAGCGGATGAACCGAAATCAACAGCATGAAGTTCGTATGAACTTACCTGATGAATCTTTGAGTTACCACCTCGTCCATCGCGCACTGGTGCACTTACTTCTTTCGAAACTGGAAATAAGTAAATACCTCTGCTACTAAATGCTGATGCTGTTTCACTGCTGAGAATTACCTTATCGGGAAATTGTTTATGAAACGCATCGTATTGTGGTGGAGTCCGAATGCGTTCGGTTCCTTCAAACTCTGGTGTTTGGCGAATACCTTCGCCTTGATAATTTAATCCGATAACATCAACAACCTGAGGTAACGGCATATCCGGTTTTGCAAAGTTCATCGCTGTTGTGGTGGGACGGGTGGGATCTTCTTCATTAAAAAAGTTATGCAAACGTCTTGCGACAGCAGCACCTTCTTCACCATTGTATTGTTCGCCTACTTCATTACCAATACTCCACATGATCACAGAAGCACTGTTCCTATCCCTTCGAATAAATGCACGAGCATCAGGTTCCGACCACTCTGGAAATATCAAATGAAAATCGTGTGGTGTTTTCTTTCGTTCCCAGGAATCAAATATTTCATCAACTACTAAGAAGCCCATACGATCCGTTAATTCGAGCAACTCGGGTGCAGGAGGATTATGAGACATGCGAATAGCATTGCATCCCATCTCACGAAGCATTTCCAATTGACGTTCGGCAGCGCGTGTGTTGAAAGCTGCACCCAACGCACCTAAATCATGATGTTGGTTAACACCTTTTACTTGAATGCGTTCCCCGTTAACCAATATTCCTTTATCCGGATTAAATTCTAGCGAGCGAATACCAAAACGTGTTTCGTAAGTATCGATGGGTTTTCCATTTTGCATCAAGGTTGTTTGAGCTACATAAAGATTCGGTTGTTGTGTTGGAGGCGGACCCCATAGTTTAGGATTTTTAATTGTTAGAGAACTTTGAAGCTTCACGCTTCCTTCCGATTCAATACCTGTTGTTAAGCTTGCAAAACTTCCGATCACTTTTTCGGATTTGTTGCCTCTGGCATCAAGTTCATAAATGCGCGTTACAGCTTCAATGGTTGCTTTTGTCTTCGAATCATTATCAATCATTACTTCAAGATCAATTGTTGCAGATGCTTTCGAAATATTTTTTGTGGTTATATAGGTACCCCATTGCCCAACATGAATAGGATTGGTTTTTGTTAACCACACATTACGGTAAATACCACCACCCGAATACCAGCGAGATGAGTTATTAGGATTATCCAGTCGAATGGCCAATTGATTATCACCACCAGGCACAATGTAAGGAGTAAGATCAAGCCTCCACGAACCGTAACCAAAAGGCCAACCACCCACCAGATTTCCATTCAACCATACCATTGCATAGGACATTGCACCATCAACATCCAAAAAAATAGATTTGCCTTTATCGCTTGCAGGGATTTCTATTTTTTTTCTGTACCAGGCTATGCCATTGCTGGGTAGTCTTCCCATCCCTCCACCCACTTCAGGATTTTGGCCTGACATAAATGGTCCATTGATAGACCAGTCGTGTGGTAAATTTATTTTCTTCCAGTGATTATCGGCAAAATCATTTTTTACAAATTGAAAGTCGCCTCCCGGATTTCCTCTTGGTCGCACATGTTTATTGTCAGCATCCTTTATAAAGCGATTTCCTGAAGGTAATATCCACGGCTTCAATACGTCACTCACCGATTCAACTTTTACGGCCTCAGTGGGTTTTGCATCCGCAACCTTATTTTCAACATTGTTAATAATTGCAGGACGAACATCGTAAATCAAGTTGTCGGCTTTTGTTATTGAGTCGTATTTATAAAAATACCAACCTTCGTTAATAGAAATGCGCTGACGACTATTGGTACTTCCAGAACTTTGTGCCAGCACCATAGTATTTGTAAACGCTACCAGATATAGTAACCCGCAATACTTAAATCCACTTAAAATAATTCTTGTCATTTATGGAGTATGATTTTTCTTGAACGCTTAGAATCCAGCTACGTGATCAATTTGAGTTAGTTAAAATACACAAACTAATACACAGTTCCTGCAACGAAAATTAAAAGTATCAATCCGTTTTTGAAACCGGTTCCACTAAGGGATAATAGGTCGAAATCAGAGAGCTTCTTGAAATTAAACTAAAGCCTTCACCCTCTCAGGAAGCTTTGTTAAAAGTTTACATTAAAAAGATGAGTGCCTAGAAAATGTGCTTTACAAAATTGAATGGTTTATAAAGAAAAAGAAGAGGGGATTTACATCCACCTCTCCTTCGTTCTCTAAACCCAAATAATTTTCAAGAATTAATAATAAATCTGAATTTGGTTTTTTAATAGCCAGGGTTTTGTGTTAACACAGCTCCTCTGTTTCTTTCTATTTGTGCCTGTGGAATTGCTATCAAATTATTGTGAGCCTGAACGGCACTTCCACCATTGGCACCATCATAGTATGGATTACACTTCTTGATCCTGTCAAAAACCTTACCTAACCTGGTAAGTGTTAGTAGTCTCTTTTCTTCAACACCAAGTTCTCTCATTCTTTCATCAAGAATATAATCAATATCAACATTCGCAGGAGCTACAGGAGCTGCATTTGATCTTGCTCTCACTACGTTAATGTCATCAGCAGCTAATGCAGTGTTATTAAGACCAAGATATGCTTCAGCTCGTATCAAATAGGTCTCTGCTAATCTAAACATATACTGATCAGCATAGGTACCTCCTGCGGCTCCCGTTAACTGATAAGGAAATTGTTTTCGACTATCGTATAACGCAGCGGGGTGATTAAAAGGTTGAGTAGATTTTGTCTGATAGGGATAAATACTTCTATCCGCATTTCCTGATGTTATAACCGATCCATTTGTTCCTGTAGAATTGGCAGGCATATTCGCAAAATCAATAAGCTGTCCATTGAGAGGGCTATTCGGATTGTTCGCTAAATATTTTCTTACAAAATTATGGTTGGCATTTCTAATATCATTATCAGGATCATCATAAGCATTGTTGATGAAGTATTGAGATGGTGCCATAAAGCCAACACCTCTACCTCCAGAATAATCGCCTACAGGCCAATTGAAAGGCGCTACTCCATTTACTCTCAAATCACGAATCAGAGGAGGATGAACTCGTTCAAGCAAAAATGATCCGGCCTGAGCAGAGGAAACAGCTGACCCACCAAGAACATCGGTCTCAATTTGTATAACCCAAATTGCTTCTTTGTTGTTGGCCGTTATTCTATTTTGGTTTTTGGCTTGAAACATATCCCAATAAACATCTCCTGGCACTACACTCACTCTGGATCCATATCTTGTTACCATCAAGTCTGTATTGGCATCATCGATAACAACAGTAGCTGCATCGACTGCCTTCTGAAACTGACCATCGGCCAGATAAACTTCAGCAAGTAAATGCTGTGCCGCTAAGTTTGATACCTCACCATCGCGTACTGCGGTTATTGCCGGAAGATTTAGGGTACAGAAAGTTAAATCTGAAATTATTTGAGCATACACTTCTTGTCTGGTTGCTCTGACAAAGTCTACTTTTTCTGTTGTAATTTCTTCTGTGATCAAGGGAACCCCACCAAAAAGATAAGCGAGGTTGCGATACCCAAAGGCTCTGAAGAATTTAGCTTTTGCCTCAAAGGCTACCTTATCGGCATCGCTTAATTGCGAACTTGGAATTCTACTCAGAACAGTGTTGGCTTCCGAAACAATCTTGTAAAGCCAACCCCAGTGATTGTTCCACCCGGACTGTGGTCCAAATTCAGTATTGAAATTTGAATTCCCATTGGCAATCTGATAGGTAATGTCCGTATGGTA
>DAOOQW010000123.1:0-6770 GCA_035388945.1 Flavobacteriales bacterium
CAGCTCCCGATATCTTCAATGGAGATTTAGTATTGGAGAACTCAGGCTCGGATGTAATCAATCTTGCTTATGGTTCAACAGGAAACCAATTCAACGGAAATATCGAACTCAATAGTGTAGGTTCTTCTTCTGGAATCCGTTTTGGTCAAAATGCTGGAACCTCAACACTAGCAAGCTCTAAAACTTTAAGTATTGGTGGTTCAGGATTTACATCTGGTGATTTACGTTTTGCTTATTTCACTCAAACAGGTTCAACCAGTCAATCTCTAACCACATTTGGAAGCGGTGTTGAACTTTACCTTTCCGAAGGAACAGTTTTCAACGGCACAACGACTTTCACGTGTGACAATATCTACCTTGATGGTACAACATTCAATTCCAATACTACCATCACAAAAACCGGAAATGGATTTAACCTTTCTAACGGAGGAAATATATTCAACGGCTCAACCATCATCTCCAATACAGGAACAGGTTCGTTCATTTTAGCTGGTTCTTCCAGTGATACATTCAACGATAACGTGCAGTTTCTGCAATCGACTTCATTTACACTGTATCCTGCATATAATGTAAACTCAAATTTCAAAAAGAATATCTCTACGGTTGGCTCTACAACAGCTATCGTTTTTGCTAGCAATGGGGGACGAGTAACTATGAATGGAACTGTTGCTCAAAGTATCGAAGGCGATGCGGCTCAACTTCCCGATTTCTTTAATCTCACAATCAACAAAAGTTCGAATCACGTAACCTTGAATGTTCCAATTTTGGTAACAAACAATCTTACTTTAACCAATGGAAACCTTGTTAGTAGCGGAACTAATTTAATCACCATGGTTGATAATTCAACCGTATCGAGTGTGTCGAATAGCAGCTACGTTTCTGGACCTATCCGGAAAGAAGGTAATGATGCCTTTACTTTCCCAATCGGAAAAAGCGGATACTATCGTCCAATCGGAATCTCTGCTCCTTCTTCAACCGGAGATCATTTTACAGCTGAGTTTAATATGGCCGATTCGGATGGTAGCTACTCTCATGCTTCTAAAGATGGTTCTCTCCATCACTTAAGTCATTGCGAATACTGGATTCTAAATCGTACCAATGGTTCATCGAGTGTTTCAGTAACGATGAGTTGGAATACATCCAGCTGTGGAGTTACTAACCTCAGCGATTTACGTGTTGCACGTTGGAATGGCAGCATGTGGAAAGATCATGGAAACGGTGGAACAACTGGTAACACTAGCGTTGGGACAATTGTTTCTAGCGGTACGATTAGCAGCTTTAGTCCATTTACACTTTCTTCTAATACCAATGAAAATCCACTTCCTGTTCATCTTGTTCACTTTGGTGCAACACCATTAAACAGCGATGTAGTTCTTGAATGGACTACCGTTTCGGAAAGCAATAGCGATTATTTTAGCATTGAATCAAGTACCGATGCTGTTAACTTCAAAGAAATTGGACGTGTATCAGCTGCTGGAAATAGCAACACTACACTCAATTACCGCAGTGTTGATTCTTCACCTCATGCTGGCGTTTCATACTATCGTTTACGTCAGGTCGACTTCGATGGTAAATTTATGTTCTCCAATATCGAGGTAGTTAATATGGCCACCTTGTGGGATTCGGAAGTAGTGATGAGTCCAAATCCAGTAATTAACACGGTTGACATTCGCCTAGATCCCGATAATTTCCTAAACCCAATTCTCGAAATTCACGACATGCAAGGTCGCTTGATAATGGTTAAATCGGACATCACAGTAGATGCTCAAAAACCAGTAAGAATGGATCTTTCCACATTACCACATGGCTTGTACTTTTTACAAATCAGTGAAAATGGAAAGTCAATTAGCAAGCGATTGATAAAAGACTAAATCAAACCACCTCAAATAAAAAAGGGAGCTCGAAAGGCTCCCTTTTTTATTACATGTGTATCGCTCGATTTCCCGTGGCTGCCAATGCTGCTTCCCTAACCGATTCGGTAAAGGTTGGATGTGCATGGCTAATTCGGGCAATGTCTTCGGCCGATGCTCTGAACTCCATAGCAACAACAGCTTCCGCAATCATATCCGCCGCGCGTGGACCAATAATATGTACGCCTAAAATTTCATCTGTGTCGGCATCGGTTAACATCTTAACAACACCGTCTGTATCCATGGATGCACGAGCTCTTCCTGATGCTTTGAAAGGAAAACTTCCAACTTTGTATGTACGCTTATCGGCTTTTAATTGCTCTTCGGTATAACCTACACTGGCTACTTCTGGCCAAGTATAAACCACGTTAGGAATCAATAAGTGATTGATGTGAGGTTTTTGTCCAGCTAAGAATTCTGCTACAAACGTTCCTTCTTCTTCAGCCTTGTGTGCCAACATCGCTCCGCGAACTAAATCTCCGATTGCATAGATGTTTGAAACACTCGTCTGGCAATTTTCATTTACCGGAACGCGACCTTTTTCATCCACTGCCAATCCTGCATTTTCTAGTCCGAGTGAATCGGTATAAGGACGACGACCTGTGCAAACTAATACGTAATCACCTTTGAGTTCGAGCTTAGCACCATCTTTCAAGGCTTCTGCAGTAACAGAAACCGATTTGCCTTTGCTAACAGCAGAAGTTACCTTGTGTTGTAAGTAGAATTTAAATCCAAGTTTGCTGAGCACCTTTTGCAATTCCTTGCGCATAGTACCATCAAAAGCACCGCATATCGAATCGGTATATTCTACAACCGAAACTTCAGCACCTAAACGTGCATATACCGAACCCATTTCCATCCCGATAACTCCGCCACCAATGATGATTAAATGCTTCGGAATCTCTTTTAGATTAAGTGCTTCGGTTGATGTGATGATTCGTTTTTTATCAATCTCAACTCCGGGAACGGAAGTCGGTTTAGAACCTGTAGCAAGGATGATATTCTTCGCCTGAATATCCTGACTTGACTTATCGTCTTTGCTTATTCGGATAGTAGTTGAATTGATAAATGAACCATGACCACGTAAAACCGTAATCTTGTTTTTCTTCATCAGGAAATCAATACCTGCAACGGTTTGCGCAACTACTTCGTTTTTCCGTTTCACCATCTGCCCCAAATCTGCTTTCAAGTTAGAAAGCTGAATTCCGTGTTCGGCGAATGTATGTCCGGCATTGTAGAAATGTTCCGAAGAATCGAGCATTGCTTTAGATGGAATGCAACCAACATTCAAACATGTTCCGCCAAGAGTAGCGTATCGCTCGATGAGAGCTGTCTTCATTCCCAATTGGGCACATCGAATAGCCGCTACATATCCGCCAGGGCCCGACCCAATTATTGCAACATCAAAAGAATCCATGTAAAATTTTGTTTTAATCAACAGAGGCGCAAAAGTACAAAAGGCAAAGGCAATCAGGCTTTATTTCTACGCTGCTTGAATCTTAAATAGAATGACCAGATATATAACCAAATAGCCAAGAAACAAGCTGAAAGTCCAAACAAATCACCCGTGTAAGAGTAAATTGTTCGTTCGGAATTGAGTTTTATTTCTCCCTCAATTGCCGCTTCTTGCCAGTATGGTTGAGCTTGAAGAATATCACCACGTTGATTGATAAAACAACTCACGCCAGTATTGGCAGATCGCACAATACTTTTTCGCGTTTCAATAGCACGCAAACGAGCATAGGCTAAATGTTGCTTGTAGCCCGGAGTTTCGCCCCACCAACCATCGTTCGTAATAATGGCAATAAAGTTGGCTCCGTTATCCATGTAGCCTGTCATAAAATCACCGTAAACCGATTCGTAACACACAGCTGGCGCGACTTTCTGCTTGGCATCAACACCCGAAAACACACTTCGCTCTTCTTGCATTCCCAAGGTGCCAGTTGTTCCACCTAAATCAATCGCAAACGATTCAATATGCTTGAATAACCATGGAAAAGGCATGATTTCCACACCCGGAACTAATTTCGATTTATGATACGTTCGCACTCCACGTGAATTAATCATCACTGCGGTATTAAACGCATCGTAATAAACATCTCCGCCACGTGCTTTTCGGGCAGTTACGGTTTTTTGTCCGGGCATATAAACCTGATGCGTTTCGGCACCAATCAACACGTTCAACCGGGGAAATGTATCCGTTAGTTGTTTGAACAATTCAATTCGAGGTTGCTGGCTTAAAGAAGACTCATCCATCGAGCCAACCAAAGCCGTTTCTGGACAAATCAACCAATCGGTTTGAGGCTGAGTGACTTTTTTAGCGAGGCGAAGAATTTTGTTGGTTTGTTCATCTAGGGACATCCCATCGAATTTCTCATTGTAAGGATCAACATTTGGTTGAATGATAGCTACACGAGCTATTTCCCCTCGGTCTTCGGAACGATAAAAATACAAGGCAACCGAAACAAGAGAAGGAATGAGCAATCCAAATAATAATCTACGAACGGCAGGTTTTATGGGCGCTTCTTTATCTTGAATCCAAGTTCGTAGTACGTTAAATGCGGCACAATTAATTAAGATTACCCAAAGCGAACCACCCGAAGTACCAGTGAATTCGTACCATTGAATGAGTTGGACTGAATTGGCGAATACGTTTCCGAATGTGAGCCATGGCCATGAAATACTCCATACATGATGGATGTATTCGAATGCCAACCAGAAAACGGGTAAATAATAAATTGAATTCGGTGAGCGTAATACTTTACGAGTGCGGTGAAACAAGGTAAAAGTTCCAGCCATCAGTGCTGAATTGGCAAAAAATGCCATAAGTGCACCTTCGAAAGAAGCGTTTTTCACCCACCAAGTATCTCCCAAATTCCAAATAAGAAAACTCAAATAAGCGTATCCGAAAACAGCTAGATTACTTCTTGCTTTTCCCGATTGAAGCAGTGTTTCTTCAATACTTAATAAAGGAACTAAAGCGATGAAAATAAGGGGAGAAAAACCAATCTCCGGCCAGGAAAACATTAGTAGAATTCCCGATAAGAGGGCTAAAAGTAAAAGGCGAAACGTATTCTTCATTGGAGCCAAAGATAACTTAGTATAAGGCTATAAAATTTAATACCTTATCAACTTATAGGTTAGTTTATGCTAATTAAACCTCAACGACAGTTCTAATACAGAAAATCGAATTAAACAATCCTGGTTGAAATCATCAACTGTTACTCAATAGCTTGTTTTTCTGGTTGAATATGGTTAGTGAAGAGATATAACCTGTTCTTCGCATGAACTCATACACATCATATACTATCAATTATTACACTCACATCAGTATAATTGGTCCGTTCGAAAAAGATTGAAATAAAAGTACCACACATTATTTTTTTAGTGAAAAATTAAAAAGTATCTGTTTTTAAATTCAATGTCTTAAATTGGTCGTTAACAAAACCAGCGTTACGAAAAATCTATTAATCTACCAATTATGAAACTTACTCGATATTTAATCATTCTAACCCTACTGTTCCTTATACAAGTCAGCTCGATTTGGGCGCAAACCTATATTAAAGGAGTTGATGCCGAAAAGATGATAAACGGCTCTTCCAAAATACTGGTTAACGAGAAACTGAAAACACCACAGTTTATTGATTTAAAAATTCCAGTTCAACAAGATCCAACAACATGGTTGAAAACGGCACTTCAGCTTCCTGCAACAGATGATTTTCGTCCGATTGATACAATTAAGGCTGATAAGTTAGGTTGGATTCGATACAAATACCAACAATATCACGAAGGGTATGAGGTAGAATTAGGGCAATACAGTGTTTTCGTACAACAAGATAAAATCATTCGTGCAGCGGGTGCTTTTTTAATGCCAATTGAAATAAGTAATGCTTCTATTATAGATGCGAGTCAATGTTTGAAATCTGCAACACAACAATTAGAATCGGAAGGAATTAAAATTGAAAATTTAACCGGAAATACCTCATTTGAAGAAAAACCAAAGATTGTATTAGATAAAGGTATTTATCACTTGTGCTATGAGTTTGAATTTTATTCAATTGAGCCAGTTTCTAAGAAAGGTGTTCTAGTTGATGTTCATACTGGACAAGTTATCCAGGTGCGTGATCGCATCATTTGTACTGATGTTGTAGGAACTGCGAATACTATGTATTATGGCACAAAGTCGATAACAGCCAATATGGTTTCTGCAGGCAATTATCAACTAAAAGATAATGGCAGAGGTATCACCACATGGGATTTAAATGGTTCTTCAAGTTCTTCCAGCGCAGTATATTTTACCAATACAACTAATAATTGGACTTCAACAGTCAATCAAGATGATGCTGCATATACATGTCATTGGGCTCTTGAAGGGACTTATGATTATTATTTCAACACTCAGGCCCTTGATTCTTATGATGATTTAGGGGCAGAAATTAACGCTTATGTTCATTACTCAACAAGTTATACCAATGCATTTTGGGATGGTTCGGGGCTATATTTTGGAGATGGAGGGACTGGTTATGATCCGCTTACGAGTGTAGATATTGTTGCTCATGAATTTACACATGCTGTTACAGAATATAGTGCTGGATTGATTTATTCATACGAAAGTGGGGCACTTAATGAGAGCTACTCCGACATTTTTGGTGTTGTTGTAGATTATGAATTAAATGCAGATGCAAATTTCCTAATAGGAGATGTAAGTAGCGAAACCGGCACTCCATTCCGCAATATGTCTGACCCCAATATTACTAGTCAACCAGACACGTATGAAGGAACATATTGGAATAGTTCAGGGTCTGATAATGGAGGTGTTCATACAAATAGCCAAGTGATGAATTACTGGTTTTATTTGTT
>DAOOQW010000124.1:0-6762 GCA_035388945.1 Flavobacteriales bacterium
GTATGTTTTGGCTAAAAAACTTTACGATAAAAAAGACTATCAGAAGGCTTATCCACTGTTGGAAGAGCTCGTAAGTGTTAAACGCGGAACCTCCGAAGCGGAAGATATTTACTATTATTACTGTTACTGTAACTATTATCTCGACGATCTCATCAGCGCCAGCTACCATTTTGCTCAGTTCGCAAAAACCTATCCTTCGAGCAAGCGTACCGAAGAAATGGCTTACATGAATGCTTATTGCTATTATTTAGGTTCTCCTGTTCCTTCTTTGGATCAGTCGAATAGTTACCGTGCTATTGAAGAAATGCAACTTTTCATTAATCAATATCCAAATAGTACTCGTATTGAAGAATGTAATGTGTTGATTGATAAGCTTCGGGCGAAACTCGAAATTAAAGCGTACGATACAGCTAAATTGTATTACAAAATGGCTGATTATAAAGCAGCTATAATTTCGATGCAGAATATGTTGCGCGATTTTCCCATGACTGCTTATAAGGAAGAATTGATGTTTTTAATCTGCAAATCGAACTACGAACTAGCCGAAAACAGTGTGGATTCAAAAAAGTATGAACGTTACAAGAGTACAATTGACGCCTATTTCACTTTTATTGATAAATTTGCAACCGGAAAATACGCGAAAGAGGCCGAAACTATCCATGTGAAAGCCAAAGAGCGATTTGCCTTATATAAACCAACGAACTAAACCGTTCCATCGGAACCCCACTATGGCTGTAGAAAACACCACTGTAACTCGCGACCTTCGTAACTTAGAAGGAACAACAGGAAACATTTACGAATCGATTGCCATCATCGCAAAACGCGCAAATCAAATTGGTTTGAACGTGAAAGAAGAATTAAATGCAAAACTTTCTGAGTTTGCTACTTCTAGCGATAACTTGGAAGAAATCTTCGAAAACCGCGAGCAAATCGAAATTTCTAAGCATTACGAGCGTCAACCAAAACCAACATTGGTTGCCATCAACGAATATCAAGAAGGGAAAGTTTATCACCGCGGTCAGGTGATCGAATCGACTGAGGAGAAATAAGCGTCCTGCATGCTTTTCCGGAAAAAAATTATCCTAGGTGTTACGGGTAGTATTGCAGCATATAAAAGTGCCGCACTTACCCGTCTCCTGGTGAAAGCCGGAGCAGAAGTTCGTGTGCTGATGACAGAATCGGCACGCGATTTCATTACACCTTTAACGCTACATACTTTATCCAAAAATCCTGTGCATACTAGTTTTACACTAGGACCACAAGGAGATTGGGTAAATCATGTTGAGTTAGGACTTTGGGCAGATGCGATGATAATTGCCCCTGCAAGTGCTAATACGCTTGCTCAATGCGCAAACGGACTTTGTCATAATTTACTTTCAGCTGTTTATTTATCCGCTCGATGTCCGGTGTTTTTTGCACCTGCCATGGATGTTGATATGTGGAAACATCCTGCAACACAGCAGAATATTCATCAGCTAACTACAAACGGGAATTTCATCATAGAACCCGGAACTGGCGAATTAGCCAGTGGTTTAGTAGGCGAGGGGCGGATGTCGGAACCCGAAGATATTGTTGCGGCTCTGCAGACTCATTTTGCCCATTACCGACTCATGCATGGAAAAAAAATCCTCATGACTGCCGGTCCAACACAAGAACCTATCGATGCAGTGCGTTTCATTTCGAATCATTCATCGGGAAAAATGGGATATGCCTTGGCTGAAGAATTAGCCTTACGAGGAGCACGAGTAGAATTAGTCTCCGGACCAGTTACGGTTCGTACCCAGCATCCTAATATTCATGTAATACCTGTTATTACCGCGGATGAGATGTATGAAGAAACGGTAAAACGCTTTGCCGAATCGGATGTAGCAATACTAACTGCAGCTGTTGCCGACTATCAATCGGAAACAATTGCCGAAGGGAAAATGAAGAAGAATGCTCAGAATTTGAACATTCAATTAAAACCTACACGAGATATTCTAGCAAGTTTGGGTGAACGTAAAGCAGCTGGACAGATTCTCGCAGGCTTTGCTCTCGAAACAAGCGACGGTAGAGCATATGCCGAGAAAAAATTACAATCGAAAAATCTCGATTTCGTGGTGTTAAACATTCTTTCTAAAGAAAATGCTGTCTTTGGAAGTGACTTAAATCAAATAGAAATTGGAACGGCTGGTGGAAATTGGAAATCGTTTGATCAACGTACCAAAACCGAAGCCGCTCGCGATATTGCAGATCACCTTAATGAACTCATGCTGCATGCGTAAGCTTCTCATTCTTATCGTTTTTATATTACCACTTGCTTCAAGTGCTCAAGAATTGAACTGTAAAGTTTCGGTCTTGTCGCAAAGTATTCAGCTAAGTGATAAACGTATTTTCACCACACTAGAAACATCTGTGCGTGAATTCATGAATAACCGTAAATGGACGAATGATCAGTTTAAGCGGGATGAACGCATCGAATGCAACTTAACGTTTAACATTACCAAATTCACCCAACCAGGTGATATGTCTGGTACGCTTCAAATTCAAGTTCGTCGCCCTGTTTACAATGCAAATATTGGAACCTTGTTGATGAATTTTATCGATCAAGACATCGCGTTCCAATACATCGAATATCAACCAATTGATTTTGCTGATAATGCATACGTATCAAGCTTATCCAGCATTTTAGGTTATTATGCCTATGTAATGTTAGCTATGGATTATGATAGTTTTAGCTTAGAAGGCGGAACTCAATTTTGGCAAAAGGCACAGCAAACTGTTATCAATTCTCAATCGGATGGTGGTAAAGGTTGGAAAGCATCTGATATTCCTCCACGTAATCGTTATTGGTTGACAGAGAATTATTTAAATGCTGTTTATAAACCCTTGCGTGAAGCAAATTATCTCTATCACCGAATGGGAATGGATAATATGTACAGCAAAATGGATTTGGCTAAATCGAATATCAAAGAAGCCTTAAAGAAGATTCAAGCTGTAAATAAACAAAGACCATCTTCTTATAATGTGCAGTTGTTTTTCAATGCTAAAACCGACGAACTCATCAATATTTATAAGCAAGGAACTCCTGCCGAAAAAGAAGAAATTCTTGCCTTGTTAGCTGAGCTCGATCCTACCAATTCCAATAAGTACGCGAAGATTAATCAGTGATGGTTGTCTTCTTGAATTTTCAATGTTGAATCAACTTCCGATTCAGCGCTTTTTTCATTTCTAATTTCGGGGTGACGAATTTCTCCACCCGAATTACCTACGAAACTCATAGAAGCAAAAGTGCCCAAATTGAGTATCAATGTTAGGATACTCATTACAGAAGCTAGTTTGTGTCGAGTGTGTTCCAGAAATAAAGAAACACCAGCTAGAATTCCGAGTAATTCAGAAAGCCATAATGCAAATTCGGCCGATTCTTCGTGTTCATGAATCAAACGATGAGAAATGGTAGGTAAGTCTTCAATCATTTCCTCGGCACCTTCACCACTGAAAAAAGCTGGTAACGTGAGTAAAGAAGAAAAAATCAGCACACAATATGCGGTTTTCCTAACCATCGGCTGTTTCATGAATATACCAGCGGTTAAAATGATAAATCCGAAAAAGGAACCCATGATGGGCATGTGGTTGAATAATAAATGCCAATGTGCCTCAGTCATAATCAATAGAATTTGATGTAAACCTCTTGATTTAAAGCTTTCATATTACATCACCCCTGAAAAGAGTTTCACCTTGATTGGTTGAAAACCCACCAATTACCTGTAAACAACTCAACTTAGTTAGCCAGTTTTCAATTTCTTTTTAGGTTATTTTCGCCATTCAAATTCATTACCCAATCATTCGATTTAAGCCATGATTCGAGTTCTTCGATTTTGCTTATTGCTCCTTATTTTTCTTGTTAAATCAGGATTTTCACTTTTTGCTCAAGAATATCCAATCGATCAAAAAAGTCCGCAAAGTGCTGTTTTCAAACATTTCTATTATTTACAAGACGCTCATTTTCAGCCAGAAAAAGCAGCCGAAGTTTTTGGAAACGCTTCAGCCTCGAATCAAGAACTAGCAATTCAACTCAAGCAGATATACGACAGTCGCGGATTCAAACCCGATTTTTCATCTATACCTAGCGATCCAGAGTTTACTGATACGCTAATTAATAAGCAGCAATACGCACCCGAAAAAGGCTTTCCAGTTATTTACTTGGTTCGAAATAACGAAAAGTGGGAGTACTCATCTCGGACCATGCAAGCGATTCCGGAAATTCATCATAAAATATTTCCACTCGGAACAGGCATCTTGATGAATCTTTTCCCAGGTACAAACAATAAAACTTTTCTTGGGCTTAAAGCTTGGCAATACATCGGAATTCTCATTCTAATCCTCATAGGATTTTTGCTACATCTCTTATTTACCATACTAATTGAGCGAATTGTTAGACGTATTATTCAACGTACCAATGTATCCGAAGAATTCAAAAACGCCATTCATCGCATGGCCATTCCAATTAGTTATTTGGTCTTGGTTCAAGTCATGCATTGGTTATTCCCTTCCTTGCTATTTCCCTCTGACTACGCCTATTATGTAGTGTTAGGGTTTGATATTGTTGAGCCAGTTTTCCTAACGATTGGTTTATATCGCCTGGCGGATGTGTTCTCGCTCATCCTTAAACGTCGCGCCGAACAAACCGATACCACACTCGATGATCAATTAGTTCCGCTTTTTCGTAAAGCGATGAAAGTGTTTGTGGTCATTTTCGGTGTAGTTGCTGTATTGAATAACCTCGATTTTAACCTAACTGCTTTAATTGCAGGGGTTTCGATTGGAGGTTTAGCCTTTGCTCTTGCTGCTCAAGATACTATCAAGAACATGTTTGGCTCCTTGATGATATTTGTAGACAAACCATTCCAAATTGGTGATTTAGTTTCGGCTGATGGATTTACAGGAACAGTTGAAGAAGTTGGATTTCGTTCTACACGCATTCGCACAGGTGCTAATTCATTGATATCTGTTCCTAATGGGAAATTGGTCGATATGGTGGTGGATAATCTTGGAATGCGTCAGTTTCGTCGCTATAAAACATTCATCAACCTCACCTACGATACTCCTGTTGAGTTAATTGAATTATATGTAAAAGGACTTCGACAAATCGTTCATCTTCACCCACAAACACGAGCTGAAGAAAATGAAATTCACGTAAACGAAATGTCGACAAGCTCCATTAGCATTCTGTTTAATGTATTCTTCAGCTCCACTTCTTGGTCGGAAGAATTAAAAGCACGACACGAAATTATTCTAGAAACGATTCGTCTGGCTGAGGCTTTAGGTGTTCGCTTGGCATTCCCAACACAAACGCTGCATATCGAAAGTTTCCCCGAAAAGAAGAGTACGGTTCAAACATTCGTAAATCCGAATCTTTCAGGAGAACAGCGTTTCGAAAGTTATATACAGGGATTGTCTGAACGATTCACTCCCAAGTCGATTGAACAAACCAACGAACATTTCGAGTAATTAGCTACGCTCAGGAGTAATAACAATTGGATTCGGACTCGGAACGTAATTAACCAGTAACTCTATTAATCGAATTGGATCAGATTCAACAATCAGCATTTCTCGGTTTCGTGTACTGAGAAAATCATCTGTTACCATACGGTCGGCTTGCGCAATTAAATCATCGTAATATCCTTCTACATTCAGCACTCCAATGGGTTTTTGATGCATGCCTAATTGTCCCCATGTGAGCATTTCAAAAATCTCTTCCATCGTTCCAAATCCGCCAGGAAGAGTAATAATTCCATCCGATTCTTCGTGCATCATAAGTTTTCGTTGATGCATGTTTTCTACCACACGTAATTCGGTAATTCCGTTATGTCCAACTTCCAATTGATTCAAAAATTCTGGTATAATCCCCAAAACTTCACCACCATGTTGCATAGTTGAATCGGCTGTAATGCCCATCAAACCCACATTTCCTCCACCATATACTAAACGAATGTTTTTGTCGGCTAAGGTTTTACCTAATATACGAGCAGCTTCCCCATACGCAGGTCGATTTCCTTTACGTGATCCACAATACACAACGATTGATTTCATACCAAAAAATTAAGCAGCAAACATACAAGGATGGCTGCTGCTTTTAGTGTGTGCGTGAAAAGTTTACCGATTGGTAACAGAACATTAGCAAAGACTTATTGCTAATCTTAAAATCTAAAAGTCCTGAATTAAAAGTAGGAAATTCTAGCCAAAACGGAAATTCAAAAAATTGAAATTCAGAGAATGAAGCAATTTTCCTAATGCCGAAATATTCGATTAGGAAACTCCTAAAACGCGTTTAAGAATGCGTAATTGATGCGTGTATTTTCCTGTTTCTTCGTTGAAAATACCCTGGTGGTCGATACTATCGATTCGAACACGTCCCGATGCATGAATAATTTTTCCAGCACCTAATAATATTCCAACATGGATGATTTTACCTTCTTCATTATCGAAGAATGCTAAATCACCCGCTTCGGCTTCATCAATAAATCCTAAAGTTACTCCTTGATCCGCTTGCTGATAGGCATCTCGCTCAAGCTTTTGTCCGGCAATCTTAAATACTACTTGTGTAAATCCGGAACAATCAATTCCTAATGGAGATCGTCCGCCCCAGAGATAAGGAGCATTCAAATACGTGTAAGCTGTTTCTAAAATAAATTGGTTGATTGTACCGTGTTTGATGGTGTTGGTTTGACCATCATACGCATATTCAAAACCTTCCAAATTACAAGTTCTACCATCGAAATA
>DAOOQW010000125.1:0-6742 GCA_035388945.1 Flavobacteriales bacterium
GTATAATGGGCTGTAACGATTGTCATTCTCCAAAACGAATGGGGGAGAAAGGACCGGAAATTATACCTGAATTATTACTTTCTGGTTATCCTGCTGATCGTCCAATTGTTAAGTTTGATAGTAAATTAATAAAAGAAGGATTTGCCATGTTGTATCCCGATTTAACTGGCGCTGCAGGTCCTTGGGGTGTTTCTTTTGCTGCCAATTTAACTCCCGACGAATCGGGTATTGGTAATTGGACAGAGGAGCAATTTAAAAAAGCATTGAAAGAAGGTAAATACAAGGGAATGGATGGCGGAAGAATGCTTTTACCTCCTATGCCATGGGTGAATTATATTAATCTTGCGGATGAAGATTTACATGCCATGTTTATGTATCTCAAAAGCCTCAAGCCGGTTAAAAACATAGTTCCACAGCCAATCACACCTGATAAGATGTAGATTTTTCGAGGCTAATTTCATTTAATTCTTTTGTTTAAATTCAATTACTTAATTGTTTAGGATTTAATTCTAAATACAATTTGATTTTCACCATTTTATGAAACACTCTAGTCTCTTGCTTTTTGGTGAGGAATCTGAACGATTATCTTATCGTAAAGTAGATGATTCCTATTTTCCTGAATGGTTGAAATTTTGTTCCGATGAAGATTCATTGAGATATATTGGAATTCCAGAAGGATATTCACCTCAAGAGAAATGTCAAATCTGGTTTGATCGTGTTTATAATCGCTATGAAAATAATCTTGGAGGAATGAACGCACTTGTTACAAATCAAAACAATCTGTTTATTGGGCAATGTGGACTTCTAGTTCAAACGGTTGATGAAATTCAAGAATTAGAAATTGGATATTCTTTAATGCCTAATCATCGAAATCAAGGTTATGCCATTGAAGCTGCAAAAAAATGTCGTGACTATGCATTTGAAAATAATTTAGCAGACTCCTTAATATCTACCATTCATGTGGATAATGTAAGTTCAGCTAAAGTTGCTGTGAATAATGGAATGAAACTCGAAAAGAAAACATTATTCAAAGGATTACCAGTCAATATTTATAGAATTTCAAAATCAGATTGGAATCGTTTATCCAAATGAGCACTTATTTTTTCAACTGAAAAGCAATCAGTTCGTTATCCATATTTAGTTTAGAGATTAACATACAACGAAAATTGTTTGCCAAATAAAGTTTTGTGAAAGCTGCGAATGCTCTTGTATATTGCTTGAATTCGCAATGTGCCCGGAATAATATTTGGCAAAATTAGCGTTTGCTAAAACATCTAATTTGTTATTTTTGTAACGTACCCAATGCGTAACTTCTATGACCGAAGCCTATGTTCAGCACACGCTTGCTGAAGGAATTGCAACCATCACCTTTTTTCATCCCGATCAAAACTCGCTTCCTGGAACTATTCTAGCACAACTGGCTGATACGATTACGCAAGTCGGACAACTAGATGAAGTAAAAGTGATTATCCTTAAAAGTGGAGGAGATCGTACGTTTTGTGCTGGTGCGAGTTTTAAGGAACTCATCACGATCAATGATGCTGAAACTGGAAAAATCTTCTTTTCAGGATTTGCAAACGTGATAAACGCCATGCGTAAATGCCCGAAATTTATTTTAGGTCGCGTCCAAGGCAAAACTGTTGGTGGTGGAGTTGGTTTAGCTGCTTCAACTGATTATTGCTTTGCTACAAAATATGCATCCGTAAAACTAAGCGAGCTCAATGTGGGAATCGGTCCATTTGTGGTTAGTCCTGCAATTGAGCGAAAAATGGGTATTTCTGCCATGTCCCAGATCGCCATTGATGCCAACACGTTCTACGATGCAACTTGGGCGCTTCAAAAAGGTTTATATGCTCAAGTATTTGATAGCATCGAAGAAATGGATGCTGCCATCGAAGCATTTGCTAAACACTTGTGCACCTATAATCCAGATGCAATGAAGGAAATGAAGCAAATCTTCTGGCGTGGAACAGATGATTGGGATAAACTTCTAGCCGATCGTGCTGCCATTAGTGGACGTCTCGTATTGTCGGACTTCACCAAAACGACACTTCAGAAGTTCAAATAATTTCCTTCTATGGTATACGAGTTTAACGGTTTCATTCCCGTTGTGCATGAAAGTAGTTTTATCCATCCTTTAGCAGCTGTTATTGGAAATGTGATAATTGGAAAAGATGTATATGTAGGTCCTGGTGCTGCTATTCGTGGTGATTGGGGGGGAATTATTATCGAGGACGGTTGTAATGTTCAGGAAAACTGCACCATTCACATGTTTCCAGGGAAAGATATCACCTTGAAAAAAGGAGCTCATATTGGACATGGTGCCATCATTCACGGAGCTAATATTGGTGCCAATTGCCTGGTGGGTATGAATGCTGTAATAATGGATGATGTGGATTTAGGTGATGAATGTATAGTTGGTGCATTATCATTTGTGAAAGCAGGTATGAAAATCCCTAACCGTAAAATGATAGTCGGAAATCCTGCGCAAATCATCAAAGATATTAGTGATGAAATGATTGATTGGAAAACGCGTGGAACAGCTTTATATCAGCAGTTACCCAAGGAATGTTTCGACACTTTAAAAGAGGTTGAACCTTTACGTGAAATCCCGGCAAACCGACCGACTCAACAAGCTGTGTATCCTACATTAGGTGAGTTCAAGAAATAATAAAGCAATGCCTAAAATCGAATTTAAATTGCCCCGAATGGGCGAAAGCATCACCGAAGCAACCATTCTAAAATGGATGAAAAATGTCGGTGATTTCATCGATGTGAATGAAACATTGCTCGAAGTAGGAACAGATAAAGTCGATAGTGATGTTAGTGTTCCCTTTGCTGGTATAATTCAAGAAATATACTTCAAGAATGGTGATGTCGTTCCTGTTGGAGCTGTTCTAGCATTAATTGAAGCTGACGATTCTGCTATAGTTCAAGAAACAGAAGGATCCTCTTCACCCGAATTAATAAATCAAACTGAAAAACCAAGAGCTCAAGCAGGTAATATTCAACCCTTAGGTTTTCTTTCTCCTCTTATACGAAATATTGTAATAGCGGAGGGAATTACACTAGAAGAATTGCAACATGTTACTGGCTCTGGTCATCATGGTAGAATTCAAAAAAGTGATCTTTTTTCCTACCTGAAAAATCGCCTCGAACCATCCAAACGTCATTCATCTCCAACAACCATTTCAACCTTTCCTAAACCTTCAATTTCATTTATAGAAGGACACGATCAGGTGATTGAAATGGATCGCATGCGTAAGATGATTGCTGATCATATGGTGTATTCAAAACATACTTCACCACACGTGACAGCTTACATCGAAATTGATGTAACTAATCTAAGTAATTGGCGAAATCGGGTGAAGGATGATTTTCAACAGAAATACGGACAAAAACTCACCTTTACTCCACTTTTCGTTGATGCGGTAACACGCGCCATTACAGACTTTCCTATGATTAATGCTTCCATTGATGGAAACAAAATCATTGTCCATAAAGACATTCATATTGGTATGGCCACTGCTTTACCAAGTGGAAATTTAATCGTTCCAGTTGTTCGAGATTCGGCTGGAAAAACGTTGTCTCAACTTGCGGAGAATGTGAATGCATTAGCCGATAATGCTCGGAATAATCAATTACGCCCTGACGATGTGCAAGGTAGCACCTTTACCATTTCCAATGTGGGGACTTTTGGAAGTTTAATGGGAACGCCAATTATCAATCAACCCGAAGTAGCCATTTTAGCATTTGGGGTGATAAAAAGACGTGCCGAAGTCATCCTAACACAAGGCAAAGAAGAAGTCGCTATCCGAAGCATGATGTTTTTGTCGCTTTCCTTTGATCACCGTGCTGTTGACGGATATTTGGGAGGTTCATTTTTACGTCGGGTAGGGGATTACTTAGAACAATTTGACATCAACTCAGCTATCTAGCTTTCACAACCATCATGAGTTACGAAATTACCATCACACGCGCATCACATTCGAAAATCGGAGAAACCGACATCGATCATATTCCTATGGGGATTTGTTTTACCGATCACATGTTTGTGTGTGATTATCACGAAGGAACTTGGCAGAATCCACGCATTGAACCATTGGCGCCCATTCCAACACATCCATCTGCAATGGCCTTGCATTACGGTCAGGCTATTTTCGAGGGAATGAAAGTTACTCGCGGAAAGAACGGAACGCCTATTTTATTTCGTCCATATGAAAATGCAAAACGACTGAATTTCAGTGCTGATCGTATGGCTATGCCGCATTTCCCTGAAACCTTGTTTGTAGAGGCTTTGAAAATGCTCGTTGATATTGAGCGTCAATGGATTCCGACAACCGAAGGAAGTGCTTTGTATCTGAGGCCTTTTATGTATGCGGATGAATCATACACGGGAATGCGAGCGGCAACTAGTTACAAGTTTATCATTTTTGCTACACCTGCTGGTCCGTATTTCAATCGTAGAATTCGATTATATGCGGAAACAAAGTTTATCCGTGCTGCAAATGGTGGAACGGGCGAAGCAAAGGCTGCCGGAAATTATGGTGCAGCAATTCGTCCGACAGAAATAGCTAAAGCAAACGGATATGATCAAGTGTTATGGCTTGATGCTACTCACTTTGAGAATATCATGGAAGTTGGTACGATGAATATTTTCTTCAAGATAAATGGAAAGTTTATCACACCCATTTTAGACGGTTCAGTATTAGCGGGAATAACACGAAGTAGTGTAATCGATTTATTACGTTACAAAGGTTATGAGGTTTATGAGCGAACCATTTCGATGAAAGAAATATTGGAAGCCAGTGAAAATAATTCCCTAGAAGAAGCATTTGGAACGGGCACTGCTGTAGGAATTGCGATGATTGAGGAAATTGGATATAAAAATCTATTCATTCATCTACCTGCAGAAAACCCTGTTGCAACCATGGTAAACGAAACGATTAATCGGATTAAAGTACAGGAAGAAGCAGATCCATTTGGTTGGACAATCCCAGTTTTAACTAATTAATAGAGGAATCCAAACATCCAAAGCGGTATACGAATACCAGTTCCAATTTCAATACTGTCAGAAACAATCCATGCATCAGACGCTCCTTTGAGTTGTTTGGCTGATTTTAGCTTTCCTCCTAGTTCAAAGGTGAATTTTCCATCAGCACAAAAATCGCCGTCGTTGATGTATTCAACGCTGTGATTGTATTGGAGTTGATTGAGAAAAAAGCACTCTCTAACATGTCCAATATTCGGCTTCTGACTACTTAATACATAGTGAAGATTTGGATTGTCTAAGTATATTTTATCCGGTTTTTGTAAACGCGAAACGCCTTTAATGTCCTTATAAAGATTACGTGTGAGCCCTGCTTCATTCAAATAAAATAAATAAGAAATGAAGGTGTTTCGATTGATTCCAATACGTTCACTTAGTTTCGAAACATTTGGAACAAAAGGCGCCGATTCAGCAATGATATGAAGTAATTGTTTGATTTTAGGAATATATGGAACATCCAATTTCCGGAGCAATGGCAGTTCGATGTATAAAACCATGCTGATGATTTCCTCTACGCGGGATGGGTATAAATTGATTGATTCGCGATAAAATGGATAATAGCCAAATTGTAAATAATCTCTGAAATGCTCCAAAGGGCGCAGTTTTTTGCAGATTTCTATGGCTCGTTCTTCATGATTAATCAATAAGTCATTGATTGTGATCATCGGAAAGGAATGTTCTGTTTCAAAGATCAGAAACTCACGAAATGATAAACCTTGCATGTCATATACAATTGCACGCCGACTCAAATCTGCTCGCGCATTTAGGATTTCTAAAAGCGAAGAACCAGTAAATATGGTATGTAATTCAGGAAAATCATCATAAATGTTTTTAAGCTCCTGTGCCCAATTAGGGTATTTGTGAACTTCATCCAAAAACAAAAACAGGCCGCCCTCTCTAACGAACGTTTCAGCCAACTCTACAATCGAATGTTGACTAAACCAAATGTTATCGCAGCTTACATATAACGCTTTATTCGCGGGGAGTTTGAGGAGCTTTAGCCGTTGAAGCAATAAGGTCGTTTTGCCCACACCTCGCGCACCTTTAAGTCCAATTAAACGTTGCTTCCAATCAATTTCATCCATGATATAGCGGATGTGTTTGAGTTCTGTTTGCGCTAGTTTTCGTGCATTACGTTCAAATAAGGAATCGAGCTCTACCATTATTTCTTTATTCATCAACAAAGATAGCAATATCATTCTGATTATGCTTAATACAATAAGCAAATTGAATTTTTTGTTGTTAAATATCAGTAAAACAGATAGTTGAGTGTGCTATTTTTGATTGCATCCCTCGTAAGAACTCTCTTAACCCGCCTTTGATTGCTTTTCAATTTCCATCTTTTATTCAAACAACTATCAAAATACAGCTTCAGAACTAATTGTAATTCAAATATTTATATATTAAAATAGCATTTTGCTTACTATGGTAAGCAATATTTGCAACCTTTTGCAAATAACTCATTTCCTTCTTGTCAGGCAGCCTGATATTCCCTTCTATCAAAACGACTTTTGCTATCTTCGCGCCCTCTATGCAAGGCATTCCAAGGAACATACTCGAAAAAGCATTTAGTCTGATGGCTACCGCTAAAGCCATGACTGAATTGTATGAAGCCAATTTCAAAGTGGTGTCGAAATATGTTCATGCTACATCACGCGGACATGAAGCCATTCAGCTAGCCACGGCCTTGCA
>DAOOQW010000126.1:0-6505 GCA_035388945.1 Flavobacteriales bacterium
TTGGTTAGCTGAAGATCTAAACCTTCTCCATCGGTTGAAGCAAATTCTTCAGCTAACCAATCGATGATTTTTTGATCAAAGTCATCACCACCTAAGTGGGTATCACCATCGGTTGATTTTACCTCAAATACACCATCACCTAATTCCAAAACAGAAACGTCGTGTGTACCACCACCACAGTCGAATACCACAATTTTCATATCGGCATTCTTCTTATCTAAACCATAAGCTAATGCAGCTGCAGTTGGTTCGTTGATGATACGCATCACTTTCAATCCAGCAATTTCGCCTGCTTCTTTGGTAGCCTGACGTTGTGCATCGTTAAAGTATGCTGGTACGGTAATAACCGCTTCGGTAACATCTGTTCCCAAGTAATCTTGAGCTGTTTGCTTCATTTTCTGAAGCACCATAGCAGAAATCTCTTGTGGAGTATATGTACGGTCGTCGATTTGAACTCGTGGTGTGTTATTGTCGCCTTTAACTACTTTATAAGGAACTCTTCCCGCTTCCGTTTGAACTTCGGAAAATCCGTTGCCCATAAAGCGTTTAATAGAAGAGATTGTTTTTGTTGGATTAGTGATGGCCTGACGTTTAGCCGGATCACCAACCTTACGCTCACCATTATCGAGGAATGCTACTATGGAAGGTGTTGTGCGCTTGCCTTCGCTATTTTGAATAACTACCGGCTCATTGCCTTCCATCACGGCTACGCAGGAGTTAGTTGTTCCCAAGTCAATGCCTATGATTTTTCCCATTGTTTTATTTTTTATTCGGTTAGTTTCTAGTGTGCAGCCCGGTTTTCAATGTCTGTGCCACCTAAAAAACAAACCCTGTGCTTGTCAGTTTTGACAGTACAGGGTTTGTTTTGCTCCAATTCTGGCAGCAAAGCGGTGACAATTCGGCAGATTATCTAGGCTGCCAGTTTAAGTCTTCTGTCAATGGATTTCCACGGAGTGAGTCAACCGTAAAATCGTTGAGGTAAATGGTACGAATTAAAGCTACACGAGAAGAAAATAACCCCAATCCATTGTTGATGTTTGTGAATTGTGGTCTTTCTTGTGCAATTGTATTGGATGGCTTATTTACATTCAAATAAGTAGTTAAATCCTCGGCAGCTACATTGATTTGAAACTGCAAACTATCGCAAATGCGCACCATGGGATTGTCGGTAGTAGAAGGACTGATAGCTGCAGAAATAGCTTGATAGATTGTCGAATTTTCGACATTCATGGTCATTTCGTTATTCGGATTGGTGTTATCGGTAGTGATGCGACCAAGGCTAAGTTCGATTTGTTTGGAAACGATTTCGGTTGGATTTAATTCGCTGTATTCTCGGTATTTGAAGCGAAGAAACAACTCATACATTTTACCATTTTCGGCTGTTTTCCATTTGATGAAAGTAGCATTTTGAGGATATAAGTTTGTTTCATCAATAAGCTGATTGGGTGAAGACATCACGAGATTTTTCACCAAAACAGTTTCGGAGGTAACCGAGTTTCCAGAGGAAATATTGGTAACAGTTAGTCGGAATGTAGCACTAGGATTGATTTTTTGAGCAGCACTTGTTTCAAACTTGTAGAGAATTTGTGAGGGTGCAGAAAATATTCCCGGATCTTTTGCAATGCTTGAATCGGGCTCACAAATAAATGTACGCGTAACGTTTCCATTTAAAATCTCTTCCACCTTTACTTCCAGAAGATTTGGATTGTAATAAAGCGAGTCGAATTGGGATGCAAATTCCAATGCATCTCCTTCGCCTAGAAAGGCTTTGCTTACTCGAATGTAATGGGTTGTTTGATCTTTATTCAATAAGCCAAACACGACAGTAATGTCTTTCCAAGGTGCATTGATGTCAAGATCGTTGGAGCAGGAACTCGTGAAAAGAGTAACTAAACCAGTAATAAAAACTAATAGTTTACGCATAGCGGCAAAAGTAGGAATTTCATCACAGTGAGTAAATGACTAATATTGCCCTTTATCGGATAAAAAACTATGTCGGTTCAAAAGGAAATCAAACGCGTCACCACCAAGACGTTGCAAGAAATGAAGAACAAAGGTGAGAAGATTTCGATGCTTACTGCATACGATTTCTCGATGGCTGGTATGGTGGATGAGGCTGGAATAGATGTGATTTTGGTTGGTGATTCGGCTTCGAATGTGATGGCTGGTCACGAAACCACTTTACCTATTACGCTCGATCAGATGATTTATCATGCTTCATCGGTGATTCGCGGAACTTCGCGTGCATTGGTGGTAGTGGATTTGCCTTTTGGTTCCTATCAAGGAAATTCGAAAGAAGCGCTTACGTCAGCTATTCGCGTGATGAAAGAAACAGGTGCGCATGCGATTAAGTTGGAAGGTGGAGAAGAAGTGGTAGAATCGGTTAAGCGGATTTTGAGTGCAGGTGTTCCGGTGATGGGACATTTGGGTTTGACTCCTCAATCGATCTATAAATTTGGAACCTACGTGGTTCGTGCTAAAGAGGAAGAAGAAGCGCAGAAACTTATACAGGATGCGCATTTGTTGCAGGAAGCGGGATGTTTTGCCATTGTGATAGAAAAAGTACCAGCAAAATTGGCCGAGCGTGTAGCTAAGGAAGTAGCAATTCCTATTATTGGTATTGGTGCTGGTGGTGGAGTTGACGGACAAGTATTGGTATTACACGATATGTTGGGAATAAATACCGAGTTCAAACCTCGTTTTTTACGTACCTATCTCAATTTACATGAGCAAATTGTTAGTGCGATTGGGAATTATGTAAAAGATGTGAAATCGAGCGATTTTCCGAATGGATCCGAATCCTATTAATAGCCCCGGAATCTCTGATATTTCCGGCAGCCTCGGCAGCCCCGGACTTAATTCCGGGGGTACTGTATTGTTTGAGGATAACCATCTGATTGCGGTAAATAAGCAAGCTGGAGAAATTGTCCAAGGCGATAAAACGGGAGATGTTCCCTTGAGTGAAAAAGTTGCCGAATATTTACGAGTAAAATATCAAAAGCCGGGTGATGCCTTTATTGGTGTGATTCATCGGATTGATCGTCCGGTTAGCGGTGTGGTTTTGCTGGCGCGGACGAGCAAAGCATTATCGCGCATGAATGAGCAGTTTAGGTTACGAACGATTAAGAAAACCTATTGGGCATTGGTAGAAGGGAAAGTAGAGCAGGAAGAAGGAACGCTGATTCATTATTTAAGTAAGAACGAGGAGAAGAATACTTCACGTGCATTGAAAGAGCCTCGAGATGGGTATTTGCGTTGCGAATTGAGTTTTAAAGTGATTCGCGTGTTGGATAGATATACCTTATTGGAGGTAGAGCCATTAACAGGAAGGCATCATCAGATTCGGGTGCAGTTATCGGCGATGGGATGGTCTATTAAGGGTGATGTGAAATATGGAGCACGACGTGGAAATCCCGACCGGAGTATTTGTTTGCATGCGCGGATGTTACGATTTGAGCACCCAGTTAAAAAGGAACCGATTGAAATTACGGCAGCTTTACCCGGCACAGAAGCTTGGATAGGATTGAAAGATTGATGCCCTAACGTTAGCACCAGGGATGTAAGCCTTCGCTAAAGCTACGGCTTACGCTGTACTATCCTTTAGGCAAGCAGCGAACAGCCCGCCCGGGTGCCATAAAAAAAGCGCTACTCTTTGCAGAACAGCGCTTGTATCTTGAAGAATAAGAAAATCAGTATTCGTCTTCGTTGAAGAAGAAGTCGTCTTTTGTCGGATAATCCGGCCAGATTTCTTCAATACTTTCATACACTTCGCCTTCGTCCTCAATCTCTTGCAGGTTCTCGATAACCTCCAGAGGGGCTCCAGAACGAATGCCGAAATCGATTAGCTCGTCCTTAGTAGCAGGCCAAGGCGCGTCTTCAAGGTAAGAGGCAAGTTCTAGTGTCCAGTACATTTCCTTGGTATTAGGGTGATTAATTAATGGGTGAACTGAAGTTTTCGGCTTAGTGCGTCAACTTTCCGCAAAAATAGAAATAAGAAGATAGGTTTGTTGCGCTTGGTGATATTTTACATCCTTGGTTTCCAAGGAGTTTCGTTTGCGTTGAAATCGGAACTGATTTTACGGGAGAGAACGAAGAGGTAATCGGACAATCGGTTGATGTATTGGATAACGCTTGCTTCGACCGGACTGATTTCGGAAAGATGTACAATTAGTCGTTCGGCTCTACGGCAAACACAGCGTGCAATATGACATGCCGAAACAGCTGGATGTCCGCCTGGTAGGATGAAGTGGCGCATTTCGGGAAGTTGCTCGTTCATGGCATCGATGGCCAGTTCGAGAAATTCGATGTCTTCGGGTTTTAGGTCTGGAATTTTGGCTTTGCTTTTTTCGGGATCGGAAGCAAGGTGCGATCCTAACGTGAAGATACGATCTTGAATTTCGATGAGTTGAGCGGTAGCATCGGCACTTAAACCTTGATCGCGAACGAAACCAATATGTGAATTAAGTTCGTCGAGCGTTCCGTAAGCTTCGATACGCAAGTGATGTTTGGGAACACGTGTTCCGCCGAGCAGCGAAGTTTGTCCGGCATCACCGGTTCGAGTATATATTTTCATAATCGCCAAACGAGATAAGCGGGTGAAAGTTTAGCTTTTTTGGTAAACGCGGATGTTTTCGTTTAGGTAGTCATTTTCGATAACTCCATCACGAAGGCGAATAATCCGGTGAGCGTGCTGTGCAATGTCTTCCTCGTGTGTAACGATAATAATGGTGTTTCCTTGTGCATGAATATCGTGCAGCAAACCCATGATTTCGATTGAAGTTTTGGTGTCGAGGTTACCTGTAGGTTCGTCAGCCAAGAGGATAGATGGAGTATTTACCAATGCTCGAGCAATAGCTACACGCTGACGTTGACCACCCGAAAGCTCGTTAGGTTTGTGCATGATACGGTCGCTCAGTCCAACTTGATCGAGTGCTTTACGCGCTTTGGTGTCTCGATCGGTTTTAGATTCGCCAGCATAAATGAGTGGCAGAATTACATTGTCGAGCGCGGTGGAACGAGGAAGTAGGTTGAATGTTTGGAAGATGAACCCAATTTCCTTGTTTCGGATGTCGGCAAGTTCGTTGTCGCTTAATTTAGACACGAGTTGTCCATTGAGTTCGTACTCGCCCGAAGTAGGAGTGTCGAGACAGCCGAGGATGTTCATCAGAGTCGATTTTCCTGAACCGGAAGGGCCCATGAGTGCCACATATTCGCCTCGAGAGATGTCGAGATTAATGGAGCGGAGCACTTGAATGGTTTCGGAACCAAGCCGGAAATTCCGGATGATGTTACGAAGTTGAATGACGTTATTGGAACTATTCATGAGGCATCAAACCTACGTTTTTTAATTAGTTGATTGCAAGTGTAGCGGATTCAGACGCGAAGAATAAAATGCTCTTTAACTTGAGATGGGCGAAAAAATAGGAGTCCGAGCTTTTGCAAATCGACGCTTACATGTATATCAGTTTGTTCTGAAAGGACTAGCCAAGCTTTCATCATATCTAAACTCCAACGAATATCGTCCATAATTATTACCGTATCGGAATGCATATAAGGACGAATTTGTTCAAAATACCTTAATGATGCTTCTAATGTATGATTCCCATCGAGATAGAGCATGTCAACTTGTTTGAGTTGAGGTAGCAATGAAGGAAGAACTTCTTCGAAGCGTCCCGAGTGGACAGTTATATTTTGAGCATTAAGATGTTTGGCGTTTTGCTGGGCAAGTTTAACTAAGCTAGGGCGACCTTCAATTGTGTGTACTTGTGCCGACGTTGGTTTAGCTAAGTATAAAGCTGAAATACCTAATGAAGTACCTAATTCGAGTATGGTTTTGGGTTGGAGGTAATTTGTTAGGCGAAAGAGCAATCTGCCTGGTTTGGGAGAAAGCAAGCTAGATTGAGCGATTGAGCGAACCGTTTTTTGGTGAGGATTGCTTTTAGAGCCAGCACCTGGGTCGGAATCAGAAATTAGCGTGTTATTTTCGAGTAGTTTAGTCCGTATTTTCTCGATTGCCTCGAAAGCGTAGTATTGATTATCGGGCAGGATGACATCTGTATAAAGGGAAAACACAAATGGTGAATGAACCCGATTGGGGCCTTTTGCACGAAGCCAATAAGAGATGTATAAACCAATTCGAGCCAGCATGGGGCGTAAAAGTAGGGTGATTTGATGGGAAAGCTAATGGAAAAATGGATGGGAAATGTTACATTTGGGTGATAGAAATTGAAGTTAGAATGTATTGGTAATATTGAACAATTGATAAGGTATATAGTTTTGAGTGCGTAAGAAATGCGAATTCATGAATTGTATGCTGAAGGAAGTTGAAGCACATTTGTATCGTTAAAAAAAGGAAACATGAAAAAGTTATTGTTCATTTTTAGTTTGATGCTTTTAGGACTGGTGTCGAAAGCTCAAGTAGGTTCGAATGACCTGATCATTCATGGCTACGTTACAAATGCTTCTTCTGGAGCTGGTATACCCGATGTAGAAGTAACAGTTATGG
>DAOOQW010000127.1:0-6504 GCA_035388945.1 Flavobacteriales bacterium
TGCTGATCAGGATGCGCCTAGTTTTGGACCATGTCAACAACTCGATTTTGAGCTCGAAATGGCATTCGTTACGTGTCGATCGAATCCTCTTGGAACGCCTGTTAGTATTGATGAAGCAGAAGATTACATTTTTGGAATGGTGCTTTTTAACGACTGGAGTGCACGCGATATTCAAAGCTGGGAATATGTGCCACTCGGACCGTTTTTAGCTAAGAGTTTTGCTTCTAGTGTAAGTGCTTGGGTGGTGAGTATGGATGCATTAGAACCATTCCGTGTGGAAGGACCAGTTCAAGACCCGAAACCATTGCCTTATCTACAATTCAAAGGAACACACAATTACGATATTGAGTTAGAAGTGCTATTAGAAACTCCGCGTTTCAATGCTGCACGAATTGTACATTCTAACTATAAATACATGTACTGGAATATGGTACAACAACTCACCCATCAGGCTTCCAATGGTTGCAACATTCAAGTGGGTGATTTGTATGCTTCCGGCACGATCAGCGGGCCAATTCGAGATAGTTACGGTTCAATGATGGAACTCACTTGGCGCGGAACAGAACCACTTAAACTGCCCAATAATACGGAGCGTAAATTCATTCAGGATAACGATACAGTTATTATGAAAGCTTATGCGAAAAACGAAAAAGTTCGTATTGGTTTTGGGGAAGTAATTACTACTATTTTACCTGCATAAGGAATCGGGATTTTTCTGATTTACTGAGCATCAACCATCACATTTCAACTAATGAAACTCGCTACCAAACTGATTCACGCCGGACAAGAGCCCGATCCAAGTACCGGTGCAATCATGACACCTATTTACCAAACTTCTACCTATGTGCAAGAAGCTCCGGCAACACACAAAGGTTATGAGTATGCGCGTTCGCAGAATCCAACTCGTAAAGCGCTGGAAGATTGTTTGGCTGCCATAGAAAATGCGGCATTTGGCTTAAGTTTCGGCAGTGGTGTAGCAGCTACTGATACAGTAATGAAATTGTTGCTTCCGGGTGATGAAGTAATTGCTGCCGACGATATGTATGGTGGAACTTACCGCTTGTTTACCAAAATTTACGAGCCGATGGGAATCCGTTTTCACTTTGTGAACATGGGAAATCCCGAGAATATTCGTCCGCTTATTAATGATAAAACACGCTTGGTTTGGACCGAAACTCCTACCAATCCCTTAATGAGTATAACCGATATAGCGGCTGTTGCAGCTATTTTGAAGGGTAAAAACATCCTTTTAACGGTCGATAATACATTCGCAACACCTTGGCTTCAGAATCCTTTGGATTTAGGAGCTGATATCGTGTTGCATTCAGGTACCAAATATTTGGGTGGACACAGTGATTTGATTCACGGTTGCTTGATGATGAACGATCCGGCATTGCGTGAAAAGCTTTATTTCATTCAAAAGAGTTGCGGTGCTGTTCCCGGACCAATGGATTGTTTTCTTGTTTTGCGAGGCTTGAAAACATTACACGTTCGTATGAAGGCTCACTGCGAAAACGGACGCATCATTGCGAACCATTTACGCAATCACCCGAAAGTTGGGAAAGTATATTGGCCTGGATTTGAAGATCATCCGAATCATGACATTGCTAAAAAGCAGATGCGTGATTTTGGTGGAATGATGAGTTTTATTTTGAAGGATGAATCGGCTGAGGCAGCACGTAGGTTCTTGACTAGCACACATTTATTTTCGCTAGCAGAAAGTTTGGGTGGTGTGGAATCTTTAGTAAATCATCCAGCATCCATGACACATGCTTCTATTCCCAAAGCTGAGCGTGATCGCATTGGAGTAGTAGAAGGTTTGATTCGTTTATCGGTTGGGATTGAAGATGTAGAAGACTTGCTAGCTGATATTGATGCAGCTTTAGCGAAGGTTTGAAACAAGCAATCATCACCGGAACATCGCGTGGATTAGGCAAAGCATTCGCGGAAGTTTTGTTGGAGCAAGGCTGGAATGTACTTGGGATTTCTCGAACTCATTCGATAGATCATGAAAGCTATTATCCGGTTGAGGCAGATTTGTCAAAAGCTGGTGTTGCAAGCCAATTAGAATTACCTATTTCACCAGTAGCAGATGAATTCTTGTTGATTTCGAATGCTGCAACATTGGGTGATATTGGGTATTTAGGAGAAATATCCACCAGTTCAATTGAGTCGAGTTTGATGTTGAATGTGATATCATCGAGCATTTTAATCAATCGATTTTTAGCCCAAACATCCAACAAGAAACGCACACTTATTTCGATTAGTAGCGGAGCATCACAGAATGCTTATGACGGCTGGGGGATTTATTGCAGTAGCAAAGCAGCAATGGATATGTTAATGGATGCAATTATTAAAGAACGCGAAATACGAAACGATTCCTTTACCCGAATATATTCTTTCGCACCGGGCGTGATTGATACGGAAATGCAGGAAAAAATACGATCGAGTAATCCTGATCAATTCTCCAAGTTGGAGCGTTTTCAAGAATTAAAGCAGAATGGTCAGTTAGCTTCAGCAGTAGTAGTCGCTCGACAATGCATCGAATTACTGGTAAATGCGAACACTTTTTCAAGTGGAAGGTACGACATTCGGAATCTGTAGTTTTTTGATTTAAGGATCGTGCTTTCTATCCGGATTTGCTTGATTTTAACTTGCTCCATTTAAAATATTATATTTTTGCTCTGAATAAATATCATCAGTGTTTTGAGCAATTTCTACTTACGCATCTTAATTGGGCTTAGTTTATTCTTAATCGGGATTAATACACAAGCTCAGATTGTTCCTGCCAATCAATCTACACTAACATACACCGATCTGGTATTTGAATATCCGGCTGTAGAAAATGCGAACTATTATGTGCTTTCTTTTAAGTACAAAGGGCATAAGCAATACTTTCATCAGCAAGTTGATTCTACTCAGGTGAGTTTTTGTAATCTCTTCCGATTTGGAGGGAATTATACTTGGAATTATCAAGCTTTTGATAAGAAAGGTAAATCCTTGTATTCATCACCAGATTATCAATTTTCAATAACTAACACCAGAAGTTACGATACCTTAATTTACTCGAACTTAATTCGTGGGAATTATACTGGAAAAGGATATGTGTTGTTTGATCAGTCAAAAAACATGAATACTTGGGATGGGAAAGAAGTCTGGAGAATGCCTGTATTGAAAAATTTCCCACTAAAGGGCGAATTAAATATGCGTGATTTACGCATGACCCGTTCGGGAACTTTCACAACGATTATCACAAGTAGTATAGCAATTGAATTTGATCGGGATGGAAATATTCTTTGGATGGCGCCAGAAAGTCAATTAGGTACAGAAAAAGGCAAAGAGAATTATCATCACGATTTTCGTAAGCTCGATAATGGTAATTATATGGTGATGAGTGAAACGGAAGAAATGGTTCCATTGCGCGTTAATAAAGAGATGTACAAGAAATTACTGGGCAAGGATAATATTTTTGAAAAAAACGGGAAATTATTCTTGATGGGAGTTTTTGGGACTTTAATTGAATATTCTCCTGACAATAAAATCGTTTGGAAATGGAACTGTGGTGAATATCTAGGAGAAAGAGTTTTAGATGGTTGGTTGCCTGAAAGTATGCATGCAAATGCATTTTATTATGATGAAGTAAATAAGCAATTATATTATGGCTTAAGGGATATTAGTTTAATTATGAAAGTGGATAAAGTCACAGGTAAAGTGATTGATACATTTGGTTCTAAGCTTTCCCCTAATCAAAAAAATAGTTCAATAGGTACATTCTCTTTACAGCATTCTATTGAGAAAAATAAGAAAGGAGAATTATTGATTTTTAATAACGATAGTTCCGAACAGGCAGGTGTACATTCCTCATTAGTAATATTAAATGAGACATCAAATTTGAAGAACATTTTAGTGAAAAGTGTTTCCTGTCTAATTGATAGTAACGATAACGGGAAAGCGCTTAAATACGGTTCTTCAGAAGAACTTCCGGATGGAAATATTTTACTTGGTATTGGTGCTACAGGTCGAACAGTCGTAATTGACCCAAGAGATAATTATCGCATCATTCAAGATATTGTCATGAAATCGTATGTGGAAAAACGATGGAGCCCAATGGTATTTTATCGTAGCCATTTTGCACCATCATTATACCCTTGTTATTATTCAGTAAATAAGTCAATTGGAGGAATCACCATTACTAATGAAGGGTCTGAAAAGGATTCCTATTCAATCGAATTTATTTTGAAAGACGGTTCTAAAAAATCATTTCAATCGAATATCGTTTATTCAGATGATACCTTTTTTCAAGCATTTGATCTTTCAACAGTAAGTGCTGTTCATGTGATTTCTTCTGCCAATAACCGTTTTAAAAGATCGCTAGCATGGTAAAACGTGTAAATACTGTCTTATCTATCAGGCAAGACTATGTTCTAGGTATTTTGTCATTTGTATTCGTTAATCTAATTCTCTTTTCATCCTCTTGTTCAGGCAATGCGCCTAAAGAAGAAGCTGTAAAAAAAGATACGTTAACCGAATATCAGCCCCCAGATACAAGTGAATTGAAAGATGACAAATTTGGCCAAGCTGTGAAGTATGGAGCTAAACTCATGACTAATACCGCCTACTATATTGGTCCTAATGGTATTGCGGGACATTATCTTGGTAATGAAATGAATTGTACCAACTGTCATTTAGATGCAGGTGCAAAAACGTTTGGAAACAGCTTATACAATACCCATAGGGCATATCCTCAATACCGAGCAAGGGAAGATAAAGTACTTACAAGTGCAGATCGGGTAAATAACTGCATCGAACGCCCTCATAACGGAACACCTATGCCACTTGATTCCTATGAAATGTTAGCTTTTGTAACTTATATACAATGGCTAGGAAAGAATTACGATCCTGAAAAACATTATGGTCATGGCTTAAAAGAGATCGATCATAAAGGAAAAAGTTCCGATCCAGAAGCTGGTAGAAAAGTCTATGAAAAACATTGTCAATCGTGCTATTTAGCCGATGGTCAAGGCGTTTATGACTCAAATAAGCATACTTATACCTATCCTCCACTTTGGGGTGAGAAATCCTATCAAATGGGTTCAAGTATGCATCGTGTGCTAAAGGCTGCATCTTTTATTTATCACAATATGCCTCGAACAACAACCATTACTTGGGACAAACCTACTTTAACTGTTCAAGAAGCATTGGATGTTGCTGCTTTTGTTAATTCAAATGACTTGCATCCAAGACCAAATGGAGGTGGCATTTCTTATCCAAATTTGAAAACCAAGCCAATTGATTATTACGAAGGTCCATTCAACGATTCCTATTCAGTAAAACAACACACATTTGGTCCTTGGGATGGTATGGTTGTAGGCGGGGCGAAGTAATTCATGGAATTGTTTAGTGTGTTTGAAATGCTATATCAATAGCTATGATTAAGTACACATCAGTAAAAAACAATTGAATTGGTATGAACATTTTCCGAAAAACTATTTTACCCATACTAGTAGCAACTATTTGGATTAGTATTTCCGAATTTGTTCGTAACGAGATTTTAGCAAAGTCATACTGGACAAGTCACTACGAAAGTTTAGGATTGACATTTCCATCAGAACCAATAAATGGTGCTATTTGGGGATTATGGTCATTGTTCTTGGCCGTGGGAATTTTTATTATTTCTAAAAAATTCAGCTTAATTGAAACAACCTTTTTATCCTGGTTTATGGCCTTTGTACTGATGTGGGTTGTAATTGGTAATATGGGAGTTTTGCCTTCTGGATTGCTTTATATAGCTGTTCCACTTAGCTTATTGGAAGCATTTTTAGCATCATTCATCATCCGTAAATTGGCAAATTAAATCTGATAAAATGATTCAGAAATCAACAGCATTTGTCAATGTTGGAATTTCTTGTTTATTTATTTCTTATTGGATAATTGAAATCGTTCAGGGTATTTCAAGAAGTGTTTGGTTGCCTCAATTATTTTTAATTATACCTTCTTTCATTCTTATAATTCCTTCTATTATTCATCTGATATCACCTTCAGAGAAAATAAGTAAAATCTACCTTTCCATCGCATATTGGTTTGTATTACTAGTAGCATTCATTCCTGCTTGTTGGATAGGAATATTACGAATGGGTGAGTTTAAATTCTTTCTTGTAATGAATTTAATTACTCCTATTTGTGCTATTTTATATTTGAAAAATAGTAAACATCAACAACTTTGGAAAAACGAAATATTCCGCTTCAATTTTTTTGCAATTGTTGCCCAGGTATACCTTCTATATCTGAACGTTTATTTATAGAGAATGCCTATTAATGGTGTGGAATGATCCAACTTCTGGAAATAGTATAAGCCGAAAAATATCCCATTGCACCTCCTGTTATATTACTTGTTGGATTGGCGGGTGAAGCAACCGATGGACCAGCTCCTCCAAGTATACTATTTAACGTGTTGTAATATTCATAAACACCTTTATCAATTCCCCAAAGCTCAACGAATATAGT
>DAOOQW010000128.1:0-6385 GCA_035388945.1 Flavobacteriales bacterium
AGATATCCACCGCTATGTTGAAGCATACAGCCTTGATTATTGGTTGAAACGCCTGTGTTTTGTTTCCAAACAAAATTTCCATTGCTATCCAATTTTATTAATTGATTTGTGAAGTCAACTGCTGGCACAGTGTCTTCCTTTACTATGATAGCCCCATTACCGGCACCCTGACCAAGTATATATAGACTTCCGGCATCATCGGTTTCAATATTGAACGGAGTAAAGCTGCCTCCAAGTTCGCCAACTCTGTTCATAAACAACAATTCACCTTGCGAATTGAACTTATATATATAAGCGGTGATGCCATCATATGGTTGCAATGTATCGCCCTGACATTGTTGGGCATGATTGCTATAATCAAAAGTGTAAATGTTACCCTGTGGGTCGCGCGCAATATCAACGGCACCGTAAAAGGAGTTGGCTATGCCCGTTGCCCCTCCTGTAGTTGCCCAATCGAAACGTTGAGAGAATAATTGGTTGCTTAAAACAAGAATTAACAATACTAATAGGTTTCTCATAGTAGGTTTTTAGCTCGATGAAAAATTGATTTTTGTACTTTATTGAATGATTAACTTCTGACTAGAAATTCCTGCCTTTACATAGTATATTCCTTGTGAGATTCCAGTAATATCAATAGTCTCAATAGTTACTCCTGAATGAGAAATCTCTTTAATCAATCTTCCTTGGATATCACGTATCTCAATTCGATCATTCATTTTTAAACCCTTGATATTAATCGTATGGCTGTTTTTAACCGGATTGGGAAAAACAATAAATCCCTCATTTGAAACCGCTTTAACACCTGTGGTATAATCATAATGATAACGGGCTAAAGTCCATCGGTCGGCTGTAAAAGTGCCTTCAATTGCACCAATTCCATGCGTATAAAACGTTCTATTTCCTTCGTAGACCATTCCCTTAATAGCTGAATAAATTGAGCCATTTTGGAACAGCGATGTTTCTAATAAACCTTGCGGATTGATAATGAATAGAGATATTCCAGCATAACCTGAGGAATTTCCAAAAGAAGAACCAATCACATAACCATTTTCATCTACTACCATTCTTGCTGGATATTCAGAAGAAAATTCAACTCCTGAATTGCCTTCAAATACATAGTTCCATTGATAAACTCCAGCACTGTTAAATTTATAGATGGCTGGTCTAATCTGAGTTTCGCCACCTTTTCCTCCAAAGTCTTCACCTCCGAAACCTCCACCAGTTCCAACAAACTTAGTTTTTGCAAAAAAAATGTCCACATTACCATTTACATCCAAGGCAACATCACGGTATAAATAACCATAAATGTCTTGGTCTTCAAGTAAATGGGTGGTTTGCCATATTAAGTCTCCTGTAGTAGTGTATCGTGCAAGATGTAAGCGCCGATCATCATTCGTATTGTAGTTATTTAAAAAGGTAACGAAAAGTACATCTCCATTCGAGTAGAATAATGTCTGAACCTGTCCCGAACCTTGATATCCAGCTACTGGGATTTGTCTATACCACCTTAGATTGAAATCAGAATCCCAGGATGAATAATTCAACGTATCTAAATCGGAAGAATTCATATATAAATTATCTCCCGCATCAACACCAAGCGATTTTACCCCTGTCCAACCAATAGGTGCGGTCATAACAGTATTTTCGATTGCCCCAGTTGCTGCATTTAATTTAAATAGATGAGGAACAATTGTATTGTAAGCTTCGGCATACATTTCCCCAAACACAAACAATTTTGTTTCATCATTCGACAGCTTGACATCATTAAATTCTCCCGAAAAAGTGGATGTGAAATATTCTTCCGCATAAATCAAATTTCCACCAGCATCAGTTTTATACACATAGCGTCCTCCGTATGGAGAGGAAGGTTGAAATCCAACTCCATAAGCATCACCATTTGAGGCAATTGCTACCGATTCAACTCCTGCATTTCCACAATTGGTACAAGCTTGAAACTGATCATGCTCCATGTACCAGTTTTCAATTCCATCAGTTGTTATTGATTGAGCTGATTGCCAAGAACCACCCTCAAAAATGGAAGAATGAGTATAGATATCGGAATTTACAATTCGCATATACGAATCGTTGAATGAAAAGCTATAAGGCCTATCAGTATGCCAGATCTGATTAATCTGAGCCAGTAATACACTTGGAAATATCAATAAAAGAAATACAACCTTTTTCATGTGAAATGCCCGAAAATAAAGGCAAAGGTCCGTTATACTGAGGCATTGTCAATGACTAATATTAGCTATAAAAAAAGCCACCCTCTTAACGAGGATGGCTTAACGTGGATATATAAAGAACGAGAGTATTTAATTTCTAAAATCAACCACCAATCGGATGGTTTCATTTTTCAGATTCTGGAAGTTCCGACTTTCAACTTGTTTCTTAACATATGATTGAAGTTGCTGGTCTTCTGAATCCATTTCCATTACTAAACCTTTGCCTTGAGAGTCAACTTTTACAAGTGCAACAACAGATCCTTTATGTGTTGGTCGATCTAAGTTGCGTTCATTAAATAATTGAATCAATTCCTTTCTAACCTCCTTTTTTAGACGATTACTTTTTTTATTGTCGTTTGATTCCGCATGGCTAGTTGATAATCCTATCAAACCAATGAACAAAAGGGAGAGAATCGTTTTCATAATTTCTGGGTTTTTAGAGCATTTGCAGATAAGTGTTCTTTCCTAGCATTTTGGTTACAGCACATTTGAACAAATAATCGCAATAGTAACATTGTCAAGCATTTAAAATTAGTGGCGGTTTATTTTGCGAAGCGAGTTTCCCCGTCTGACACAAGAATCTCAATTCACATATGAATTCTGTAAGCATTTTCAGATATCAATTCTCAAATACCACGTATTTTAGCCACCCGATATTTTACGAATGAAAGATCTCATTGCCGGATTTCCTCAACAAGTTCGAGATGCATTAAACATCTTTAAAGCACAACAATTAAAACCGCTTCCCCGAAAAGCAACTTCTGTTCTTATTAGTGGATTAGGTGGTTCGGGCATTGGTGGAAGCATTGTAGCTGAATTATGTGCACCTCAAGCATCCATTCCAGTTCAAGTATCGAAAGACTATTCAATTCCTGCTTGGGTTGGTCCAGAAACGCTTGTAATCATTTCTTCCTATTCTGGAAATACCGAAGAAACACTTCAAGCCATGCAAGCCGCCATCTCACAAAAGGCAATGATTGTGTGTGTTACATCGGGTGGGGAAGTTCTAGAGCAAGCTAAAAAGCATCAATTTGATGCGATTGTTATTCCTGGCGGAAATCCTCCTCGTGCTTGTCTCGGTTTATCACTCACTCAACTGTGTGGTATTTTAGAACATTATGAAATTGCTACAGGATTATTAGCTGAAATTGCACTAGGAATCGACCTCATTGAAAAGAATGCAATAAGCATCCAACATGAGGCAGAATCTATTGCACGAGCTATTTCATTTAGTCTTCCTGTTATTTATTCAAGTATAGGATACGAAGGTGTTGCCATACGTTTTCGCCAACAACTGAACGAGAACGCTAAAATGCTTTGCTGGCATCATGTAGTTCCCGAAATGAATCACAACGAATTGGTTGGTTGGGTTGATAAAGCACCAAAAATTGCTGCCATTTTCTTGCGCAATGATGATGAATACTATCGCACTGCCAAACGTATCGACATATGCAAGGGCATCGTTTATAACCTTGCTGGTAAAACAATCGAACTTCGTTCAAAAGGCGAAAGTCCGCTGCAACGTATGATTTGGTGGATTAATCTGGGCGATTGGATTAGCTGGTTTGCTTCTGTCGAACGTAATGTTGATGCAATTGAAATTAACGTTATCAACCGACTGAAAAACGAGTTGTCTAACCTCCAATGATCTATCAGCAGCCTAATCGCGACATTTCAATCATCGATCTTGGCCTAATTGGATATCAGGAGGCTTGGGATTTTCAAGAAAAAATGTTTGCCGAATTGCTAGCCTTGAAAAAGGAAAATCGAGATGCAACTAATCCAGTCAACGTTCCTAATTATTTAATTCTTTGCGAGCATCCTCCTGTTTACACACTTGGGAAAAGTGGAAAAGAGGAGAATTTACTTTTGTCGAAGGAAAAGCTTGAGCAAATTGGAGCAACGTATTTTAAAATAAACCGCGGTGGAGATATTACCCATCATGGTCCCGGTCAATTAGTTGTTTATCCTTTGCTCGATCTGGAGAATTTCTTCACAGATATACATCTATACTTAAGAAAACTGGAAGAAGCAGTTATTCAAACGCTTTTCACATTAGGAATTCAAGCGGGAAGATATCCAGGATATACAGGAGTTTGGATCCAACCCGAAGATTTATCGGCGCGTAAAATTTGTGCTATGGGAGTTAAATGTAGCCGTTGGGTTACCATGCACGGAATCGCGCTCAACGTGAATAATGATCTATCCTATTTCAACCACATCATTCCTTGTGGTATTGAAGATAAAGCGGTTGCCAGTATTCAACAAGAACTTCCAGGGTTTCCAATTTCAATGGAATTAGTCAAACAACTTTTCTTAAAGAATTTCGAGAAAGAGTTTGATGCTCATTTACTGAATAACCAATAAAATCAAGTGGCATAGCGTTTGTCTTGCGTCGACAAAACCTATCGTATGAAAACCCGCTTGTTTGTTATTAGCCTTTTCTTCCTCGGTTCACTTTCTGCACAAAATTCTAGAACGCACACTAACAGAGCTTTTAAACGAGGCGAAGTGCTTTCGTATCGTGTTCACTACGGATTGGTAGATGCCGGAGAAGCAACAGTTGCAATTGCTCAAGACAGTTTGAAATTCAATAAATCGTCTACTTTCCATTTAGTTGGAACGGGAAAATCAAGAAGTGCTTTTGAATGGTTTTATAAAGTTCGTGATCGCTACGATTCTTATATAGATGAAGAAACGCTACTTCCACATTTGTTTCTACGTCGCGTCGATGAAGGTGGATTTATCATCAATCAGGATTATAAATTCAACCAATCTCAAAATACAGTGAACGTTAAGCGCGGAGGATCTGATGAAGCTCGCAGTACACCGGGAAAACAGTTTACCGTTCCCACTTCGACACACGATATTCTCTCGGCTTTCTATTATGCCCGAAATATGAATTTAGAAGGTGTTAAAATGGGCGATATCATTACCATTCAGACCTTTTTTGATGAGGAAGTTTTTCCCATGAAAATCAAACTTATTGGACGTGAAACGTTAAACACACGAGCTGGTAAAATCAGATGTATCAAAATCCATCCTTTAATTCAACAAGGACGTGTGTTTAAAGAAGAAGATGACCTTACACTTTGGGTCAGCGATGATCTAAATCGTATTCCAGTTAGAATTCAAGCCGAAGTGCTGGTTGGATCAATCAAGATGGATTTAAAAAGCTATGCTAACCTCGCCAATCCATTGGCACTTGAATCTAAATAATCACGATTAAATTCAAGAATCCTGACTAACACAATTAGTTGGGATTTTTTTTGGGCGGTCGAGCGGGCTATTACTGCAAATCCTTCCGCAACAATATTCATTAAATAATCAATCATCCACCAGCGTCAGGGTTTTCCGCTGCTTGTCCCAATGGGGCTATCCCTACCGCTTTTTGCTAAATGGAACTTCACGAGAAAAATGTGAATTCACGAAAGGCTACAGCAGCTTGATTTTTAGAGGAATTGAAAAAAATGCGATTCACTGTAACTTAGTCGGCAGTTTGTGCCTCTCATGAGGTATAAAAGCAATACCGTGACTGTAGCCGAATTTAATCAAAGTGTAGATCAGTTCTCTGATAACATCTACCGCTTCATCCTGAAAAATATGCGGGACGAAGACGAAGCACGTGATGTGGTGCAGGATACATTTGAAAAAGTTTGGCTTAAAGCATCCGAAGTTTCTTTTGAAAAGGCCAAATCGTATTTGTTTACTACCGCTTATCGAATCATGTTAGAGCGGATTCGTAAAAAGAAACGTCAAGAACCCATTGATAATTCCTTACGAGTTGTTGCAGGAAGTTCGAAAGATCCTGAATTTGATTTGAAACGTGTATTGAATGAAGCCATTGCAAAACTGCCCGAGGATCAGCGCTCCGTAATTATGTTGCGTGATTATGAAGGGTATTCTTATGAAGAAATTGGACGCATAACCGGACTTAATGAAAGTCAAGTTAAAGTGTACATTTTCAGAGCGCGTGTGTTTTTGAAAAATTACTTGGTAAGTGCGGAGGTGGTGTTATGAAAAAGATCGATTTTACCAATTACGAAGCATGGCTTCTCGATTATGCCGAGGGCAATCTCAGCGCTGAAAATACAGCTGAGCTTTTGTTGTTTTTGGAACAACATCCCGAACTAAAAATCGATGTAGAAGGCTTAATGGAA
>DAOOQW010000129.1:0-4286 GCA_035388945.1 Flavobacteriales bacterium
TATTAACGGTGACAATTTCCGAATTCGTGTAGTTTGTGAATCACCAGCGATGGTTTCACCCGATAATGGATATCCTGTCCACATTCACACTTCTGTTTTCCCTTCTGTATCTCTAGAAATTAGCCCAGAAAGTATCTGTGGTTCCGATCCGGTAATGGCAAGTATTAGTGGAAATGGATTAGGAACTAGTCCTATCTATACTTGGTCATTGAATGGTACACCTATCTCATTAGAATCACCAAGCATTGTGCTGGATACATTGAGCGTAAATACACTAATTGCTGTTTCTATCAGTAGCAGTTTAACCTGTGCGAATCCAATCATTAATACTGTGTCACAATCGCTAACTGTAGCTGAATCGCCTGATGCTTTTGCAGGAAATGATACATCTATTTGTTTAGGAGAAACGATACAAATTGGATCCTTGATAAGTGATTCATTTACTTGGTTTCCAACAAGCGGACTAGATAATCCTACAAATGCACAACCCATTGCATCTCCAGATCAAAACGTTAGTTATGTACTAACCGTTACCAATACGGCAGGTTGTAGCAAAACAGATACGATTAGTATTCAAGTAAACAACTTACCAGCAACGCCCACTATGTTTCAAACAGCTGGATTGCTTGTGGTGGAAGGAGATTTACCGGGTACGTTTAATTGGTTTTTAGATGGTAATCCAATAGCAGATGAATCGAACGACTCTTTAGTTATAAGTTCAACTGGTAGTTTTACGGTACAATGGATTGATCCAAATGGTTGTTCATCAGAACTTTCGAATAGTATTGTGATTGGTACAGTTGGATTAGAGGAGAATCTTTCCAATCCAGTAATTACTTGCCTTCCGAATGAATGGAGAATAAGTGGATTAGCTGAAAATACGGAACGTTTTTACTATTCCCTTTTTGATGTAAGCGGTAGAATGATGGTTCAGGGTTCAGCTCAAGAGGATGGTCAAGGAACAATTCGAATTGAACCGATTTCTTTAGCAAGTGGAATGTATTTTCTTCGAGTGATTGGATTAGCTAATCAGCAAGAAACTTCGACACAGGATATTCGCAATAATCAAGGCTTTACCTTTAAGTTGATACGAAACTAAAAGCTGCGTGAATGATGGGAATGGATGAGGCGAAGCCGAAATGCCCGAAGGGCCGGAGCGAAGCGTAGCCATGGACAGCATGACCGAGGTTTTTACCGAGGGCACGCCCAAAAAAAGAAATAAAAAAAGCCTCCAGATTTTGGAGGCTTTAGAGCGAAAGACGGGATTCGAACCCGCGACCCCGACCTTGGCAAGGTCGTGCTCTACCAACTGAGCTACTTTCGCGTAGGGGATGGCAAAAGTAAAATAAAATCGTTTTCACCAAAACATTTTCTTGTATTTTTCTTATCCGCCTAGTAAACGCTTGATTTCGTTGAGTTTTAAAAGCGCATCCATGGGTGTAAGGTTGTTGATATCGGTTTTTTCGAGTTCTTCTTTGATGTTTTCGAGCACAGGATCGTTCAATTGGAAGAAACTTAACTGCATTCCAGTTTGCACCGAATCGGGAACTTTGGGGGAAACATTCGCTTCTCCTTTGCGGTGAAGTTTTTCGAGTTCATGCAAAATTTCGGTAGCCCGATCGACCAATTTACGCGGCATTCCGGCCATTTTAGCCACATGAATACCAAAACTGTGATTTGAACCACCTTCCTTAAGCTTTCTTAGAAATATGACTTTTTGATTGACTTCCTTGACTGAAACATTGAAGTTTCGAATACGCGGAAAACGAGCCGCCATATCGTTTAGCTCGTGGTAATGTGTCGCAAATAGTGTTTTAGCACGGTTCACAGGTTGTTCGTGAAGAAATTCAGCTATAGCCCAAGCAATGGAAATTCCATCGTAGGTACTGGTTCCACGGCCAATCTCATCGAGCAAAATCAAACTTCGATCGCTGAGATTATTGAGGATCGAAGCTGTTTCATTCATCTCCACCATGAATGTGGATTCTCCGCTGCTAATATTATCGGAAGCTCCAACTCGGGTGAAAATTTTATCTACCAGTCCAATCTTTGCTGCTGAGGCTGGCACAAAACAGCCAATCTGAGCCATAATAGTAATCAAGGCTGTTTGTCGGAGCAATGCCGATTTACCCGACATGTTGGGGCCGGTTATCATCATGAGTTGCACACCATCGGGATCGAGTAGTACATCGTTGGCAACATATTCTACTCCAATACCTAATTGCTTTTCAATAACAGGATGACGTCCGTCGGTGATTTCAAGGGCGAAACCATCGTTTACTTCGGGGCGACAATAGTTATTTCGTTCGGCTAAGTCGGCAAATCCGCGCAGACAGTCGATTTGAGCTAGCAAGAACGCATTATGTTGAATCGGTTGAATGTACTCAGCTATAGCAGATAAAAGTGCTTGATATAAGCGAGATTCAATTCCAGCTATACGATCTTCGGCACCTAGAATTTTCTCTTCAAATACCTTGATTTCTGGAGTGATGTAGCGTTCGGCATTGACCAACGTTTGCTTACGAATCCAGGTTTCGGGAACTTTATCTTTATGCGAATTGGTTACTTCGAGGTAGTATCCAAAAACGTTATTGAAGCTAATTTTGAGTGAGGTAATTCCTGTGGCTTCGATTTCGCGCTGCTGAATTTTAAGCAGATAATCTTTTCCGGAACGTTTAATATCGCGCAGTTCATCCAATTCGGCATCCACACCATCGCTAATCACATCACCTTTATGCAAGGCAACTGGAGCTTCGTCCGAAATTTCGTTTTCGATGCGCTGACGAATGAGCAAACAAGGATTGAGTTGTTCTCCAATACGTTGTAATAGTGGATCAACGCTCGCAGCACAATATTGCTGAACTTCTGCTATGGCATAAAGCGCACGCTGTAATTGCTTTAACTCACGCGGATTAACACGTTGAACGGCAACTTTGGCAATGATTCGTTCAAGATCACCAATTTGTTTGAGTGATTCGGATAATTGGACTGCTAATTCGGGCGTATGTCTTAATAGATCGACCAATTGTAGACGATCTTGTATAGGACGAAGATCTTTGAGCGGTAATGCCAACCAACGTTTTAGCATACGCGCTCCCATCGGTGTAAGCGTATGATTGATAACATCGAACAAGGTCATGGCTTGCTCGTAGGCCGAAGAAAAAAGCTCCAGATTACGAATGGTAAAACCATCGAGCCACATGAACTTATCTTCTTCGATGCGCGAAACAGCCGTGATGTGAGCTGTTTTATCGTGATTCGTTTCGTTCAAATAATGTAAGCAGGCACCAGCAGCTATAATAGCCAATGGCATTCCTTCTACACCAAAACCTTTGAGTGAAATGGTATCGAACTGCTTCTGAAGTAATTCCCGCGAATAAGTTTCTTGAAAAATCCATTCATCGAGCGGATAGGAGAAAAAGCGTTCTCCGTGGATTTCTTTAAAGCCTTTCGCAGCCGTTTTTGGCATTAAGACTTCGCCCGGTTGGAAATTCTGAATGAGTTTTTCGGCATAGGCAGGTTTGCCTTGAGCAATCATAAACTCACCAGTGGAATGGTCGAGAAAAGCCAATCCAACTTCTTCTTTCCCAGGAACTACTGCAGCTAAGAATGTATTACTACGGTAATCGAGAAGTTTATCGCTTGTTGCTAAACCAGGAGTTACTAATTCGGTAACACCTCGTTTAACGATGGTTTTGGTGGCTTTGGGATCTTCGAGTTGATCACAAATAGCAACACGTAATCCAGCACGAACCAATTTAGGTAAATAGGTATCGAGTGAATGATGCGGAAAACCGGCTAGTTCGATGTATTGAGCTGCACCATTTGCACGACGCGTGAGCACGATTCCTAATATCCCAGCTGCACGAACAGCATCTTCTCCGAAGGTTTCGTAAAAATCTCCCACACGAAATAATAGCAACGCATCCGGGTATTTCGCCTTGATCTCGTTGTACTGTTTCATCAAAGGAGTCTCCACGACGCCTTTTGCATCGACTGTTTTTGCTGCTTTCAAAGGGATTTGGTGTAATTTGGTCCCATCTCAGAACCATGCGAAAGTTAAGCATTACCGAATTAAACCGGAAGCATCCCGAGGATTTCCGTCAAAGTAAAAAACGTCCATTTAGAATAGTGCTTGATAATGTGCGTAGTGCGCATAATATCGGCTCTGTTTTTCGCTCCGCGGATGCCTTTGCAGTGGAACAAATTCTTCTTTGTGGCATCACGGCTGTTCCTCCCAATCGGGAGATTCATAAAACAGCACTTGGAGCTACCGAAACGGTCGA
>DAOOQW010000129.1:4386-6340 GCA_035388945.1 Flavobacteriales bacterium
ATAAGCGTTACCGAGCCACGATAATCCCGAACGAGTCCTTTGAAATCGGTTAAACTCACTTGCCAAACAAAAACTTCAGAAGCTGACTCACCTTGGTTGATTTTTGATTCATAATTCCCGTCCCAACCTTCCGTAAGATTCTTCGTTTCGTACACAAGATTTCCCCAACGGTTATAAATCTGCATGCTAAATCCTACAGATTGAATACCTACTCCAACGGGTAAAAACCGATCATTGGAACCATCGTTATTGGGAGTGAAAGCATTTGGGAAATAGACTGCAAAATCTTCTGTTACAGTAATAGTTTTTTGTAACTGAATCGAGCATCCAAATTCATTGGTAGCAATAAGTGAAACTGGATATTCCCCAATTTCGGTAAACTGATACGAAGGAGAAATATCGTTGCTTGTTTGCTCATCCATCCGTGGATCGAAATCCCAGATATAACTCAATGCACCAGAAGTAGTGTTTTCGAAATGCACCAAAGCTTCTAACAAGGGAACGGTGTATTGCTCTGCTTCAAAACCAATCTCAGGTAGTGGATGAACCGTTAAATAGGAATCGGCAGTCCATTGATTTAAACAACCATGTTCATCTGTCACTTGAAGTGTGATTCCAACATTTGCAGCATCGTCGTAACAAAAACTAACCGATTGTCCGGTATGAATCATATTGTGAGAATCGCTCCAAACGTAACTTCCTCCGGGAACAGCTGCAGCACTGAATTCTGCACACGTACCAGCACAGATTGAAGTTTGAGCACTTAGGACTTCAACACGTGGTAATTCATACACCAACAATTGAGTTTTGAGTGTGTCGGTACAGCCTTTAGAATCCTGAACAATTACTTGTACTTCATGTGTTTCAAGTGCATTCCAAACAATCTGATCTTGTGTTTCTCCCCCACTCCAATTAAATGAAAAAGGTAATGTTCCACCTGTCGCAGAAGCTGTTAGTAGCGATGAATCACCTTTACATAAAGCTCGTTCACCACTAAATTGAACGATTAATTCTTGTGGCTGCAAAACTTCTCCTTGAAGAGAAATTCCACATCCATTCGCATCAGTAATTAAAACAGAATAGATTCCAGCGGCTAGATTGTCGGCATTGGGTGATTGACTTCCGTTACTCCAAGCATATTCATAAGGCAGAACGCCTCCATTAGCCTGAGAAAGTAGCATGCCAGTCGCGCTTCCAAAACATGTTGCGGCTTGAGCGTGCATTGAACCAATGAGTAATTCAGGTTCTGAAATAGTTATTGAATCAACAATTTGACAAGCATGTGCATCGGTAATTTGCACCTGATAGGCTCCAGCAGAAACTTGATTTAAATCTGCTTGACCTGCATACATGGAAGTGCTGTTTGACCATAAAAAAGAATAAGGTTGTGTTCCTCCATTGATGATTAAATGTGCAGCTCCATCCGTTCCTCCAAAACAACGAACATTTTCTATAGTATGTGAACTAATCAATGCATCTGGTTGTGAAAGATTGGTCAATAATGTGTCTTTGCAATTCAATTCATCACTAACAACTAGCGTGTAATTACCAGCAGCTAGTCCGTTAATACTTGCACCCAACAAATTAGAATTTGACCAATTCAAACTTAATAAACCAGAGCCTCCTTGAGCCGAAATTTCAATCGCCCCATCAGCACCACCAAAACACGAAATATTTTGTGCTTGAATCAATGAAACGACCGGCGCTCCGGGATCTTGGAATGATTTAGTTAATGCAGATTGACATCCATGCGCATCGGTAACTTGTAAGGTATATGAACCACTTGTGAGACCTGTGATTTGTGCTTGATTTCCTCCTGTGCTCCACGAATATTGGTAAGGTGATGTTCCACCGAAAGCAGAACCATTCATACTCCCATTTGCTAATCCACATACAGATGAAATAGTTTCAATTCCTGCTTGTAAAACATCTGGTTGATTGATGGTAAAATCAA
>DAOOQW010000130.1:0-6305 GCA_035388945.1 Flavobacteriales bacterium
TCCCTTGAAATGTGCATAAAGGAGGATAATTGGGACAATTCTGTGCATCACCATATTTTCTTCCCCAAGTCATGTAAAAAACCGTTTGCGAACAAGGCGATCCGAGATGTGCCAAAGAATCTAATTGAGCAGCATATGGAAATGTCTCTGTATTAACTTGAAAGGGAGGAAAAGAAGGCTCTTGACTTTGAGCTTGAAGCACAATGAAATCATTATTATTCATTGCTAGCTTTTGCAGTGTTGTAGTATTAGTTGTGTGATCAGCAAACGAGTAACCTCCTGGCGCGCTAGAATCAACTATAATGGAATCGCCTCCACTAAGAGCTAATAGCCGGAAAAGATTAGGCAAATCATTCACATAGGTATAACTGTTCCCAATCCAAAGCACTTTCTTGGCTGTTGATTGTGCCTGAATAAATCCAGTTCCTAGTAAGAAAAAGAAGAGTATGTTTCTTTTCATCGTGTAGTACAGAAATCAGAAACAGCTTGACGTGCTGGTTCATATCCAAATATCAAGCTTTTATTAAAATCTTCACAGGCTAATCCGCGCTTTGTCATCATTATACGAGCAACTGCACGATTATAATAAGCAATAGCATAATTTTCACGGAGCTTAATAGCCTTGTCATAATCAGCTATAGCACTGGTGTAATCACCAAATAGCATCCGAATATTAGCTCGGTTATTATATATTTCTGGATCATTCGGATTGAGTCTTTCACTTTTATTAAAGTCTTCCAAAGCACCCTCGTAATCACCTAATAGCTTTTTTGTTAAGCCTCTGAAAAAGATAGCTTCTGCGTAATCTTTATCTAGTGCAATAGCTTTATTGTAATCTTCTAATGCTTCATCTTCATTACCCAATTTTTTTCGTGCTAATGCTCGATTGAAGAAAGCAGTAGATAAGTTCTGATCCAATTCGATAGCACGAGTAAAATCTGCTTCCGCCTTTGCAGCATCACCCAACATCTTCCAAGCTATTCCTCTATTATAATAGGCAAGGGCAAACTGTGGATTTATTTTTATTGCCTGATCAAATGCTTTGATAGAAGATGGCAGTTCTTTTTTCTCTAAATAAATCAATCCCTGAACTTCAACTGCTAATGAATTTTGAGCATTAAGCTGAATCGCTTTATTAATATCAATCTGGGCTGAATCAAATTGAGCTAGATTCAGGTAAGCCAAAGCCCGACAGATATATGCAAGCGTGTCTTTGGGATCAAGCTTAATCATGCGGGAATAATCCAATAAGGCTTCATCAAAATCGCCAGAAGCCATATGTGCATGAGCAAGTTTATTGTACAACTCCGGTTCGGAAGGATCATTCTCAATAGCCTTTGTGTAATCCTCAACTGCACCTGGAAAATCCTCCACCAACATGCGCAATTGTCCACGAACATCATACAATTGATTGATGTTAGGATTGAGTTGAAGAGCTTTGTTTTGGTCGGCTAGTGCTTCAGAATAACGCGCCATCTTCGTTAGTACGATACTTCGTTTGTAATAAGCATCTGCCAACGAAGGATCAGCAACAATAGCTAATGTATAGTTATCGTAAGCCTTTTGAAAATTTCGCACTTGCATTTCATTGTCGCCATCTTTCATTGGCTGCAAACCAGAACTATACTGGCTTACCTGTGCAGTAAGTGATGAAAAAACACTAATAACGAACAGCAGAATCAGTTGGAGTTTTTTCATAAGCAAAATTTAGTTTTTCACTTAACGCGCCGGTCGGGCAAAAGCGTGTACGTCTTGTACAGTAATATCCTTTTCACAAAGAATAATAAGTCGTTCAATTACATTTCGAAACTCACGAATATTCCCTGTCCATTGCAGCGCCTGCATTTCAGCAACAGCATCCGGATTTATTTTCTTAATCGGAATTCCATATTCTGTACAGATTAATTGTAGAAAATATTCGGCTAGAAGTGGAATGTCTTCCGGTCGTTCATTTAAAGAAGGAACTTGAATGATAATTACACTCAACCGATGATATAAATCCTCTCTAAAATTTCCTCGACTAATTTCCTCTTGCAGATTCTTATTCGTTGCTGCAATAATGCGAACATCAACCGCTATCTCCTTTTCTCCCCCTACTCGGGTGATCTTATTCTCCTGCAATGCACGTAAAACCTTGGCTTGAGCCGAGAGACTCATATCACCAATCTCATCTAAGAACAATGTTCCACCATGAGCCAATTCAAACTGACCTTTACGTTGTTTTACTGCACTTGTAAAAGCTCCTTTCTCATGGCCAAACAATTCGCTTTCAATGAGTTCGGATGGAATAGCGGCACAGTTTACTTCAATTAAAGGAGCTTCACTCCGGTTACTTTTTGCGTGAATCCAACGAGCAACCAATTCTTTTCCAGTACCATTTGGACCTGTAACTAAAACGCGAGCATCGGTTGGAGCAACGCGTTCAATCATGTCTTTCACTTTACGAATGGCAGGAGATTCACCCACCATATCAATGGTTTTGCTGACTTTCTTCTTAAGAATTTTGGTTTCTTGAATGAGATTCGATTTATCCAACGCATTTCGAAGCGTAATCATTAACCGATTCAAATCCAGCGGCTTAGCAATAAAATCGTAAGCTCCTTTTTTGATGCACTCAACGGCTGTTTCAATTGTTCCGTGCCCGGAAATCATAATAACCGGACAGTCGATACCTTGTTCCAAAACCTTTTCCAGCAGCTCAGTTCCATCCATACGAGGCATCTTGATATCACTTAACAGAATATCGTAATTACCAGAACGGATTTTCTCCCATCCTTCAGCACCATCAACAGCTTCATCCACTTGATGATTTTCGTATTCGAGAATTTCTTTCAACGTGCTTCGAATTGCACGTTCATCGTCTACGATAAGAATTTTAGCCATGATTTTCGTTTTCTTTAGTGGCACGTAAGTGATCGAAGAGAATTCCTTCTTTAAGTGAATAGGTGGATAAGCGCATAGTATTGAGCTTGATTTTCTTCATCACATATTTAATCATTATTACTGCAACAACAATCATTTCTACGCGCATTGCTGCAAGTCCTTTCATCTTGAAACGCTTCTCAATTGTTGAGTTGAGTAGAATCTTATAGATTGCTTCAAAATGGTCGAGGTCGAAATTGTATTCTGTTTTTACTAGCGGATTTTCCTCGGTATGGAAGCGATAGTAAATCATCTCCGCCAATGAATCAAAACTACCAGAAGAGCCAACAAGTGTTTTCACCGGATACAATTCACAAGCACCCCAAAGCAACAACATTTGATCTTTTAGATATGCTTTCAGTCGTTTGATTTCTGCTTTGGTAATGGGTTCTGATGGATTGATGACTTCCAATAAACGAGCAGCACCCAAATCAAAACTGTGTTTCCAATAGATGCGGTCACGGTCGGCAATGATGAATTCGGTACTTCCACCACCAATATCCATGATCAGCACTTTCTCCGTTCCTAAATCGAGGGCTTGTCGAACGCCATAATAAATCAACTCAGCTTCACGATCGCCCGAAATAATCTCAATATCTATTCCGGTTTCTGCTTTAACTTTCTTCACAAATTCCTTCCCGTTGGCAGCACTTCGGATAGCAGATGTGGCAAATGCCAAAGTCTTATCCACTTCGAATCGATCAATCCGAGCCTTATGAGTTTTCATGGCTTTTAAACCACGCAAATAAGGATTATGAGCAATTACATGGTTATTAATGCCTCCTTCTCCCAACTTAACGGGAATCTTCTCTTTATCAATTACGATAAACTGACCATCCTCTTGAACACGAGCGATCATGAGTTTAAACGTATTGGTACCGATGTCAATAATAGCGAGCTTCACACAGGGAAAATTGAAGTTTCAATGTTAAGAAATCCCTATGCTGATTCCTGCATAGAATGTTAACAGGTTATTAACCTAATCTGTAACATTAATAACGTAGCCAACGCGCCATTTCACGCCATGTTACACGCTTCCCATACATCAAAATTCCTGTCCGATAAATTTTTCCTGCAAGCCAAGTGGTAAACACAAAACCCACAATCATCATTACCATCGATAAAATAAGTTCCCAAACAGGCACCTGAAATGGTAAACGAACCATCATAATAATGGGTGATGTAAGTGGAATAATGGATAACCATCGAGCCATAACTCCAGTTGGATCATTTAGAACCGTTTGAGCCATGATGAATGAAAAAATCAGCGGAATGGTAATAGGTAAGATGAATTGCTGGGTATCAGAATCTGTATCAACAGCTCCTCCAACGGCCGCAAACATGGCTCCGTAAAGTAAATATCCCCCTAAGAAATAAAAGATAAAGCAAGGGATGATCAAAGCCCAATTCACACTGTTAATTCCATCTACCATTTTATTCATATCGGCCATCTGGTCAATATCTTCTACGGCAGTTCCATCAGGACTTTTCGCTTTTAACATCTCGATTTTCTCCGCACTAAATTTCTCTTTCACAACAGTATTCATGAAAACAGAATAGATAGATGCAGTAAGAATTACCCAAAGTAAAAATTGAGTTAATCCGACCATAGCAATACCAATGATTTTACCCATCATCAACTGAAAAGGCTTAACACTGGAAATGATCAATTCAACAATTCGGTTGTTTTTCTCTTCAATCACACCTCGCATTACCTGCGCACCAAAAAAGAAAATGAAGAAATAAATCAGAAAACCAGAAATACCACCGAGAATCGTACTTATCTCCACATTATTACTTGTGTCGCTTTTCCCTTTCTCGCTTAAGGAGATGTTCTTAATCGAAACTTTAACTGTCTTCTCGATACTCGAAACTAGATCTTTATCAACACCACTCGATTTAAGCATGGCACGTTCAATCTGCTTCTCAATCTGATTTTCAATGTAAATTTTCACATTCAAACTAACCTGTTCTTTCGAATAGAGCTTGATGTTATTTTGAGTCGTCATGAGATTATCACCTTCTTCACCTGGAATATATACCAAAGCGTAAGTGGATGAATTCTCCATGGCTTTCTTAGCGTCAGCTAGCTTTCCATGTGTGTATTGAAACTGGATGTTTTCGTTAGATTTAAGTTGATAATCTACCACACCTGTTTCATCTAAAACGGCAACTGTTCTAATTGTTTCATTCGCATTGGCAAGCCAAATAGGAACGATAGCCACACCAGCCATCAACAATGGTCCAAGTATGGTTAAAAGAATAAACGAACGTTTACGAACTCGGGTTAGATACTCCCTTTGAATGATCAATCCTATCTTTCCCATGATTTATATTGATGATTGAACGTTGCGAATAAAAATCTCATCCATGGTAGGAATTACCTCCCGGAAACTTACAATCTCACAAACGGGCATTACTGCCTGAAATAAACTATTTACGTTGTTATTGCCCAACATGCGTAAACGAACCTTACAAAAATTGCCTTCTGTATGCTTTTCAAGTAATTCAAAGCCAGCCCACATAGCAGTCGTGAAGGCTAACATATTACCTCGAAACTCGACTTCAAACGTATTTGTCCGAAATTCATTTTGAATATCACGCACTTTACCGTCCAGAATCTTCTTGCTCTTATTGATTAATGCAATACTATCGCACAATTCTTCCACTGTTTCCATTCGGTGAGTAGAGAAAATTATGGTTGCTCCTTTTTTACGAAGCTCTAAAATCTCATTCCGAATGATCGAAGCGTTAACGGGATCAAATCCTGAAAATGGTTCATCAAAGATCAAAAGCTCCGGTTCATGTAATACAGTTACTACAAACTGAACTTTCTGTGCCATCCCTTTCGATAACTCCTCAATCTTCTTATTCCACCACGATTGCATCTCGAATTTCTCAAACCAAACGCGAAGTCGACGTTTAGCTTCTTGCTTATCCAATCCACGCAGTCGAGCTAAATACAGGCATTGTTCTCCAACCTGCATCTTCTTATATAATCCGCGCTCTTCGGGCAAATAACCAATTCGTTGTACATCCGACAAAACCATTGGCTTGCCTTTAAACAAAAGCTCACCAGCATCAGGAATAGTGATTTGGTTGATGATTCGGATTAATGAGGTTTTTCCAGCTCCGTTTGGTCCCAACAAACCAAATACAGAACCTTGTTCTACCGAAATACTCACATCGTCCAAGGCTCGGTAATTACCGTAATTCTTGGAGATATTTCGGGCTTCAAATAGGGGTGTCGTCATATTCAAATTAAAACGGCCACAATGTGGCCGTCAAATATACCAAAGTACTATAGCTTAATGGAAGTATTCCTTCATCCGTTCAAAAAAGGATTTCTCTTTCTTACCCGGCTGTGGAATAAAATTATTGGC
>DAOOQW010000131.1:0-6303 GCA_035388945.1 Flavobacteriales bacterium
AGATCATCGCTGGAACACCTTTCGATTCGAGAAATTCCTTCATTTTATCTCGATCTACACCATTCACTTGCATGGTATATTGATGAAATACATGAGTTGAATTTGTAGCTCTAATTGGAGTGATTAATTTTCCTGTTGGAGTAAAAGCAGCATCGTATGCGTCAGCAAGTTTGCGACGAGCAGCTGCATAATTATCCAGTTCGCGAAGTTTAACACGAAGAATAGCTGCCTGTATTGAATCAAGACGAGAATTTACTCCAATATCATCATGATAATAACGAACCCGTTGACCATGATTCGCAATCATACGAAGGCGTTCGGCTAGTTTATCATCGTTGGTAAATAAAGCACCACCATCACCATAACATCCAAGATTCTTAGATGGGAAAAATGATGTAGCTCCAATAGTACCAATGGTTCCAGCTTTTCTAACTGAACCATCTTTGGAAGTATATTCTGCTCCAATAGCTTGAGCAGTATCTTCTATCACATGGATTTTATGCTTATTAGCAATCTCCATGATCCGATCCATATCGGCACATTGTCCAAACAAATGAACAGGAACGATAGCAACAGTTTTACTTGTAATAGCTCGCTCTAAAGCATCTGGATCGATGTTAAATGTTTTAGGATCTACATCAACCAATACAGGCTTTAATCCAAGAAGTGCTATAACTTCAGCAGTAGCCACATAAGTGAAACTAGCTGTAATTACTTCATCACCCGGTTTAAACCCTAATGCCATCATGGCAATCTGAAGCGCATCGGTTCCATTTGCACATGGAATTACATGCTTGACTCCTAAATATGCCTCTAAATCTTTTTGAAAATCGTGTACGGCAGGACCATTAATAAATGTTGTCGTATCAATTACTTGCTGAATGGCCTGATCAACATCGGCTTTAATGCGCCGATACTGAGCTTTCAGGTCTACCATCTGTATCTTTTCCAAGCTAAAAAAATTTGTGCGAAGATACATATTTTAAGAGATCAGCTTTCGTTTTACCTCAACGTTCACAATCTCGATATCTTTGTCCCTGCATGAATCGTTTCTACCTGATTACTTTCTGTATTCTTATCACTGCTTCCAGCCTGTTTTCACAGGTAAATGTGAAAGATTCACTCCTCGCTTTTTCAACTGTTAATGTGAGCTTTGCCTGGCAAATTCCATCCGGAGATTTAGCTAAACGGTTTGGAGATTTTGGATCTGTTGGGATGAATTATTTAAGGAAGCAACGTTCTGGATTAATATGGGGCGTAAATGGTAATTTCCTATTTGGTGGAGATGTGAAGCAAAAAGATATGCTTCAGAATATTATAACTGGAGATGGTTTTGTGATTGGAGCGGATGGTACCTTGTATGAAGCCAAATATCTTATGCGAGGAATTCAATTTGATGCTCGAATTGGTAAGGTATTCCCGATTGGTGGGCCCAATAAGAATTGCGGGATTTATACCACTATAGGTGCCGGATTCCTTCAACATAAAATTCGAATCGACACAGAACGAAATGCGAATGTTCCTCCACTTACTAAAGAGTATGTAAAAGGATATGATCGTTTAAGTAATGGTTGGTCGATAAATCCGGCACTTGGATATTTGTTCCTAAGTAATAATCGCTCGGTCAATTTTTTTGTTCAAGTAGAGTATTTATATAGTCAAACAGAAAATCGTCGATCGTTTAATTATGATACTGGATTGCACGATGCGACGATTCGTAAAGATGGTTCTTTAGGATTTCGTTTTGGTTGGGTTTTGCCTATTTACAAAGCTCCAGCAACAGACTTCTTTTACTATTAATTCGGATGTTTTTCCTTTATCAGCTTAGTATCCGGCTTTATATTCTAGCCATACAATTAGCCTCTTTTAGGTCGAAAAAAGCAGCGCAATGGATACAAGGAAGAAAGAATCAGCATTGGGAAAACATTCGCAAACCGGATGAAAAATGGGTTTGGTTTCATTGTGCTTCCTTGGGTGAATTTGAACAGGGAAGACCAGTCATTGAAGCACTAAAAAAAGAATTACCACATATAAAGATTGTTCTAAGCTTCTTTTCTCCTTCGGGTTTTGAGGTGCGTAAAAATTATCCAGTTGCCGATAGTATTATTTACTTACCAGCTGATTTACCAGCCAATGTGAATCGATTCCTACAAGCTTTTCAACCCGAATTAGCCGTGATTGTGAAATATGAATTCTGGTTTGGGTATTTAAGGGCTTTGAAAGAAAAAGAAATTCCAACCTATCTCATATCAGCACGTTTTAGAAAAAACCAGCATTTCTTTCAGCCTTGGGGATTTTGGTTCCGAAAACAATTAGCGTGTTTTACAGAAATTCATGTGCAGGATAAAGAATCAGAAGTATTACTTCATCATGTTGGCTATACCACTACCCAAGTTAGTGGCGATTCGCGTTATGATCGAGTGGCAGAAAATGCTAGTTATCCAGCACCACGCATAGAAATTGAAAACTGGATTGCAGGAAGAAAAGTTTTAATCGCAGGTAGTACTTGGTCCGAGGATGATGAAATAGTGTTCCCATGGAATTCGAATGAATGGGCTATTATTGTTGCACCTCATGAAATTTCAGAAGCTCGAATAGAACAGGTTGAAAAATCATGTGGTAAGTCGAGTGTGAGATACACCCAGCTTAGTTCGGGTAATAAACAATCTGAAGTATTGATTTTGGATAATATGGGAATGCTACTTTCGGTTTATGCATTGGGTGATGTAGCTTATGTGGGAGGAGCATTTGGAAAAGGATTGCATAATATTCTTGAACCAGCAGCATGTGGACTTCCAGTAATATTTGGACCTAAATACAGCAAGTTCTTAGAGGCTGAAGAGCTAATTCAAGCAGGTGGTGGTTTTTCTATATCGAATAGAGAATCATTTCTGAAAACTTTTTCTGCGCTTTCTAATCCAGATACTTTAAAAGCCAAATCTGCACTTTGTGCTAGTTTTGTTCAATCAAAAACGGGTGCAACTCAAAAGATCATTCGCTCATTAGTATCCCAGTTGAATTAAACATGAGAAAATTGAGTCGCATATTTCTAGTGTTTATCTGCATGACAAGTCTATCCTTGCAAGCGCAGGATAAGATCAAGACAGTTGGATTTCAAATTAAGCCATTATTTTTCTCGTCATTCTTTGGTACTGGTCCACAATCATTATCTGACAGTTCCTATTCCTATACATTAAAACCAAGTTCTGGATATGCTGCAGGCATGGTCATTCGTCAAGGCTATACTCCTACTCTATCCATAGAATTTGGAATTAATTATGTAGTTCGAAATGTATCTATTACAGCAAGTCATGCATCTCAAACTGCAAGTAATTCACTTCGAATAATTGGATACGAAATTCCATTCAGCCAATTGATTTTCATTCGTTTAGGTGAACATACATTTATGAATGCAGGTGCAGGGATTTGTTTGAATATTTTTCCTTCGGATGTCATTAAAAGGGATTCGACTTTTGCCGCTTACGGTGGAAGGAAACATAGTTTTGTGCCAAGTTTATTAGCCAATATTGGAGTTGAATACCGAACACCTAAAAGTGGATATTTCTATTTTGGCGCATCATTGAATCGTCCATTCGGGCCCATATATAATGTAGCTATTGATTATATTCAAAATGGGATTGTACAGAATTCAACTTTAGGAAGTTTAAATGGCTCTTATTTGTCGGCCGATTTCAAATACTTTTTTCCGGAGGATCCTGAAAAGAAAAAGGTGAGAAAAGCCAAACGTAAAAAAGAAGAACCTGTAGTTAAATAATATTTCAAGCCCGATATTATTCTGTTTCATATAGTTCCCGATTCAGATTCTTGAATTTGGCTACTCAAATTAAATGTTTGTCGATATGTTCAATACCAATTTCATGTGCTTGATATTTCATTCAAATTCTCCATTTAATTCCTGCTTGCAATTATTAAACAATTAAGATAATCAAGCGAATACACGTTTTTATTGAGAAAGAAGCGATTTCTCTTTAACAGAATAAAAATATTTATACTTTTGCCCCCGTGTTGCCCGGATGGTGGAATTGGTAGACACGCAGGACTTAAAATCCTGTGATCATTGCGATCGTGCGGGTTCGATTCCCGCTCCGGGTACTTTTCAAAAAGTGATTTGTATATCACTACTCTTTATCTAAAAGCCGCTATATGCGGCTTTTTTCATTTTCTCACTTTTACGATGAACATTCTTTGACAAATAGCTTAATGTGACTCGCACTGCTTAAATTTGTCAACCCATACAAAACCATGAAACGACTTTTCTTCTTAACTAATTTGTTGTTCCTTTTAGTTCAACCAGCTTTTGCTCAATGGCGTTCTTCTAATCCTTACAATGGAGCAATTAATGATTTGTTCTTCACCAATCGATTAACTGGCTTTGCTTGTGGACAAGCGGCAGGTGTTGGAGGATGCTCAGGTACAACTTCAATCATTCGCACAGTAGATGGAGGTGAAACTTGGATACGAATGAATACCGGCTCAACAGCTGCTATGACACGCCTTCATTTCGTGGATTCATTTACTGGTTGGGCTGTTGGAGCATCAAGCTCCATTATTAAAACTACCGATGGTGGTCAAACATGGACAATTCCATCTTCAGGAGTTGGGGCAGGATTAAACGACATACATTTCCCTAATGCTAATGTGGGTTACGTAGTTGGAGCTAATGGCTTAGTTCGAAAAAGTTCAAATGGAGGATCAAGCTGGACTACCCAAACTTCTGGGGTAACTGTTACATTAAATTCGGTTTGGTTCGCAGATGCAAATACAGGCTATTTCGTAGGAAATTCTGGAACGATAAGAAAAACAACGAATGGTGGAACCACATGGACAAGTGTGTATACTGGTACCGATTTTTTCCGTGAAGTGTGGTTTGCAGATGCTAATAATGGATATGTGCTGAGTAACAACAAAATCCTCAAGACTACCAATGGTGGAAGTACTTGGAACAGCTTTGATGCACCATCTGGAATGGTTTGGCTTCGTATGAATTTCAGTAGTATGAATTCGGGCGTTATCGTAAGTGATTCGGATGTTTTATTAAAAACAAACGATGGCGGTCAAACCTGGAATCAACAGACTACCGATTTTAACGAAACTATGGCTTGTGCATTTTTCTTGGATGAAAACTATGGCTTTACAGGATCCTATTCATTAGGCAGAATTGTTCGTACACTTGATGGTTGTCAAAACTGGACGAATGTAAATAGTGGTATGGGTGAACGTGTGGAAGGAATTGATTTTCGCACTCCACAAAAAGGCGTTTTCGTAAGTAGCGCAGGAGGAATTTTTACCACACGAAATGGTGCCTTGAATGTGCGCAAAATGCATAGTAATACTTCACATGCTTTATTAGCGGTTAATTGGATGAACGACAGTACCATTATAGCATGTGGTGATAGTGGAACAATACTTCGATCGACCAATTCGGGTTGGAGCTGGACTTCAATACCAACCGGTACAATCGAACCTTTGCTCGACATGGTGGCAGTAGATTCTTTAGTTGCTTATTCTTCGGGAGGAAATGGAATGGTTATTAAAACACAAGATGCTGGATTATCTTGGACTACCGTCGCAGTTGATTCTCTTTTGCCTTTAAGAGGAATCCATTTTTTAAACCGAGATACAGGAATGACCGTTTCGGACTACGCAGTTTTCAAAACTATTAATGGAGGATTAAGCTGGGAACTAAAGAATGATAGTATTCAAAGTACTTCTGACTTTAACGATGTGTGGATGACGAGTCCGTATGTTGCTTATGCTGCAGGTGGATTCGGTCGCATGTATAAAACGGTTGATGGTGGTGAAATATGGAGACGAGTTTTCCCTTCGGATAATACCAATGCCGAAATTGAAGAAATGCAGTTCTTTACCGATTCTATTGGATATTTCGCTCGTTTGAATAGTCAGTATTTTACGCTTAATGGCGGAACGGTTGTGGGTTCACAATCGACCTATTGTTTAGCAAATAACGGTGGTGTAGATGCGATAGAAATGCCTAACCAACAATATGGATATTGTGCAGGCGGAATTAGTAATGTGCTCCATACTCTAAAGCCGATGGAAATGCTTCGTACTTATTTGCAGGATTCGATTTACTGTTCAGGAAGTAGGATTTTCGTGGGATACAATGCAGCAGGATTGCTATACAATAGTAATGTGATGAATGTAGAATTAAGTAACAGCTCTGGAGATTTTAGCTCTCCAACTGTAATTGGTTCTTATACCGTTCAATTGCCCGAAACCGACCCTTCTGGAATCATCACCTGTACTTTACCTACAGGTATT
>DAOOQW010000132.1:0-6274 GCA_035388945.1 Flavobacteriales bacterium
AATTCCCAATCACATAAATTGATATGAACGGGTTCTTCTATGCTGTATGAATAGTCAATTACAGATCCTGGTTTAACATTCGAAAAGGCGAGTTTTAGTGTAAGTTCATTTTTAAATATTTCGGTAGAATCCAATTTCGTCATTCGTACCGATTGATCTTTACTCAAATTAAATGTAGCTCCTTCGGCATGGAAAATAGGTTGCTTTTTGAGGAAATCAGCATTTGAAAATCGTTTTATTACCACTGTCCCATTGTCTACACCATCTTGCGTTAATATTTTCATGCGTTGATAGCGCGTGGTTATGATGGTGAAATTTTCACCAATGGAACTAAAACGAACCGATGCTGAATCGAATAATATGACTACATCGGCACTGTCTTTTTCGCCAAATCCTTTATGGGTAAAAACTTCTTTAGGAACATTTAAAAAAGAGAACTTTTGTGCTAGACCACTTTTTCCCAGAAATAAGAAATATATTCCAACTAATAAGAATATTCGGAATGAGATTGGAGATTTAGTTATAGGCATAAATGATTTCAATATACAAGCGCAACAATTTAGTAACTAAAAACAAATTTGTTGTCATTGCATATTGATTTATTCTACACGGTTCTCGCACAAGGGATTGAGCCAGAGGAACGAAGCGACGAGGCGAAAGCCCGGTTTTTTGGCGACGAAGGAGGCAAAAGAATGTGCCCTAACCTTATTCTAATTCTTTCAATATTCGCCAGCTCTTAGGTAAGGCATTATTAATCCGATTAGGCAACACATTTCCCCAGCCAAGCCCTAATCCTTGAAAATTCATGCGATGCCAGCCTTTTATATCGCTTCTTCCAGGAAGGGCTTCTTTTTTTAAGTAACGCAACGCTTCCTCACGTTCGAGTTCTAACTGAGGAATATCGTTTCGTAACAGCGTGCTCAAAGCCATTTCGTGTGAAGGTAGAAAGTCCTTTCCTTTCATCTCGCCAGCTAGAATTCCACATTTTAAAATATGTAAATGCTTCAATAAGGGTGGAATAGATTCATGTAAAGAAGCTGGTAAAACACTTGATCCTAAATGGGTTTCGGAATACACAAATGCATCGGGATTAGACATCCAGTGTGCAATTTGGTTGGGAATAACCTGTGGACGGAAAGCAGGTTTGTGATAGGGATTTTCTGTTTCAGCTGTTTTTCGTATTGCAGATAAATAAAATCCTTCACCTAAAATTTGACCAGGATAAAAACGATATCCCATGGACGTTTTTACAATTTCCGGATGATTCTCTAAGGATGGAATAGCACAGATTTCTGCTGCAAGTTCTTCTTTAATGAAGCTACTGATTTGCTCATCTTCGGCTTCTGAATAACTGCAGGTAGAGTAGAGGAGAAGACCACCTTCTTTTAAAGCCGGCCAAACATCAGTTAGGATGCGTTCTTGTCGAGCTGCACAATGAGTAACTGCATCTTCCGACCAATGGCTCATCGCCGCTGGATCTTTTCTAAACATTCCGGAACCACTGCATGGAGCATCAATCACAATGACATCAAAATATCCTTCTAGTTTTCCAAATTGGCGAGGATCGTTATTGCTTACTATCGTATTGGCACTTCCCCAGCGATTTAGGTTCTCGTGTAAAATTCCAGCTCGACTGCGAATGACTTCGTTGGCAACTAACATTCCTTCGCCTGCTAGCCAAGATGCTATCAAAGTGCTTTTGCCACCGGGTGCTGCGCATAGGTCTAAAACACGCAAATTCGACTTCTCAGGCACTAAATCAGTCAAAGCCGACCAAATACTCATGGAGCTGGCTTCTTGCACGTAATACGCGCCTGTATGAAAAAGAGGATCGAGTGTAAAATCGGGTCTTGATGGAAGATATCGTCCATGTTCGCACCAAGCTACTTTCGTTTCGTTTTCAAAGGCTGAGTTAAGTTTTTCAGGGTTAAGGCGGATTGATACTGGGGCTTTTTCTTCATGTGCTAGAAGAAAGCTGGTTGTATTGATTCCGGGTAGATCCTGGATATGTTCTTGAAAACCGAGAGGGAAATTGGTTGGCATGTGGTAAAACTAAAAAAGCACCCCGAGTTGGAGTGCTTTTGAGAAAGAAAGGTGTCAGATTATTTCACCGCGTCGCAGATAGCTTTGAAAGCTTCTGGATTGTTCATAGCCAAATCGGCAAGAACTTTACGGTTAATCTGGATGTTTTTCGCGTGGATTTTACCCATGAATTCGCTGTACGACATTCCGTGTTGGCGAACTCCAGCGTTGATACGCTGAATCCATAGACCGCGGAAATTCCGTTTTTTGGTTTTACGGTCACGGTAAGCATAGGTAAGACCTTTCTCAAGAATATTCTTCGCTATTGTGAAGACGTTCTTGCGGGCACCCCAATAGCCCTTGGTCTGGTTGAGGATTTTCTTTCTCCTTGCGCGTGAGGCAACGTGGTTGACTGAACGTGGCATGGTTTAGTTGGTGTTGTGATGAACAGCGTTACGCCTTTCGGGTAAACTTAGTACTGAGCATCTGGTTAAAAAAAATTGATTTTACTTTCCAATCGTTAACATACGTTTAACGAGACCTTCATCAGCCTTGCAAACCAAACCAGAATGGCCTAGACGACGCTTCTGATCTTTTGATTTCTTGGTGAGAATGTGCCGCATAAACGCGTGCTTGCGTTTGATTTTTCCAGAAGCCGTCAGCTTGAAGCGCTTTTTGGCACTGGAATTTGTTTTCATTTTCGGCATTGTGAATTGGTATTTGGGTTTTACTTATTTCTTCTTTTTAGGGGAGATATACATGATCATCCGCTTTCCTTCTAGTTCGGGCATGCTTTCGGCTTTCCCTAATTCTTCTAGCTCTGCAGCGAATTTCAACAAGAGAATTTCTCCTTTTTCTTTGAACAAAATCGAACGTCCTTTAAAGAATACAAACGCCTTCACTTTAGAACCTTCTTGAAGGAATTTGCGTGCATGATTCAATTTGAAGTTGAAATCGTGCTCATCAGTATTCGGACCGAAACGAACTTCCTTCACCACAATCTTCGTGGCTTTGGCTTTCATTTCTTTTTGTTTCTTTTTTTGCTCGTAGAGGAATTTCTTATAGTCAATCACCCGGCACACAGGAGGATCTGCATTCGGAACAATTTCCACCAGATCTAATTCCTGCTCACGTGCAACACGTAAAGCATCCTCGAATGAGTAAACGGCAGGTTCAATGCCATCTCCTACGAGGCGAACTTTGGGTACACCAACTATTTTTAAGTTGATGCGATGTGCTTCTTCTTTTTTCTGCGGTCCCCGGTTAAACGGCCGTGGAGAGCGCGGTGGCATTGCTATAGCTTGGGTCCTCCCTTCAGTTGTTTGTTAATTCATTTGCTTGTTAACTTCCTCTTCGATTAACGCAGCAAACGCTTCTAGGCTCATGGTGCCTAAATCGCCTTCGCCATGTTTACGGACAGAAACAGATCCTGTTTCAGCTTCCTTTTCACCAACAACAAGCATAAAAGGAGTCTTCATAATTTCAGCATCCCTTATCTTTTTGCCGGCACGTTCGTCACGGTCGTCAATAGCGGCGCGAATATCGTAATTTTTAAGCAGTTGTAAAACTTTTTTTCCATACTCGTTATACTTCTCCGAAATAGGCAGTATTACTGCTTGTTCAGGTGTTAACCAGAGTGGAAACTTACCCGCACAATGCTCTATCAAGACCGCTACAAAGCGTTCCAACGACCCAAAAGGTGCACGGTGAATCATCACCGGACGATGTTTGGCATTATCAGCACCCATATATTCCAATTGGAAACGCTCCGGTAAATTGTAATCTACCTGAATTGTTCCGAGTTGCCAGCGCCGACCAATAGCATCCTTCACCATGAAGTCGAGCTTAGGACCATAAAATGCTGCTTCTCCTAATTCTACAACAGTACGCAGTCCTTTCTCAGCAGCAGCTTCGATAATTGCATTTTCAGCTTTCTCCCAATTTTCGTCACTACCAATATACTTGGTCTTGTTTTCTGGATCTCGCAAAGAAATTTGAGCGGTGAAATCCTTGAAATCAAGTGCTTTGAAAATCATAAACACTAGATCGATTACTTTCAAGAATTCTTCTTTTACCTGATCGGGGCGACAAAAAATATGTGCATCATCTTGAGTAAAACCGCGCACACGAGTCAAACCATGTAATTCACCACTTTGTTCATAGCGGTAAACGGTTCCGAATTCAGCTAAACGAATTGGAAGGTCTTTATAGGAGTGTGGTTTGTTTTTGTAAATCTCGCAGTGGTGCGGACAATTCATCGGCTTCAAGAAAAATTCTTCTCCTTCGGCGGGTGTTTTAATGGGTTGAAACGAATCGGCTCCATATTTCTCGTAGTGACCAGAGGTTACATACAAGTCTTTATGTGCAATATGTGGAGTGATAACTTGAACATATCCTGTTGAAGCTTGGGCGCGCTTTAAGTAATCTACCAAACGCTCACGTAAGGCAGTTCCTTTGGGTAACCACATCGGTAAACCTTGACCTACTTTTTCGGAGAACATGAATAACTCCAGCTCTTTCCCTAGTTTTCGGTGATCACGTTTACGGGCTTCTTCCAATAAAACAAGGTACTCATCCAAATCGGCAGCTTTGGTGAATGTGATACCATATATACGTGTAAGCTGTTTGTTTTTCTCATCGCCTTTCCAATACGCTCCAGCAACGTTCATCAACTTAACTGCTTTGATGAAACCTGTATCTGGGATATGAGGACCGCGGCATAAGTCGGTGAAATTACCTTGTTCGTAAAAGGTAATGGTGCCATCTTCGAGACCAGCTAATAAGTCAAGTTTATACTCATCACCTTTCTCTGTGAAATAAGCAATGGCATCCGCTTTACTCATGTCTTTGCGGACATACTGGCTTTTTTTCTTAGCCAATTCTTTCATTTTAGCTTCTACCGCAGGAAGATCTTCGGCCGAAATTGAACGATCACCCAAATCAACGTCGTAGTAAAAACCATTTTCAATAGGAGGTCCAATACCGAATTTAATTCCCGGATACAGTTCTTCTAAAGCCTCAGCCATCAAGTGGGCCGAACTGTGCCACATGGTTTTCTTACCATCGTCATCGTTCCACGTCAAAAGCTTTACCGTTGAATCGGTTTGGATAATGCGAGTAGCATCTTGTACTTCTCCATTCACAGTGGCAGCAAGGACGTTACGAGCAAGTCCTTCACTAATGCTTTTGGCAATGTCGAGGGCAGTTACGCCACTTTCGTACTGGCGAACCGAACCATCGGGCAGGGTAATATTGATCATAGCTTGTAAAAATTCAGGGTGGCAAAGATAATCAGAAGAATGCTAGGTTTTTATTGAAATGTGTGTGTGAATTATTTACTTTGGAGAAAATCTTTGTCATGCCTTTTTCTCGATTATTCCTAATTATAAGCTTGATATTTTCAAGTCCTACCCTAATAAACGCACAAATCCTTAGAGAACCTATTGTAGAACCGACTGAACCCCCTGATGTAGATACTAAGGAACAAGTGTTTACAATAGTTGAAGAAATGCCTGTTTTTGAAAATGGAAAGGATGATATCAATACTTTTCTAGCAAAAAACATCAATTATCCTTTGGAATGTAAAGAGAGTAGTATACAAGGTACCGTCTTCATTAAATTTGTAGTTCAAGCTGCTGGCGGAATTCGGGATATTCAGGTTATGAAATCGCCTAAGGAGTGTAATATGCTAGAGAAGGAAGCTATACGTGTAGTAAAGCTATCTGGTAATTATTGGAAAGCTGGAAAACAAAATGGTAAAAAAGTAGATGTGTACAATATTTTACCGATTCGCTTCAAACTTCAATAACAACGAAAATTGTCATATTTAAAAAGAGGAAATCATGCGTTTTTTAATCAGCTATCTATTTTTGCTCGTTTCGTTTTGTGTGGAAAGCCAAACGGTAACCCCTTCAAAAACTGATCGAATCGATGAACGAAGAACTTCTGATGGTGAAAGCTACCCAGTTCAAGATATTATTCCAACTAAAAGCGATATTTATTCTGTTGTTGAAGAACAGGCTCATTATAAATATGGTGATGAAGCATTACTGAAATTCATTTCAAAAAATATTATTTATCCTCCAAGTGCAGTTGAGATTGAAATTCAAGGAAAAGTGTATGTGCAATTTGTGGTGAATACAGATAGTACATTGTCAGATATCACTGTTGTTCGAGGAATAAATGGTGGTGAAATGTTAAATAAAGAAGCAATTCGTGTTGTCAAGCTCACTTCTGGTGATTGGGTTCCAGC
>DAOOQW010000133.1:0-6208 GCA_035388945.1 Flavobacteriales bacterium
AAAACAGCCAAATTGGTTTTTACATCTTTGATTCGTGAAAATCCATTGTTTGCTCCAGGATGGTCAAATTATGGGTATGTTCGATTGTTAGAGGGATTTCCTGAAGAAGCAGAATATGCATACAAGAAAGCTATTTCCTTAAATATGGATTATGTTCCTGCACAGTTGAACTTGGCTGGGCTTTATTTATATCGAGGGAATAAAGTTGATGCAAAAAAAATTTTAATACGAGTTTTAGAATTGGAACCAAAGAATAGTCAAGCTAAGGAGATACTCACTTCTCTTGATGAATAGTTAATCATACCGTTTGAAATCTTCATGAAACCAGTAATTTTGGTGTCATTATATGGCTAAAAAAAGAAGTTCTAAATCTACCCGGCAAAAATCAAGTAAAGGAAAATCGAGTTCTGCTAAACGTATTTTTATAGCGCTTGGCTTGATTTTGTTTTTATCGGTATGCATTTCATTTGGGTATTTTTATTCTAAAGTATTTCGTTCTAATCTAGTATTGAATCAACAGAAAACAGACTTTGTATACATACGAACCATAGATAGTTTTCAAGATGTAGTAAACCAGCTTACCGAAAGGGGAATGCTCAGGAATAGAGAGTCTTTTATTTGGCTTTCTGAATTCATGGATTATGATAAGAAGGTAAAGGCTGGTAGGTTTAAGGTAAAAGATGGAATGAGTAATCGTGAATTGGTCATGTTACTTCGATCAGGTAAGCAGGAACCAATACGAATTACTTTTCAGAACATTCGGACTAAGGAGGATTTTGCTAGTAAAGTTGGAAGGAATTTAGAAGCTGACTCATCATCATTAATGGATATTTTGAATAACAATGAAGAGATGAGGCAGTTTGGATTGGATTCACAACATGCATTATCGTTGTTTTTACCAGATACATATGAGTTTTATTGGAATACTACAGCTCCTGTTTTTGTCGAAAAAATGGGAAAAGCTTATACTAAGTTTTGGACAGAAGACCGATTAAGCAAAGCAACACAACTTGGATTATCTAGAGGAGAGATTTGTGTCCTAGCATCTATTGTACTTCAAGAATCGAATAAATCGGATGAATGGCCAGTTATAGCAGGCGTTTATCTCAATAGACTTCATAAAGGAATGAAATTGCAAGCAGATCCTACCGTGAAGTTTGCTTTAAATGATTTTGGGTTACGTAGGATACGATCTAATCATCTTCAGGTCGAATCGCCTTATAACACTTATAAATATGCAGGTTTACCACCGGGGCCAATTTATATGGCTAGTAAAGGAAGTATTGATGCAATTTTGAATTATCAAACACATAGTTACCTTTACTTTTGTGCCCGGCCTGACCGTTCGGGTTATCATTCTTTTGCTGAAACATTCGAACAACATAAACAAAATGCACGACGGTATCAATCAAGTTTGAATGACCGCGGAATTTAAAAAGACAAATTATGACAAAGATTAAGTTTGGAACAGATGGCTGGAGAGCCATTATTGCTGATGAATTTACAGTAGAAAACGTTGCTCGTGTATCGGAAGCAACAGCAATCTGGCTAAAAAAGAACTCGTCTTCACCTTCGGTTGTAATAGGTCATGATTGTAGGTTTGCTGGAGAGTTATTTGCCGAAACCACAGCTAAGGTTATGATTTGCCATGGAGTTAAAGTATTTCTTGCAAAAGGCTTTGTATCAACTCCTATGGTTTCGATGGGAGCTATAACTTATAAAACTAACTTAGGAATTGTTTTAACGGCAAGCCATAACCCACCTTCTTATAATGGTTTTAAACTTAAAGGAAGTTATGGTGGTCCATTATTGCCAGATAAAATAGACGAGATTGAAACCATCATCCCAGAAACAGCAAATTCAGCTTGGCAAAAAGTTTCACTTACTGAAGCTGAACAAGCTGGTACATGTGTAATAGTTGATTTGGAAGGAGATTATTGTCAACGTGTTGAATCAAGTTTTGATTTAGATGCCATCCGAAATTCAAATCTCGAGTTTGCTTATGATGCTATGTTTGGGGCTGGACAAAATGTAATACGTCGTTTACTACCCAACACCACTTTATTGCATTGTGATTACAACCCTTCTTTTGAAGGTCAAGCGCCCGAACCTATCGCTAAAAATCTAACCGAGTTTTCTGAAATGATTCGTCTTTCAGGAAATATTGATTGTGGATTAGCTACTGATGGTGATGCCGATCGTATTGGACTTTTTGATAGTGAAGGGAAATTTGTTGATTCACATCACATTATTCTTTTGTTGATTCATTATTTGAAAAAGTACAAAGGATTAGATGGTAAAGTATGTACTGCATTCTCCTCGACCGTTAAAGTGAAAACGATTTGTGATCATTACGGATTAGATCTCGATGTGGTGAAAATTGGATTTAAATACATCGCTGGAATTATGATCACTGATGATGTATTATTAGGTGGTGAAGAATCTGGTGGTATTGCCATTAAAGGTCATATTCCAGAGCGTGATGGAATTTGGATGGGATTGGTTATTTGGGAATTTATGGCCAAATCTGGAAAAACACTGGATCAACTAATCGAAGAAGTTTATGAGATAACTGGTGCATTTAGTGTTGATCGTAATGATTTACACTTGCCAGAAGCTGAAAAACAACGTGTTATTACATCTTGTAAAAATGGAGAGGTTAAGAATATTGGAGATCGTCCAGTGATTCGAGTAGAAGATATGGATGGATTTAAGTATTTCGTCAGCGAAGATGAATGGCTCATGGTTCGTCCATCTGGAACGGAACCGCTTTTAAGAGTTTATGCCGAAGCACATGATCACGCTGGTGTAATGAAACTTATAGGTGATGCTCGTAAGCAATTTGGTATATGAAATTTAATATTTGGCTTCCAGTTCTAAGTTTCTGCTTTTTGTCGGGTAGTACTTTTGCTCAAGCTCAGGTAAATTCTACAATAGAAGTAGAAGCACAAGGAACTATAACATTTAGTCCTGATAGTTTTGTTGTTAAACTATACATGGATTATTCTTCTGTTAATTACTCTGATCGGTTGGCAGATGAGGGATTTTCCAATGAAATTGTCGAAATGCCTGTTGATATGGAAGTGTCGGAAATGGACTATGCTACTGTAGTTGAAGCCGAAGAACCTCCTCCTGCTATAGAAGAAGTAAAATCACCAGAGCAATTACGTAATGAACATGAAAGATATCGACGTGTAGAAGATTCTCTACAATCCATAAAAGCGAAACGCTTGCTCGAATTCATGGCAAAGCTAAAAACAATGGGAGTTGGCTTCTCAAAGGATGATTCGGAACAGTCGAGATATAGTTATCGTTCTAATTCTTGGGTGCAAAATTTCAGTCCTGCTCAATATGGTAAAATAGATTCGTTGAGTCGTTTATATGGACATCCATTGCATTTGGAAATGGTTGATATAAAAATGAAAGATCATTCTGTTTTGAAAGAACGTTCATACCGTCAAGCTATTGAGAACAGTAAGAAAGAGGCGGATATTTTAGCCAAAGCAATGGGGCGTAAATTAGGTAAGTTGACCACTGTCAAAACAGAAGCTATGGACGTAATGGATTTAGTTCCCTTGATGTTACGTAAGGAAATTCAGCGTGAGATTCGTAAGAGTGATCGATTCATTCAACCCGCATTATATCAACTTAGTCAAGAATTTGGTAGAGAAATGTTTGAGAAAGATCGTTATGATGATAAAAAGATAGTTTACTGGACTTGGACTGAAAAGATTCATGTGACTTATCAGTTGAACTAGCTAAAATTTAGAATGAATATTGAAATCCCGGTTGCATATGTAATCGGGATTTTTTTTGTCTCCTTTTGAACGCAACTCGAACTCTTCATCAAACATTCTATTGGTAAAATGATATACTATAAATGATAAGTTGATATGCTGAATATTCTAGTAATATATAAAAAGAAAGCCCTGTTGAATGAACAACAGGGCTTTTATATGTGTGCAAAGAATAGGATGAATTAAACCATCTTTTCTTTGATACGCGCTTTTTTACCTTTAAGATCGCGGATGTAGAAAATACGAGCACGACGAACAACACCACGTTTATTCACTTCGATTTTATCGATGAATGGTGAGTTATCAGGAAAGATACGTTCAACTCCTAAGCTATTAGAAATCTTACGTACTGTGAAAGTGCGTGTAACTCCAGCACCTTTACGTTGAATAACAACGCCTTGGTATTGCTGAATACGTTCTTTTTCACCTTCCTTGATTTTATAGTGAACGGTGATTGTATCTCCGGCTTTGAAAGCGGGAAGCTCACGTTTTTCGGTAAGCTGACTGGCAATTTGTGAAAGGAAGTCCATTGTGATTTTCCTACGGGTTTCTAAAAAGGAGTGCAATATTAGGGAATAATTTCATTCAAACAGCAAACAAATGAAAAAATTATTCATCTAATAAATCAGGTCGCCGTATTCTAGTTCGTTCGAGTGATTGTTCAAAGCGCCATTTGTCGACTGCAGGCGTGTTTCCACTAAGTAATATGTCGGGAACTTTCCATCCTCTATATTCTGCAGGGCGTGTATAAACAGGTGGAGCCAATAAGTTATCCTGAAAGGAATCGGTCAAAGCAGAAGTTTCATCATTCAAAACTCCCGGTATTAATCGGATTATAGCATCAGAAACAACAGCAGCAGCTAATTCTCCTCCTGAAAGTACATAATCACCAATTGAAATTTCACGCGTGATAAAATGTTCCCGAACTCGTTCGTCAACCCCTTTATAATGCCCACACAAGATTGCAATACGTTTTAAAGTAGACATTTGATTGGCTATCGATTGGTTAAATCGTTCACCATCAGGAGTCATATAAAGGACCTCATCAAACTTCCCTTTCGATTGGAGATGTTCAATGCATCGAACAATTGGGTCCATCATCATCACCATTCCAGCTCCGCCTCCAAAAGCATAGTCGTCGACACTTTTATGTTTATCGAGCGAATAGTCTCTCAAATTATGGATGTGAACCTCAACGAGTTCCTTTTGTTGAGCACGTTTCAAAATAGAATGTGCGAAAGGACTTTCGAGAAGTTCGGGTAGGACAGTAATAATGTGAATTTCCATGGATGGCGAAATTAAGAGATTTAGGAAAGCGATGATTGGGTACATTTGTCCCCGTTTGATCCATACTCATTCATTATATTTGTTAGCATTAAGCATGTTCATGAACGAAAATCGTCCCCAAGTAAGCAAGGAAGAAATCCTTGATATATATCAGAAACCACTTTTGGAATTGGTTTTTGAAGCCGCAACTATTCATCGTCAATTCAATGTAGGATCGGAAGTTCAAGTTAGTTCGCTCATCTCCATTAAAACAGGTGGTTGTTCGGAGGATTGCGGATATTGTCCTCAGGCAGCGCGCTATTCCACCGGATTGGAAGCACATAAATTAATGAGCGTTGAGCAGGTTACTGAATATGCAAACCGTGCAAAAGAAGGAGGAGCTTCTCGTGTATGTATGGGAGCTGCTTGGAGAGAAGTTCGCGATAATCGTGATTTTGATCGGGTGATTGAAATGGTACAAGCCGTGAATTCTATGGATATGGAAGTGTGCTGTACATTAGGAATGATTACCGAGCATCAAGCTCAACGTCTTGCTGATGCTGGCCTATATGCCTACAATCACAACATTGATACATCGGAAGAGAATTATAGTAATATCATTTCAACCCGGAATTTTGACGATCGTTTGAACACGATTAAGAACGTGCGTAAAGCGAATATTACAGTTTGTTCAGGTGGAATTATTGGATTAGGTGAAACGATTGAAGATCGTTGTGGTATGCTTCATACCTTAGTTAATCTTCCTGTTCATCCAGAATCGGTTCCAATTAATGCTTTAGTAGCTGTTGAAGGAACACCTCTAGAAAATCAACCACCTGTTCCAATTTGGGATATGGTTCGAATGATTGCTACTACCCGGATCTTGATGCCTAAAACAATGGTTCGTCTTTCTGCTGGTCGTCAACAGATGTCATTAGAAGGACAAGCATTATGCTTCCTAGCTGGAGCAAATTCCATCTTTACAGGTGAAAAGCTTTTAACAACGCCGAATCCTGAATATGATACAGATATGGAAATGTTTAAGCTCTTTGGATTAACCCCGAAAGCACCATTTAAGGACAAAAAGAAAATTGCAGTAGAGCAGGCAGTTGATTAATACAACAAATTAAGGTGTATGAAAGTGC
>DAOOQW010000134.1:0-6166 GCA_035388945.1 Flavobacteriales bacterium
CATATTTGTAAGCTGTTAGCGAACAACCTTGCGCATCAGAAATAACTACCGAATAACTTCCACTTGACAAACCTGTTTGGTCTTGTGAGGTGCTTCCATTTGACCACAAATATGTGTATGGAGTTACTCCTCCAGTAACAGTTAAATCAATAGCTCCAGGTGTTCCACCACAAATTTCTTGTGAAATATTACTTGTTGCTTGTAAATAATTTGGACCGGCTGGAATTGAAACATATTGTTGACGTGAACAACCCACAGCATCGGTAACTGTGCAAAACACATAACCTGGAGATAGTCCAGTTGCTGTAACACCAAACTGCGCTGGTGTTGTACTCCAAACATAGGAATAAGGTGCAGTTCCTAATGTAGCGACTACTGTTGCAGTTCCATCATAACAATTAGATGGTGTAGCTGAGCCTGTTACAACAATGGGTGAAGTAGCATATACATACAAGCCACCTTGAGTTGTTCCGGCACCGCCAGCACTAACATAACATCCATTTCCATCGGTAACGGTACAGGAATAATATCCAGCTAAAAGATTCATCACGGAATCGGAATTTGCTGTTAATCCGTTATGCTGAACTCCTGTACTCCAATCGAAACTATATGGCCCAACAGTATTGAGAACCGTTAGTTTAATCTTACCATCAGCATTTGTACAAGTAGCAGGTGTTGTAACTTGACTCACCGAAAATGATCCTTGTATATAAACTCCATAATAACCCAAAATTGGAGTTGGTATGGATGAATCATACACATGAATCTGATAATATCCAGGTGCTAAACTATCAGCACTCAAACCAATTGAAACCGTATCGATTTGTACACCTAATGGCCCCGGAGGATTCGATACACCATCGATATATCTTAACCAATAAGCCGTGTATGGGCCAACACCACCGCTAACATTAATGGTAGCATAGGCATCGTCTTGACAAGAAACTCCGTTGGAATCTGCCATGCTAATTGTCAAACCTGTTTGTGCCTGCAATGCCATAGCGCCGGTTAGGAAAGCAACTAAGGTGAGAAGGCCTTTGTTAAGGAAAGTAAAGTACTTCATAATAGATAGTTAGAAATTTAGGGGGAATTTACTTCTTCTTTTTGAATGACCTACTTTTGTTCGAGTTAATCTATACAACATCTTACGTACTTATACCAGAATTGAATCTTTAAATCGTTTACTGGCTTGAATTTCAGTTGATAATTTCAAACGCATTGAGCTCAACAAAAAACTGGATTTTTTAATTTCATAGTACCTGAAAAGTTTCCATTAAAAGATGAATTGAAACTGCGTTTAAGGTGTTAGGTTTGGAACATGCAAAACAACCATAGCTTTCGCATTACAGCTCGCCGAATTGATTTACTCGGTAGTAGTATTTCGGCATCGACCATTGTAGTTGAAAATGGTATCATAACGGCAATTGAACCAGCAGATGAAGCCGATTGTAACACGTTTCTTTTGCCCGGATTTATTGATGCACACGTTCACGTAGAAAGTAGTTTGCTCATTCCATCCGAATTTGCGCGTATGGCGGTGGCACATGGTATGGTAGGAACCATTTCTGATCCGCATGAGATAGCTAATGTTTTGGGCGTTTTTGGTGTCGAATACATGCTGAAAAATGCCGCTCGCGTTCCGTTCCATTTTTTCTTTGGAGCACCATCGTGCGTTCCTGCAACGGTTTTCGAAACTGCTGGTGATACGATCAATCCTGCACAAGTAGAGTATTTACTTAAGCGACCTGATATTTGGTATTTAGCTGAAGTGATGAATTATCCGGGAGTTTTGGCGGGTGATGAAGATATGTTGGCCAAAATTGATGCTGCTAAACGCTGCGGAAAACCTATCGATGGACATGCGCCGGGTTTACGGGGTGATGATGTTGTTCGCTATGCTGCTGCAGGAATCACAACCGATCACGAATGTTTCACCTTAGATGAAGCGCTCGATAAAATTAAAGCTGGAATGTGGGTTCAAATTCGGGAAGGAAGTGCCGCTCGGAATTTTGATGCATTGCACACATTACTTGGCTCACATCCAGAACGTGTCATGCTTTGCAGCGATGATAAACATCCCGATAATTTACTCGAAGGTCATATAAACGTTCAAGTAAAACGTGCCTTGTCATTAGGTTACAACTTGTTTGATGTGTTACGTGCCTCTTCCTGGAATGTAAAACAACATTATAATTTACCCGTTGGAATGCTTCAAGTGGGCGATTCGGCCGATTTTATTGAGATTGATTCAATTGAGCAGTTCAACATTTTAGGAACTTGGATTCAAGGTGAACAAGTTGCTTCGAAAGGAAAAACAAATATTCATCATCACGAAGAACGCCCCGAAAACCGCTTCCACAGCCGTGAAGTGAAATTAGAAGAACTATTTTTCCCTGCTCAAAACGGACAGTTACGTGTTATTGAAGCGCTCGAAGGACAACTGATTACACGCGAACTTCATCTTCCTCCGCGTATCAACGAAGAGGGAAATGTGCTTAGTCAGCCCGATCAAGATATATTGAAAATTGTTGTAGTAAATCGCTATCACGATGCTCCGCCAGCTATAGCATTTATACGAAATTTCGGATTGAAGAAAGGTGCTATTGCATCTACGGTGGCACATGATAGTCACAACATTATTGCGACTGGTTGTACCGATGAGGAAATTCTACGAGCCATTAATTTACTTATGCTTAGCAAGGGCGGATTATGTGCCGTTGACAAAGAAGAAGATCATCTACTTGCCCTACCAGTTGCGGGATTGATGAGTAATGACGATGGCTGGGAAGTTGCCAAACGCTACATTCATTTGGATACCTTTGTGAAAGAAAAACTGGGAAGCAAACTGCGCGCTCCGTATATGACCTTGTCCTTTATGGCTTTACTGGTAATTCCTCAACTAAAACTAAGCGACAAAGGATTATTTGACGGTAGCACGTTTCGCTTTACCAGCAATTGGGCTGAAGCCTGAGTTAGTAGCTTTGCGAGCCGTAGCTTTAGCGAAGGATCAACTTACAAAACCAACATCAATACGAAACCTATCAAAGCTAAACTTGCGTGGGTAATTAGCCAGACCTTTTGATATAGCGGACGATCTGGGAATCTTACTGTTTGATCGAATGGATCGAACACGAGTGCAATGCCGAAATTACTTAAGGCAGAAGGATAATTTTTCGAGAAAACTGCAAAGTAAATACTGAGCAGAATAAATAATCCATACGCCATTCGGTTAAAAAGGGGCGAAATGTTTTTGGCTTTAACAGTCTCTTCCATGAGCTTTTTTACTATTTAGTAGCTTAGTAGAAAAAACTATTACAGAAGAGTAGAAATTATTTTCTAGTGTACTGACAGCATTCGTGCAAACCGGCATAGGCAGCCGAATCTCCTTGAAAAGCATCATTGTCGTATCCTGCCATGGCAATGGTTTGCTGAATGTCTTTCAAGGAAATACGCAGCGTATCGAATTGCACCGACATCTGCTTCGATTTTACGTTCCAATCGGCTTTGATAATTCCAGGTTTATCTTTCAAGGAACCTTCGATGGTCTTTTTGCACATACCGCAATTTCCCCAGACTTTAAACTCAGCTGTTTTAGCCGATGGCGGAGTGGAAACACCGTTACAAGCAGCGAAAAATATCAGGGAAATAAAAACAGAAAACAGTTTAATTCTCATGGCTTTTTAAAGGCTGGATTGGTGAGGAATTCTTCGTCGGTAAGGGTATGTAAAAATGCGATGATATCTTCCACATCTTGTTCGCTCATGCGTCCGGGTTGAGTGTCAACTAAGCGCGGGTCGAGGTTTGGATGAGGTTGAATTCCATTGTTATAATGGTTGATGACTTCTTCGAGCGTTGCAAATCTTCCATCATGCATATATGGTGCTGTTACAGCAATATTACGCAATCCGGGAGTTTTGAATTTACCATTATCGGAAGGATTTAAAGTGATTCGTCCGCGACCTAAATCAACCGAAAATGTATCTAAACCATTGTTGCGGAATTCGTGATCGGTAAAGGTGCTACCCATCACATGACAATGCACGCAATCGCCTTTGAAGAAGCTAATAAAGACATCCCTTCCACGCAGTTCCTGTTCGGTTAATGGTATACCTAATTGCATGTATTTATCGAAACGAGAATTACCCGAAATCAAGGTTCTTTCGAATTGAGCAATGGCTTTCATCACATTGGCTGTATTGACGATTTCGGAGCCAAATGCTTTTTTAAATAATGCTGGATATTCGGGATGTGCATTGAGCTCAGCAACAGCATTGGCAAGCGTTTCATGCATTTCGACAGGATTGGTTATTGGTCCAGCTACTTGCGATTCTAAATTGCTTGCACCACCATCCCAAAAGAAATTTCGTTCCCAACCGAGATTTATAAGCGGCATCGAATTTCTCGTTCCTTCAATGTGGTCGATTCCTTTGCTGAATTGTCTTAAGCTATCTGTAAATCCGAACTCCTGCAAGTGACAGGTTCCGCAGGAAATAGAATTATCGCCAGAAAGAATAGGATCGAAAAACAACTTTTTCCCTAATGCAATTCCTTCAACCGTTAATGGATTATCGGCTGGAATAACCATTGCCGGCAAACCTTGTGGAATGACTAAATTATATGGTGTTGGTCCTGGATTTTCGGTATTAGTAGAATAGACTGATTCATCTTTAGAACACGCTTCCAAGAGCATGAATAAGCCTAAACAAATCGATAAGAGGTAAGCCGTCTTTCTCATGGTACGTGAACAGAAAAGCTCTGTGAAAAGTTCTGTTTCATGGCATCTAACCAAGGATATTCTTGGGTAGTAAGCGATTGATTATTATTCCAGATATTGAAATCAATCATATTCGGATTCGCATACAAAGCCGCTAAATCGAAAGTAAGATTGAGCTGGCGCGAATCGGAGTTAACCACGAAATTATCTAAAGGAAGTTCTACAGTTGCAAATCCACGATCGGTTCCATAATGAAACAAAAGCGGCTTTTCTACATGGTTCGAATCGATGTATTTTCCTTCGTGTTTGAAGAAGATATAACCCGTATTCCAACTCCAAATCATCCCAGAAGATGCATCCAATGCTACATAATTGGTTATGGTGTGATTGCTAAGTGAATCAACTCCTAAATAAAAACGCAAACCAGTATATGTACCGTTTGGGATGCCTGTCAAACTGAAATTTAAACTGGTAGGCTGTGAGGTATTTATTAATTGATAATTCTTGGATTGAAAATAAGTTCCATCAGCTCGTTTCCACTCAAATCCACTGATGTAATATTTAAGTAAATCCACTTGAAACGAATCGCCAGCAGCATTGACGTATGACAAATATCCCAAAGCCAAATCCTGATTTCCGATTCGGTTGCTCACTTGAAAAGCAACAGAACCAGTAGTATCGGCAGGAGTTGGAGTAGGTTTTTCCTCCTCATCTTTTTTACATCCACCTAAAATGGAAACCGAAAGTATGATTGCCAAAAAGCAGCTTCGAGTGTGCATGAAATTCATCATGCGAAGGTATAAAAAGCCAGCTTATTCTATTACTGCGCAATTACCCAAGAAAACTGCGAAAGCTCTTTTCCAGCTAAATCTAAAACACGAATGTGATACATTCCAGATCGCAATCCGGTATCCTTCAATTGTCCCGTTTCGGTAGTGTAATTTCGAAGAAGTTGTCCGTTAGAAGCATACACCTGAACCTGAATCGGAACATGCATTTCAGCACCTCTGATTGCTAATATTCCATTCGAAGGATTCGGGAAAACGGTCCAGCTATTCTCAATAATTGGAACTTTCAACGGAATCGTTTCTGGATCTAAACGAACCACTTTGTTACCGGTATTTTCCACATAATAAATCTTCCCATCAGGACCAATCGTAATGCCCATAATACCTTGCGCACCGGTTGAAATACGATGCAATTCGGTAGCTGGAACACTCGTGATATCATAGAAAATCAAATCGCTGCTTTGGTGGTCGCTAATCACCATTCGGTTTCCTTGAATGGCAATTCCAGCTGGATCTTGCAAGCCAGTTGTGACTACATTTTCCCACGTATAGCCAGTAACTTTGAGGTATTCAGCCATGGTTTCGTGCGGACCGTAAGCTGGTAATTGTGCTGAAAAAACTCCGGTTTCAATATTCATTCGAAATACCTTTTGATGTCCGTTAT
>DAOOQW010000135.1:0-6157 GCA_035388945.1 Flavobacteriales bacterium
TCGGGATGAAATGGATGATGGGTTGGATGCATGATACACTTCGTTATTTCAAAACCGATCCGCTCTACCGCGAACATCATCAAAACGATGTAACATTCTCGATTTATTACGCCTTCACCGAGAGTTTCATGCTACCTCTTTCACACGATGAAGTGGTTCACGGAAAAGGTTCTCTAATCGATCGTATGCCTGGCGACCAATGGCAGAAATTTGCCAATCTGCGAGCTATGTATTCCTACATGTTCACGCATCCGGGAAGTAAATTGCTTTTCATGGGCGATGAATTTGGACAATACAGTGAATGGAATTATAAAACTGGCCTCGATTGGCATCTCACAGGTTTTGAGCCCAATAGCGGTATGCAAAAACTGATAAAAGACCTGAATACATTATATCGTAAAGAACCAGCTCTTCATAGCTTGCAATTCGATACAAAAGGGTTTGAATGGATCGATTTAAACGATAGTCGCAACAGTACTTTATCTTTCATTCGCAGAGGTGAAAAGCCGGAAGATTATTTGGTGATTGCCTGCAATTTCACACCAATTCCTCAAGAAAATTACCGCATTGGAGTTCCCGATGGTGGGAAATATTCGGTCATCTTTAATAGCGATAATAAGTCTTACTGGGGAAGTGATTATTCTGCAAAACACAAGTACGAATCAACCGATGTAGAGAAACATGGTCGTCCACATTCTATCGCAATTGATCTGCCTCCCTTGTCGGTACAGGTGTTTCGCTTGACTGCACGTCATAAAAAAGCCGCTGTGAAGAAAAAAGCATAAAGGGCCTTTATTCCGATGCTTGCCTGTCCGTAATTTGTCGTTTTAGCAAACCATGAAACAGGAATTCATCACCGCCGTTCAATCGTCATATCCCGATAGTCAAGCACACATTTTTTTAGGATGTGGCGTGCTCAAAGGAGAAATTTTATCCGATGCTCGGGTGAACATTCCTTTGAGTATGATGAATCGCCATGGTTTGATAGCAGGAGCTACTGGTTCGGGTAAAACACGTACACTTCAGGTTTTAGCGGAGCAGTTGAGCAAAGCAGGCGTTCCTGTATTTCTTTCGGATATCAAAGGTGATTTGAGTGGATTAGGAAAACCGGGAGTTTCTAATGCTAAGATTGAAGAACGTGCTTCAGCCTTAAACATAAACTTTCAACCCGAAGGTGTTCCAATTGAGTTGTATTCTCTCAGCGGGAAATTAGGTGCTCAAATGCGGGCTACCGTGATGGAATTTGGTCCTGTCTTGCTCGCCAAAATCCTCGAACTCAACGAAACTCAAACAGGTGTTTTATCTATCCTGTTCAAGTATGCCGACGATAAAGGACTTCCCATTGTGGATTTACAGGATTTGAAGAAAGTCCTTAATTACCTAAGCGAAGGACCTGGAAAAGCAGAGATTAAAGAAAGCTACGGAATTATTTCAAGTGCCACTTCCGGAACCATCCTGCGTAAAATTGTTGCATTAGAGCAGCAAGGTGTAGCGGCTGTATTTGGGGAGCCATCGTTTGATATTTCCGATTTAATGTTGAAGGTTGATGGACAAGGTGTGGTGAGTTTGCTCAATGTAAGCGATATGCAAGATAAACCTGCCGTGTTTTCTACATTCCTGTTGAGTTTACTGGTCGAGTTATATGAAACTTTACCCGAAGCAGGCGACTTGGACAAACCCAAACTTGTTTTCTTTCTCGATGAAGCGCATTTGTTATTTAGCGACGCTCCCAAAGCATTTTTGGAACAAGTAGAACAGATTGTTCGCTTGATACGCTCGAAAGGAGTAGGTGTGTTCTTTTGTTCTCAAATGGCGCAGGATATTCCGGTGAATGTATTAGCACAATTGGGGAATCGCTTTCAGCATGTGTTACGTGCTTTCACGCCAAACGATGCTAAGGCATTGAAAGATACCGTGAAAACCTATCCGAGATCGGCTTTTTACGAAATCGAAGAAACGCTCACCCAAATGGGAATTGGGCAGGCATTGGTAACGGTGCTCAACTCGAAAGGAATTCCTACCGAAGTGGTTCATACGCATCTCGTTCCACCAGCTGCTATTATGGGACCGCTTCCTGCAAGCGAATATCAGGATCACCTCAATCAGTCGGAATTATTCGCCAAGTACGCCGAAACAACCGATCCGGTGAGTGCATACGAAATGCTCAATTCGCGATTGCAAAAGCAGCAAGAAGAAACATCAACTACTTCATCAACGCCCCCAAAATCCGGAAAGCAAGAAAAAACGATGTTGGAAGAAGTGATGAATTCTTCGGTTACACGCAGTATTGGGAGAGAATTAGTGCGTGGAATTTTTGGGGTATTATTCGGAAGTTCGAAACGTCGCCGCTGATTAAGCCAGAATACTTTCATCTTCTTCATCGGACTCTTCCTCATCTTTCCCTTCTTCATAAATCTTAATCAACAAGAAGAACCAAGAAATCAACAGTGGGCCGAACACTAAGCCTAGAATTCCAAAAATTGGTATCCCGATAATCACTCCAACGATGGCAACTAATGGATGAGTATCTGCCATGTATTTGGAAATGAAGAAGCGCAAAACGTTGTCGATATTAGTTACGAGAATAAATCCCCACAGGATGATTCCATAACCATCGGATGCTTGTCCGTTTGCAATGGCGATTAACCCAGCTGGAACAAACACGATAGGTGCTCCAATTACTGGAAGGAAGGAAAGGAAGAAGGAAATTATCCCCCAGAAAACGGGATCATTAAAATCGAAAATCCAGAATCCAACACTCACCAAACTTCCTTGTACGAAGGCAATAAGTCCTTGTCCGAGCACATTGAATAAGTTGAATTCCTCAATTCGGCAGCAAATCGGAGTGTGTTTTCCTTTTTGAAAGGCATGTATTTGATGAGCGTTTTTTCAAATGCACGGTGACTGCTCAACATGAAATACAGGATAAAATACATCATACCCAAGGTGAAAATTATTCCAAACACCCCGTTGACAAAAGAACTTACACCGCCAAACAAATTGTCTTGTAAAAAGCCAAGAATCTTTTCTACAGTTGCACCATCATTCAATGAAACGCCAAAGTAATTCTGAACTTTTCCGAGGATAGAAGTAATAGCTTCGGTATGCTGGAGTAAGTTCGAAACTTTACTGCCAATCATAATGCCCACGATGGTTAATGGTAAAACGATAAGGAGAAAAGTGAGCAGCATGATTGTCCAGGTAGCTAACCAATTAGGCCATTTCTTGATGTATAAGAGATAGCCAAAAAATGGGCGGAATAGCACATACAGAACTACTGAACCTAAGAATGCAGGAATTAATTCATGCAAAGCATAAAGTAAAAACGCACCTGAAATGAATGTCAGGAGTAATATGATTCTCCTACGTAGGCGATAATCTTGTATGGGCACAGGCTTATTTTTCTTTACTTAATCGGATAGCTTCTTCTAAATCGATACGGATTCCATTCCGATAGCCAGTAATAAATGCTTTCCCTTTCATTTTGGGGTTAGCATTCATCTTTTTTCGAGCTTCTGCCAAATTGGGATATTCACCAAATGTGTATTTGAATAAACCATTGTGACTTTCTTCCTGTAAATCTTTGGCTTCCACACTAAAATCGCGAGCAATCGTTTCTTTATCGGCTTTTTGAGGCAATGCTGCAACTTGAATTCGAAATGAAATAGCCGATTTGCTCGTTGAAGTACTTGTGCTCGGACTGGTAGTCGTTTCGATTTTAGCAGGAGTTTTAACCGGTTCCGTTTTAGGTTTTTCTTCTGTAATAGGAGCGCCTTTTTTCGTTTCTGGAGTTTTAGGTACTTCCTTTTTTACGATAGGTACACTTTCCTTTTTCGGTGTAACCGGTTTTTCTTTTTGTTCCAGTTTAGGCGCAGGTTTTAATGGCGCAACTTCCTTTTTTACTGGGCTTGATGCTGGTGAAGTTTTTACTGGAGTGCTTGGTTTTTCAGCAATAGCGGGTGATTTTATTTTGGTATCGCTGGAAGCAGATAGGGAAGGAGAAGCTGGTTTTTCGAATGCTTTTGTGCCCTTACCGAGGATGTCGAGTTTTAGTGGATTGAAAGTTAATTCCTTCCGTTGACTGCCCTCGAGATAGGCTAGAATACCGGGTATTTCTAATTTGCCAGCATAATCCTTACTAGCTGTAACCTCGAATGTGACTTTAATTTCTTGTTCTGTTGGTAAAGTTACCCAGAGGAATTGGAGTTGTTTTTTGCTGAAGGAGAATATGGCACCTGCGTTTTCAACTTCGTTAATCGTAAATCCACGTGGCCACGATTGTTGAATACGTGCAATTCCAGTAATTGCTCCACGATTTAATGTCATTGAAACTTGGAAAGGAGTTCCTGCTTCAATCTTTTCGGGAACAGAATAGGTTAGAACAGCTAGCTCTTGTTGAGCCTGAATATGCTGAATTCCTAATTGAAAGATAAATGCAATCAGTAACGTGACTTGCTTCATGCCACGAATATCGGGAATTTAGGCTGCTGTTGGTATTAAAAAACGCCCTGCAGTTTTCACTACAGGGCGTTAGGAGGATTTAACACAGCACAGTATCTTATTTCTGTACCGATTTTTTCTTCGAAGCCAAGTTCATTGCTTCTCCCACTGTGATGCGAGTTCCGCGGTTATAGGCTATTACAAAAGGAATGTATCGGGAGAAATCGAGTTTGTTTTTGTAGTCACGAGCTTGTTCGTATGTTCCAAATGAGCCAACCGTGTATTTGTACAAGCCATTGAAGTTTTCTTCTTGCAACTTGTCTTTTATTGCATATTCCTTACGAATAGAATCACGATCAAGTGCGCGAGTAGAGCTTAGAATTTGGACTTTATATTCCAAATCAACTTTCTCTTCCGACATGTAAACGGGCTTATCTTGGTCATTATTAATCATTCCTAATAATGTTTTTTCAGCCAGTGAATCACTTGGTGCGATGTACTCAATTACTTCAATCGTGTTTTTAGGAAGGTTGAAGATTTCTTTTTCTTCATCAACAATGTAGTAGTACCTACCTTCAATCGATTGCTTTCCACGCATTTCGAAAGGAACAGTTACTTTGTACATCACTTGAATTTCTTCTTCAGCGGGTAAACGTAACCAGTTGTATTTAACCTTTCCATCTTTACAACTAAATGTTGCTCCTTGACTTTCTACTCCAATGGCAGTCATTCCTTTAGGAAGTTCCTGTTCGATTTGGAAGAAGCTGTTGAGGTTTCGGCGTTCAATTTTAATCTTAACTAAAAAAGTTCCGCCTGCATAAGCCTTCTGTTGAGAAAGAGATTGAGCAATGCGGACAATACTTTCGGCAGCAAATGTTTGAGTTGAAATAACAACAAACAAGGCAAGTGGTGCTAATAGTTTCCGAATCATGTTTTTTTTTGTTAAAGTTCGTGTGTTGAGTTGTTCATTTTAATTGAGTCACATCAACTTTTTAACAGTAAAATGCTGCCCAATTCTGAATAACTGTTACTCGAATAACGTTTCGATTGTTGCTTCTATTTTCTCCATTTCCTTACATGATTTTTTTTCGTTTTGAAGGAAAATGGAATTCTATTTCTAAGTTTTAATTAGAAGCTAAAATTCCTCTACCGAGTCGAAAAACAAGGAAATTACTGTACCTAATTGTGGCTGAGATTCAATGAGCATTTCACCTTGATGCTTCCCAACGAACTCTTGACAAAGCACCAAACCTAATCCAGTTCCCTTTTCTTTTTTGGTCCCAGGAGTGGATACAAATTCCTTATTGTGAAGTTTTTCCAACATTTCCGCTGTCATGCCAACGCCTGAATCGGATACTCTAATCAGAACTTTCTGCTGATTCTTTTCAATCAATATTTTAACAAACCCTTCTGGATTCGTAAATTTTATTGCATTGGAAATCAGATTCCGGATGATTAATTCAAACATATTTGAATCCACTAAAACCATATTGGTTTCGTGATACTGAAGCTTTATGCTTATCTTTTTTTCATCGGCTTGAGCTTCAAGTTGTTTTATTACGCCTTTAATTAATCGTGCAGGATCTAGAATTTCGGGTTGAAAAACAATTCCATTTAATTGGGTACGTGACCACATGAGTAAATTATCCATTAATACCATGGTCGTATCTACCCGTTTCCCTAATTCATTTATTAGAAACTTCTTTTTGTCTTCTGG
>DAOOQW010000136.1:0-6148 GCA_035388945.1 Flavobacteriales bacterium
GTTTCGATTTCTTTCATCCGCAAACTTTTGTGATGAACAAACAGTTTCCCGGTGACTTTTTAGAGCCGGGAACAACAAGTATTACAGCCGTCGATTTTCCCATTCATGAATACATTATTGCGGCCGGAATGAAACTCGCTCAAACGCGAGATCCATGGGTATTTCGGTGTTATGAATTACTACTGAGTTTCTTGGGGTTATTCTATTTCTATCGATTATCCCGTTTGGTAGATAATAACAAACTCAGTTCTTTATTTCTAACCGGAGTGGTTGCAACTGCACCTTTATTTACTTATTACCAAGCTGGCTTTTTACCGGGCATTCCTTCCCTAACCATTAGTATTGTTGGAGTTTACTATTACTTCAAGCATAGAAAAACCAACAAACCGGGAACATTTATTTTGTCTATAGCCTTATTTACGTTAGCTGCTGCAACGCGTACAACTTTTGTCATTCCGCTTATTGCCATTGCTTCGATGGAGTTTTTACGGATGATTCAAGAACGAAAGTTTTTCTGGAAACACTGGGGCACTTTATTCCTTGGTTTTGGATTTCTAGCTTCCTATTTCATTTATAACAATCATTTACGTGCAGAATATGGCTCTATCTTCCTGAATAAACTCAAGCCAGCTGCAAGTTTCGGAGAAGCAATTGATATTGTAGCTACCGTTTTCGATACCTGGATTTATCATTATTTCAACCCCATTCAAATAGTACTTCTAGCATTTCTGATTACGATTGCCATCTTACAGTTTTTGAAAAAGCGAGGCGAATTCGAATCCCTTTCTAGAAAGCTACTTCAATTTACTCTCATTAGTTTGCTAGGTTGCTTGTTCTTCCTGTTTGCTATGTTGCAACAGTTTCGAGTTCACGACTATTACTTTCTCGACACGTTCTTTTTACCCGGAATTCTCTTTTTCCTCCTTCTATTTCGTTACCTCAAATCTTCTATTGAAAGCATCAATTATTCAATTTATCTAGCAGCCGGACTCTTAGTATTAATGGTCTATTTAGCTGCCTCCATTCAAGAAGAAAAGCGTGGCACTGGACATTGGGATAAGATTGCTTCTATGGTTAGAGATTACAAAGGCTTAGATGTGAAACTCGATTCGATGGGAATTTCACGTTCTGCTACTTTATTAGTTTTAGATTCTCAAGCACCTAATATTCCTTTTATTCGCATGCAGCGTAAAGGATTTGCCGTTGTAACTACTTCGGAAGCAAATCTCAAGAATGCCTTAAACTGGAAATACGATTATATATTACTTCAAGATGAGTGGTTTTTGAGTGATATCTTTCCCAACTATCCCGAAATCATTAACTACATGCATAAAGTTGCTGATTTGGGACCGGTAAGTATTTTTAAACATATCGAGTTCGAAAAAGAGCGAACATTGGCTGATTTTTATCGTCTTAACGAAAAACCAGCTCTCCTACAAGTCAATACCGACTTTGAAACAACGCTAGAATCTCCATGGGAACATACAGAAACCGATTCAACACAATCGTTCGAAGGTAAATTCGCTGGAATCACTTCACCTGACAACGAATTTGGAATTACCTACCGCTCTCCTGTAACTTCCATCTTTAATGGAAAGGAAACAATGCTAATCGTTAGCGCTGCTTTTCTGAATCCTCAATTAGCTCCTGAAAGTCGTTTAGTAGTTGCTATTGACGAAGGTGGTAAAAATGTATTTTACAAAGATACGCCTATCGAAACACTAAAAAGAGAACGCCAGGCATGGAAAAAATCACTTTCTCTTTTCATGATTCCAGCTTGTGGAACGAATTGCAAACTATCAGTATATATCTGGAATAGAGGCAAAAACACCATTCATATCGACAACCTAGATATTTCGGTTTATTCCAACAACTAATAAATAATGATGGAACATTAAACTAATGTTAAGTTATTAGTCTTAAGGTCGCATTTTCTTTTTTTAAATAATACTACTGTTGGCTAATTAGCTTTTAACTAAGCTTTTTATAAAACAATACTGATTTTAAAAGTGTTATTTTCATTCTCAACTACAGGAATAAACAAGATTGAATTAACTTTTGCGTAATATTCGCCCAAAAAATACCATGTTTCGATTTTCACTTCTGTCCGTTTTAAGTTTATTCACCTTGATTTCCTGCAGCAAAGAACCTGGAGAAGGTGGTTCTGCTACTATTAGCGGGAAAGTTTTTGGATATGATGTGAATACAAGTGGAGTGATTACCGATAGTGCTTATGCAGGTGATTATCGCGTTTATATATCCTATGGAGATAATAGCGCCGCTGATAATGATGTTCGAACTTCTTATTCGGGCGATTATACATTCAAAGGTCTTCGAAAAGGAAAATACAAGGTGTATGTGTTTTCACAATGCGACACGTGTGTATTCAATCAAAATTATATAGTTCAGGATGTGGAAATCACTTCGAATAAACAAGATTTGACACTTCCCGATTTTGTTATCTACGATTGATACAAGCATGAGTTCTGAACACCCGCTTTTAGCTATTCTTGATCAGTTCCAAGCTGCTAGTCTAGATGATATGAACCGACTTAAACTACTCAATCGAGTAGATCAAAAGTTCATTTTCAGATACGAGGAGCTTGAATCGATGTTGAAAGAAGTGCTCAACGATTACAACATTCTTGCAATCGACGATAAGCGATTGTTTCAATACAATACCTTGTATTTCGATACAACTGCCTATTCATCCTATACCGATCATCACAATGGAAAACCCAATCGGTATAAAATACGCTATAGAAAATACCAAGATTCTGGGGATGTGTTTTTCGAAATCAAGAAGAAAATTAAAGGATTAAGAACTGATAAACATCGTGTACCAACTGAGAATATCCCGCAAGCACTTGGAAATGCTGAAAAAGAATTACTGAGTGAATGTGTGAAAGATGGATTACAGTTAGTTCCTACCATGTGGGTTAATTACAAACGATTAACGCTCATGAGTCGCGAAACAGAAGAGCGAGTTACCATCGACCTCAACCTACACCTCAAAAAAGAAACAGAAGAAGTTTCACTCGAAGGCTTAGTGATAGTTGAAGTGAAGCAAGCTAAGGCATCACGAAATAGTCCGTTTTTGGAATGTTTGCGTGAGAAACAAATACGAGAAACCCGCATAAGTAAATACACCATTGCAGTAGCATTATTAAACCACGAAATAAAGCGCAATGCATTTGGCTCCAAACTCCGTAAAATAAAACACCTAATTGAAGATCAATGGAAACAAGCGAGTTAGTGAATGAGATAGCTGCGACACACGGTTGGCTGGAGTTTATTACCCGATTCGGGATAAATTTTTTCGTGATTTTTGTCCTTATTCGGATACTCTACTATCCAATGAGCAAGAACCGCGATTTCTTGTTCACCTTTTTCCTTTTTAACATTATAAATTTCCTCATTTGCTTCCTACTAAGTAGTGCGAAACTCAAAATGGGCTTTGCATTTGGCTTGTTTGCCATTTTTTCCATTCTGCGTTATCGAACTGTTACCGTTCCTGTTCGCGAAATGGGGTATTTCTTCGTTAGCGTGACTTTGGGTATTATCAATTCACTTACTGGCATTGATGATAATTATTTATTACTAGGAACAGCAAATGCCATTATCCTACTAACAGCTTGGATAATTGATTATCAAGTTAAAATCGTTCACGAGAACTCAAAAGAAATCATTTACGACCGTATCGATTTAATTCATCCCGATAAACAAGAAGAGATGATGGAAGACATACGTAAACGTACGGGTTTAAATGTGCATCGTGTAGAAATGGTTCGTATCGATTTCTTTAAGGATGTTGCTCGTATGTTTGTTTTCTACAATTCTGCACGAAACGATACACCAAGCCGAGGAGGAAGTGCCAGCGATGAAGATTAATCCATATCTGTTTCTAATTCTTCTCTTATCCACATGTAAACTCTCGGCTCAATCCCGCGATTTTCAAGTGTGGAATGCCCTTGCTTTGAATCAGGATTTAAAGAAAGGATTCGACCTAAGCGCACAGTATCAATCACGTATCGATAAAGATATTTCACGCTTCCGCGGAAGTTATATGAGTGTATCATTGGGCTACAAACTCAATAAAAATTGGACTACCGAAGCTGGAATCCGATATAGCACATCCAATCGATGGGATCGAATTAGATACAGTGTTGGAATTGGGCGAAGTTGGAAATGGGATAAATTGGAAATCTCTGCAAAAGCCAAATACCAATACCAATATTACCTTGAAAGCCTGCCGGAATGGGGCATCAATCCTCCAGCTCAAAATTTCAGATTGAAGTTAGGTGCAGAACAAAAAATCATCAAAAAACTCAAGGTTTTTGTAAGCACAGAGCCCATGTTTAGATATAAATCCTCTGAGTTTTATTTTCGACGCTTGAGAAACACGGCTGGAATAAAATGGTCTCCAATTAAACGAACCAGTTTCGAAGCATCCTACATCTGGCAACCACAATGGAATTCTGATGCTGTAATTCAGGTACTTCAATTCAATGTTTCCTACGATTTACCTAAAATGGGTAAAAAGAAAGTTAAGGAAAAAGCATCGAAGTAGTTAAGTGGGGGAATTCAGTACATTTGAAAACCTGACCCAATCACATGTCAAACTCCCGTAAGCCAGCCATTGGCTTTATCTTTGCGACTTTATTAATCGATATTACTGGATTAGGAATTATCATTCCTGTATTTCCGAAACTCATTCAAGAACTTACTGGTGGAACACTTAGCGATGCTGCTGAATACGGTGGATGGTTGCTGTTTTCGTTCGCCATTATGCAGTTTTTATTTTCGCCCGTTTTGGGAAATCTAAGCGATCAATATGGCAGAAGACCAATCTTACTCACCTCGCTTTTTGGTTTTGCGCTCGACTACCTGTTTTTAGCTTTTGCTCCTAGCATTTTCTGGTTATTCGTAGGCCGACTCATAGCTGGAATTATGGGTGCGAGTATTACCACAGCTACAGCCTACATCGCCGATATTTCAACTCCCGAAAAACGTGCACAGAATTTTGGTCTAGTTGGAGCTGCATTTGGGTTAGGATTTATTATTGGTCCTGTTGTAGGTGGAATTTTAGGCGAATATGGTTCCCGCATTCCTTTTATGGCTGCAGCCGCTCTTACATTCATCAATTTCCTGTACGGATATTTTATTCTTCCCGAATCTTTATCCATAGAAAACCGTCGCAAGTTCGATTGGAAACGTGCTAATCCCATTGGTGCACTTCGTCACTTACAGAAATATCCAATCATCTCTGGCTTAGTTTTATCGCTGCTTTTCGTGTATATCGCATCACATGCCGTACAAAGCACTTGGTCGTTTTTTACCATGGAGCGCTTTGGCTGGTCCGAAAAAGCGGTTGGTTATTCTCTTGGCTTTGTTGGAATTCTGGTGGCAATTGTACAAGGTGGATTAATACGCTATATCAATCCATGGCTGGGACAAAAACGCTCAGTTTATTGGGGTTTGATTCTCTATTGTATCGGTTTGAGCTGTTTTGCTTTTGCCAATCAAAGTTGGATGATGTATGCTGCGTTGATTCCTTATTGCCTATCGGGAATTTGCGGTCCAGCTTTACAAGGAATTATGTCGGCCCAAGTTCCCGGCTCCGAACAAGGCGAATTACAAGGTGCTTTAACTAGTTTAGTGAGCCTAACTTCGATTATTGGTCCAGTAATGATGACCAACGTATTTGCCCGATTTACTGCCGATAATGCACCTTTTTATTTCCCCGGTGCGGCCTTTATGTTAGGAGCTATATTTTGCTTTCTGAGTTTGTTTTTTGCCCTAAGAACACTGGGAAAACACTCTGAACTGATTGCTGCAAACGAAAAGCGTAGCTGATTTCTTAGCAGCTAAGAGTTATATATTTCGATGTAATTCTTGCTTGCCCAAATTTCCTGGTTAAATTTTCTTGATTCGGATTGAGATGGTGCATTCGATTCAATTTAAAAGATATTTAGGTCTGCTTTTTATTTGTTTTCCTATCTTTTTTATTTCATTGATTTCTTTATCAGTATTTTAAGCAAGTATTCATTTTACCTAAAAATTTGAAAAGGCTCTGCTTTACCTATTTGAAATTCAGAAACATGCCGATATGATAGTTTAACTTAATTTTCGGCTTAGCCCCGAAGGG
>DAOOQW010000137.1:0-6116 GCA_035388945.1 Flavobacteriales bacterium
GACTTACTTTCTGGCGAGCGTGATTTCTTAGTGGAGCTCGATACGCTAAACACATTTGATAGTCCGCTTAAAAAACAGTTTACCGTAAAAGGAAATGTTCTGGGCAGACAGGCAGTAGACTTATTGTCCCTGGATAGCCTTGCGTATTACTGGCGAACAAAACTGATTAATCCTCTTGCGGGTGAGAGTGAAGCGTGGACGGAAAGCTCGTTCACCTACATCAACAACGGATCAGAAGGATGGGCACAAGTTCATTTTCCTCAATACATAGAAAATCAAGGAGAGGGGTTGGAAAAAGATGCAACGCTTCGAAGATTGAATTTTAAAGAAACGATAACCGCTATTGATATTAAAACATTTGGAGGTTCTGCTGGCAAACCCAATGATTCGGTAAGTGTAAAGATTGGTGGTGCAGAGTATAATTTATACACACAATCAGGTGGAGGTTTTGGCTGCAGAAACAATACAATCAATTTGATTGCCTTCGATAAGAAGTCGACCGTACCGTATGTTGGTGTCTATTTTAAGTGGTATGAAATATTGTATACCTATGGCGGAAGAAGATTGGTGTGTGGTCGTGAACCATTTGTAATAAATAGCTTTACACCCTCTGAATTGAGCACAGGAAATAATGATGACATCATAAAATATGTTGACAATATTCTGGTTGGTGACTCGGTAGTGTTGTATAGTATGGGTGATGCCGGATATAGTGCGTGGCCTGCTGCTGCAAAAAATAAATTAGGTGAGTTAGGAATTTCGGTGGCGCAAATTGATGATCTTTTACCAGGTGAGCCAGTTGTGATTTTTGCCCGCAAGGGATTGGCCCCTGGCTCGGCAACGATTTTGAAAACTTCTGGTCCACAACCGGAACAACAAAAGCTTGTAGTGAATAAAACCATCACAGGTCGATACCTTTCAGGTGAAATGAAGAGCACGTTGATCGGCCCAGCTCAACAATGGCAATCGTTTATTGGACAGCCTTCGGAGATTGAAGCATCTGACATTGCTTATTTTGATATTCATGGGATAACGTTAGATGGTGATGACCAACTTCTATTTTCTCATGTCAGCTATGGAATGGATTTAAGTTCGGTTAGCGCTGATGACTATCCGTATCTGAAAATTGTATTCTATGCTGAAGACAATATTAATCTTACCGCTGCACAATTAAAGAAGTGGCTCGTTACCTATACACCTGTTCCTGAGGGACTATTGATTTACAATGGAATCACATCACAGGAAATAATTAGTGAAGGTGAAGAATGGAAGAGCACATATGGGTTTATGAACATCAGTGAAACAACGTTTGCTGATTCACTTACTGTTCGATATGAAGTCTTCAATCAAAGTACTCGTAATTCAAATCTTGAGGTTTTTAAAATTAAGCAACCTGCTCCGGGAGATACAACACTTTTTGATGTAACATTCAATTCGTCAAATCAAACAGGCTTGAACGATGTAAATGTTTTTGTCAATCAACTTGTTCTACCTGAATTGTATTACGACAATAATGTGATTGAATTGCGAGAACACTTAAATGTGCAGATTGATAATTTCGATCCGGTGATGGATGTGACCATAGATGGAAGACGTGTACTAAACAACGACTTTGTTTTCTCTAATCCCTTTATTCTGGTTAAGGTATGGGACGAAAACCGAAACTCTTTGATAACCGATATTAGTACCGTGCAGATTTTTCTTACCTATCCATGCGATGTAGAAAACTGCCCGGTTACACAGATTGATTTATCATCCGATGATGTAAAGTGGTATCCTGCTACCAATGAATCTGATTTCAGAATTGAGTTTAAACCCACTAATCTCCCTGACGGGAAATACACCTTGCGTGTTTTGGCTACTGATGCAAAGGGTAACGAAAGTGGCGCAATACCTTACCTTGTTGATTTTATAGTTAAGAATGAAACAACAGTTGTGATCAGTGACCCATATCCAAATCCGTTTGCTGCGAGGACGTACCTCAACATTACAGTGAGTGGAAATACATTACCTGATCAGTATCAGTTTGAGATTTTTGATTTGAATGGAAAGTTGCTTCGTGAATTTCAACAAGATGAAATGCCACCCATTTTTATTGGAACAAATATCATTTCGTGGAGTGGTACGGACGACTATGGTAATGAAATGGTAAATGGAATGTATCTTTTCAAACTATCACTTTCGATTGACGGAAATCAAATTGAAAAGAGGGGCAAGATTGTTTTAGTCCGCTAACTATTTATCGGTCATGAAACGATGTATGGTTTTTTGATAATATTTCTCTCCTGGCTTTAAAATCACAGAAGGAAAATCCAAACGGTTCGGTGAATCCGGAAAGTGTTGAGTCTCTAAACAAAACCCGGTGCGGTGTGCATAGGCTATTTTGCTTTTACCGATATCGGTGCTGTCTAAAAAATTGCCAGCATATAATTGTATACCCGGTTCGGTTGTATAAATTTCCATAATGCGTCCAGAAGTTGGTTCTGAAACAACAGCAGCAAGTGTAGGCGAATTGTCTTTTTTTACTAACACCCAGTTGTGATCATATCCACTTCCAAATTTCAATTGCTCATCGTCATCATTAATATGTTCACCAATAGATATAGGTTTTCTAAAATCAAACGGTGTGTTTGCTACGCTGCGTAATTCACCGGTAGGAATAAGGCTACTATCAACCGGTGTGAAATGATCTGCATGTATTGCTAAACGGTGGTTTAAAATATCACCATTACCTTCTCCTGCTAAATTGTAATAGTTGTGTTGCGTTAAATTAATCGGTGTGGATTGATCGGTGGTGGCTTCGTATTCAACGATCCAATCGTTTTCATTCGTAAGAATATACTTTACAATTACTTTTAAGTTACCCGGATAACCTTGCTCGCCATTCTTGCTTGTATATTCTAATTGAAGCGCTTCGTTACCATTAATTGAAAGAGGAGTAGCATCCCAATACACATTATGAAAACCGTTTGGTCCACCATGCAAATGATTTTCTCCATTGTTTATTGGCAACTGATGTGTATTTCCATTCAATGAAAATTTTCCTTTCGCAATACGATTGCCAACGCGACCAATTAATGCACCGAAATACGGACTACCATTTATATATTCTTCCGGAGTGCCATAGCCTAAAATAATGTCATTAAGCTTTCCGTTTCGATCGGGAATCAACATGGACATTACCTTTCCTCCGAAGTTTGTAATGGTCATGGATAAACCGTTTTTATTTTTCAATGTAAAAACGTTTAGCCTTGAAGAAGTAGTATGAGATGAATCCATAACGGAAAGGAGAGAGGTTTTATAGTTAAACAGCTGGATTTAAAATAGCTAAATATTCTTCACACTTAGTAATCTGGTAAGACTTTAATTGGCCAGGTTTTGTGACAGAAATTGTTATTTTTTAAGTGCGCTCATGAAGATACAGATCCAACCTGCAATAAAGAGCAGACCACCAATAGGAGTGATGGCACCCAGCACACCTAAGCCGGAGAAACATAATAGATAAAGACTCCCACTGAAGAAAAGTATACCACCAGTAAAAAACCAGGATGCAAATTTCAGAAATTGAATAGGTAATTGGTTCATTAAAATTCCGGTAGCCAATAACGCAAAGGTATGGTAGAATTGATAGCGCACTGCCAACTCAAAGGTTTCCAGTCGGCCTGATTCAATAAGCATGGGTTTAAGTGCATGCGCTCCAAAAGCTCCGATGGCAACACCAAGCAATCCAAAAGTAGATCCGGTTAATATTGTATTTCGTGCATTCATTTTGTTTCTTTTTTACGGATGTTTACCGACTGCCAAAAATAGCTGAACCAACACGCACCATGGTGCTTCCTTCTTCTATTGCAATTTTATAATCACCACTCATGCCCATAGAGAGTTCCTTTATATCAACGTTAGTAGGAAGCGAAGTCTTCTTTAAGCGATCGAAAAATAGTTTTAAACTCCTGAATTCGTTTCGAACCTGTCCAGGATTGTCGCTGAAAGTAGCCATGCCCATCAATCCCACAATCTTTATGTTTTGATAATTTTTGAACGATGTTGATTGAAGCAGCTCCATTACCTCATCTTCTGAAAATCCGAACTTGGTCTCTTCCTTTGCAATATGAAGTTGCAACAGGCATGGTATTGTACGTTCCAATTTTCCGGCTTGCTTGTTTATCTCCTCAAGCAACCGGGTGCTGTCAACCGAGTGGATGAGGTGAATAAAGGGTGCGATGTACTTTACCTTGTTTGATTGGAGGTGTCCGATCATGTGCCATTCAATATCTTTTGGCAATGCTTCATATTTCGGAACGATTTCCTGAACCTTATTTTCCCCGAAAACACGTTGACCCGCTGTATACGCTTCCGCCAGTCTTTCGATTGGATGCGTTTTGCTAACGGCAATCAGTTTACAGTCAGGAGGTAAGGTTTGCTTTAAATTGGTAATTTTAATATTGATATTCATTGTTATTTTTGACCACTTTATAAAACAGCGTTAACGTAAAGATATGGCGATACTTGGAACCTTGCTTAAAAAAGGAATCCGCATCCGCGAAATGTTGGAACAGGAGTACACCTCTCCATTCGATTTGCAAAAAAAGGAATTAAAAGAGCTCATCATTACGGCAAGCCAAACAGAATTTGGGAAACGCTACGATTTTCAGGATGTGCTTCAGCGATTTAAGAAAAGTGATAAATCTTTTTATAAGCTGTATAAACAGAATGTACCCATCCATACCTATAATAAAATCTACTCGGATTGGTGGAAATTATCATTGAAGGGTGTTAAAAATATTTGCTGGCCGGGACGAACGAAATATTTTGCGCTGAGTTCGGGAACATCGGAGGCAGCCTCTAAATATATTCCCATTACCAAGGAAATGACGAAGGCGATCCAGAAAACCAGTATCCGCCAGATGCTTACCCTTTCAAAGTACGATTTGGAGCCTGAAATTTTTCAATCCGGAATATTGATGTTGGGCGGAAGCACGCACTTAAATAAGAGAGGAAGTTATTTTGAAGGTGACCTTACCGGAATACAAGCTGCACGATTGCCGTTTTGGTTTCAACATTTTTATAAACCCGGAAAGAAAATTGCCAAGAACAGAAACTGGGATGTTAAGCTGGATGAGATTGCAAAGAAGGCAAGCGATTGGGACATTGGTATTTTAGTTGGTGTGCCTGCGTGGATACAAATACTAATTGAAAAAATACTGAAGTATAACAATGCAAAAAATATTCATGAAGTCTGGCCTAACTTAAAGGTGTATGTACACGGTGGTGTTTCGTTCGATCCCTATCGAAAAGGGCTCGAGAAATTATTTGGCAAACCGGTTTATTACATTGAAACGTATTTAGCTTCGGAAGGCTTTTTTGCTTTTCAGGCATATCCAAACAGACGATCCATGCGATTGGTGCTGAACAATGGAATATTCTATGAGTTCGTACCCTTCGAAGAAAAGAATTTTGATGCAAATGGTGAAATCAAACCCGATGCTGAAACTTTAATGATTGATGAAGTGGAAGAAGGAAAGGAATATGCTATTCTGATTTCTTCCTGTGCCGGTGCATGGCGCTACATCATAGGTGATACCATAAAATTCACATCGCTTGAGGAATCTGAAATTATAATAACAGGTCGTACCAAACATTTTCTGAGTTTGTGTGGCGAGCACCTTTCGGTGGATAACATGAGCAAGGCGATTGAGCTCGCATCAAATGATTTTAATATTCGAATTCCTGAGTTCGCAGTGGCAGGGGTACCCCATGGAACACTCTTCGCGCATCAATGGTTTGTGGGCACAGATGATAAAGTAGATGCAGATGCATTGAAGTTAAAGATTGATGCACACCTGAAAGTTTTGAACGATGATTATGCCGTGGAGCGGAGCGCTGCACTGAAGGATATTTATGTTAAGGTATTGCCGGTAAAAACATTTTACGATTGGATGGAGTCGAAAGGTAAAAAGGGAGGACAGAATAAATTTCCACGAGTGATGAAGAATGCTCAACTAGAAGACTGGAAAGAATTTCTTCAACTGCACGCCAATGGAAATCATTCTTAAGGGAATTGTATCAGGTATAGTCCTGGCGTTTTTAATTGGCCCCGTTTTTTTTACGCTTATTCA
>DAOOQW010000138.1:0-6108 GCA_035388945.1 Flavobacteriales bacterium
TCCAGTATGGTTTTAGGAGTTGAGTTGGGTTATGATTTTCCACAAGTGGCTAAGCCGCTTAAAGTACTGAGTGATATCTTCCTTCGTCTCATTAAAACCATTATTGCTCCTTTACTTTTTTCCACGCTTGTTGTGGGTATTGCTGGACATTCCAGTTTAAAGCAAGTGGGGCGAATGGGCTTGAAAGCAATCCTTTATTTTGAAATCGTTACCACATTTGCTCTATTCATCGGATTGGCTGCCATCAATTTTACCGGTGCCGGGAAGGGAGCCGTTTTTCAAGCTCAAGATGCTCAAGTTGAGAAGGCGAATAGCTTGATAAGTCAGAAACAGAGTCATGATGTGATTCTGGATATTTTTCCCGAGAACATTGCAAAGTCGATTTTCGACAATCAGATATTACAGATTGTGGTATTCAGCATTTTGTTTGGGATTGGCTTAGCCATGGTGAAGAATGAGGATAAAAAACGTCCGATGTTAGCTTTTGCAGAAAGTTTGTCGGAAGTGATGTTTAAGTTCACCCATTTGGTGATGTACTTGGCACCATTAGCTGTTGGTGGGGCAGTAGCTTATTCGGTTGCCACCATGGGATTGGGAGTTTTGCAGAATCTCTTCATGCTGGTAGCTACTCTTTACGGAGCATTAGGCGCATTTGTATTGTTGATTTTGGTGCCTATTGGATTAATTGTTCGACTACCATTTAAGCGTTTTTTGGAGGCAATCTCGGAGCCTGTTTCGATTGCATTTGCTACAGCAAGTTCAGAAGCAGCTTTGCCGAAAGCCATGGAGAACTTAGAAGCTATGGGCATTCCACGTAAGGTAGTGGCTTTTGTATTGCCAACCGGTTATAGTTTCAACTTAGATGGAACAACTTTGTACTTATCGTTGGCTTCGGTTTTTGTGGCTCAAGTATGTGGAGTTGATCTGAGTTTATCGGAACAAATACAGATGTGTTTAATATTAATGCTAACAAGTAAAGGTGTGGCTGGAGTGCGAGGCGCTTCATTTTTAATTCTGGTAAGTACGGTAGCATCCTTAGGTTTAGATCCTCAGAAAGCCTTTGCTATTCTAGCGATTGATGCTGTGATGGATATGGGTAGAACCTCAGTGAATGTGGTGGGGAATTGTTTGGCAACTTATGTGGTTGCACGTTGGGAGAAAGAAATCTGAGGATTTTATTAACATAACCTGTAAGAAATTCATCTTGTTTTTTCACCCGTACTGGTTGTTTATTAGTAAATTGCAAGCCGAATTTTTAATGGGGAAAATGAAAAAACTATCTACGCTGTTTTTGAGTACGTTGATCATCACATCAGCCTTTGCTCAACAACAAGTTCATCGTTGTGCCACTATGGAAGTGGACAATCGTTTAAAACAAACTCATCCAGAGTACGCTGCTGCGAGGGAACAAATTGAAGAACATGCTCGTGCATTTGCTATTCATGGTTCTGGTCAACGTCAATTAGTTACCATTCCGGTAGTTTTTCACGTAGTGTACAGAAATGCAACACAAAACATTTCCGATGCTGCATTGCTTTCACAAATCGACATTCTAAATGAGGATTTCCGCAAATTGAATGCTGATTTCAGTGGAACACCTTCTGTTTTTCAAGGTGCTGCAGCCGATTTAGAAATCCAATTTTGTCTAGCTACAGTTGATCCAAACGGAAATGCTACAACTGGAATTACACGTACTTTAACTACCGATAATGGCTTCGATGATGATGATCAAGTAAAGTACACTTCTCAAGGTGGACATGATATTTGGAATCGCAATAAATACTTAAACCTTTGGGTGTGCGATTTGAGTTCTGCTGGCTTATTGGGTTATGCTCAATTTCCTGGTGGTCCTGCAGCTACAGATGGTGTAGTTATTACGTATGATGCTATTGGTCGTCCGCCAGCAAACAACTTTGGTGGAGCATATAATTTAGGTCGTACAGCAACCCATGAGATTGGTCACTGGTTGAATTTATATCATGTTTGGGGTGATAGTAATTGCGGTAATGATCAAGTATCTGATACACCTACTCAACAAACGGCAAACTATGGATGTAAAACATTTCCACACGTAACATGTAACAATGGTCCGAATGGAGATATGTTTATGAACTACATGGATTATGGTGATGATGATTGTTTGAAAATGTTTACCAATGGACAAAAGACTCGTGCACAGGCATTGTTTGCAACAGGTGGTTCACGAGTAAGTTTGCTTACGTCTAATGTGTGTTCATCTGTACCTCCTGTTACTACTTGTTCAGATACATTAAACTATCCTCTTAATGGAACAGTTGTTACCTATACAGCGAGTGCAACCTTGTCTGATGGGTATGTATGTGGAACAAATCTATATGAAGATGTTGCCAAAGCAGACTGGTTTACAGCTACAGCTCCGCTTACATCTTTAGCTGGGGCATTATTTACTTTCGGAGCAGCATCTCAAGGTACAGCGCCAGCAGGATCAACCATAACAGTAAAAGCATATAACTACACAGCTTCTGGTCCTGGTTCCGTAATTGGAACAGCTTCGATTCCACTTTCAACCATCATAGCCAATGTGAATGCTAATCAAAATACCTATGTGGCCTTTCCATCACCCATAACCGTTACAGGTAATTTTTTCCTCGGAATTGAATTTAATCCAACTGTTGGTTATGTTTTGGGATTAAAAAGCAATTCAGATGGAGATGCAACTGTAAATAAAGCATGGGAACAATTTGGTGATTTAAGTTGGCATCAATTCACTGAAAATCCAGCTAGTTGGGGGATTTCAATCAACCAAGCCATTTTTCCTATTTTAACTTCTGCTAGTCCGGTAGCTACATTTAGTCCAAGTGTTACCTCTATTTGTACAGGTCAATCGGTTACTTATACACCAGTAGCTGGAGCTGCTTCCTATTCTTGGACATTTACAGGTGGATCTCCTTCTTCATCAACACAACAAAATCCGACAGTTACTTATAATTCAACGGGTTCATTTGGAGCATCTCTTACTGTTACTGGTGCTTGTTCTGGACAAAGTTCTAGTCAAACACAGAATAGTCTTGTTACTGTAACTCAATCACCTGCATTGCCAGTAATCAATATTAACGGTACGGAATTATCAGTATCAATAACTGGTGTCACCTATCAGTGGTTTTTAAATGGTAACGCTATATCAGGAGCTACTTCATCAACTTATACTCCTACCGCTGCTGGTTCATATACTGTTCGTGTGGCAAATGGAAATTGTACTAAAACTTCATCAGCCATTAATTTCAATCCTTTAGAAATCGAGACTGTTGGAGATATTCAACTTAGTGTTTTCCCTAATCCAGCTAACGATTTATTATCGGTGAAAGCTGTATTCTCGAATCAACAGGATGTTGTTGATTGTCGCTTGTTCGATAACAGTGGGAAATTAGTATTACACCGTACTTTTGAGCACATCCAACCTGATGCGCTTCTGCAGTTTGGTATTTCGGAGATTAGCAGTGGTATGTACCAATTGGTCTTAACAACTGCAACCGGCCACTCTGTATCGCGCGTCGCAATCGCTCGATAAAACCAATGAATTCAATCCCCTTGTCGCTTTCGGTCAGTCTCCGCAGCGTCAGGGGGATTTTTTTATGCTGTTGCTTGCTGATTTCAATGGCTTTTAAAGCCCAAGAACAACCTCGGAAATGGACACGTGATACGAACTATGTTACGTCTTTTACTGATCAGCCACATATTACCTTTGAATTAGCGAAAAGGAATCAGCGTATCGACATTCGAAATCCTTTACTTGATACATTTCTTCTTCGCTATGAACCCAATTCCAAAACAAATCTTATTGGTTCAATCGACTACCGTTGGTTAAGCTTATCCTTAGGATTAGTTACTATACAAAGTGGTGATAGCTACCGGAAAGGCTCATCCACTCAGTTTTCGTTACGTGCTTCCTTTAATGGACGAAGAATCTGGAATTCCAATTTCATTCAGGTAATAAAAGGTTATTATTTGACCAATCCATTAATGGTTGATCCATACTGGAATCCTTTAGTAGATCAATATCCGCTTCGACCAGATTTAACAACGACATCCGTTTTTAGTAATGTCTTTTATTGTTTTAATCCAGAGAAATTCTCCTATCGTGCGGCATTGTGGCAATTAGATCGGCAAGAAAAAAGTGCTGGAAGTTTCCTTGCTGGTTTATCTTTACGGGTTCATAGAATGGAAGGAGATACAGGGAAATCGTTGATCCCCAATCAGGTTAAAAATCTCTTTAAACCCGAAGATCGAATCATCGCGCAAGCAGTAACAAATTTCAATTTCAATGTTGGATATGTGCACACGTTTGTTGTTAAACATTCGTGGTTTCTAACACTTTATCTTGTTCCGGGTATTTCGATTCAAAACAGTTATTATTTATCGGAGGATAAACAAATCCGAAATCAACAAAACAAAGTAACAGGCTCTTCGGAATTTCGATTTATTCTAGGATACAATGGTGATAGATGGTACAGCGGGTTGTCGAGCTATAGCATATCTTTCTCCGGAAACCGAGAATTAGGAGTTTGGGTTGATGATAATTATAACTGGTTCCGATTTTTTGTCGGTTACCGACTACGCAAAGTCGATCGAAGTCGACATCCAGATTGGAGACAAAAAATAGGCTTATAAACTAGTAAGCACGTTCGTTCACTTTGTTGAAGAAGTTGATGAATGCACGATTTACCACTTTGTTTCCACCTGGAGTAGGGTAGTTCCCACTGAAATACCAATCGCCCGTATGGCCCGGACAAGCTTCGTGTAAATCTTCCAAATTCTGGTAGATAACTTCCACTTCGGCATTCATATCACTTGGAGTAACGAGTTGGGCAATCTTATCGGAGATTTCTTGTTCCGAAAATGAGTCGTAAATGCGCTTCACCACGTTTTTCATTTCCTCCTTTGCAAATGCATCTTGCGCTACACATTGTTCATATACTTCTTCTACAATGTATTCGGTTCCACGTTCTTTATGAAGAGCAATAGCTGCTTGAAAAGCAATGAAATCGCCTAGCTTAGCCATGTCTATTCCATAGCAATCGGGATAACGAATTTGAGGAGCCGATGAAACGATAATCACCTTTTTTGGCTTCAACCGATCCATTATTCTTAGAATACTCTGTTTAAGCGTTGTGCCGCGAACGATTGAATCGTCCATAATGACCAATGTGTCTTTTCCTGGACGAACAACTCCATACGTAACATCATATACGTGCGCTACCATTTCGTCGCGATGAAGATCATCAGCAATGAAGGTTCGCAGTTTAGCATCTTTGACAGCTAACTTTTCGGTGCGAATTTTCATCGCTAATACTTCCCGAAGACGCTCGTCTGAAAGTTCCCCGTTGAGGTCAAGAATCCGTTTACGTTTTTCCCCATTAAGCCATTCGTTGGCGCCTTCTACCATTCCAAAGAATGCAGTTTCGGCGGTGTTGGGAATGAAGGAAAATACGGTATTGTCGATATCATACTTCAACGATTCAAGCACTTTACGGCTGATGTTATGACCGAGTGCTTTACGTTCTTGATAAATATCGGCATCGCTTCCGCGGGAGAAATAAATACGTTCGAAAGAGCAGGAAGTACGAGGTTTCGGACTACGAATTTCAGGCATACTAACTTCCCCGTTACGCTTGATGATTAGTGCATGACCGGGAGTCAATTCTTGCACATTCTCTATTGGGATATTGAAAGCCGTTTGGAGCACTGGGCGTTCGGAAGTAACTACTACAATTTCGTCATTTTGCATGAAGAAACATGGTCGAATTCCATTGGGGTCGCGTAAAACAAACGCATCGCCATGCCCCATCATTCCTGCAATCACGTATCCACCATCAAAACGTTTAGATGCTTGACGTAGAATTTCAGCCACATCGAGGTCGCGTGCAATAAGCTGAGAAATTTCCTGATTGCTATGTCCTTGGCGCTTAAATTCCCGAAAGAGACGTTCATTCTCCATATCGGTAAAATGCCCGATTTTCTCTAGAACAGTAACGGTATCAGCCATTTCTTTGGGATGTTGTCCCAAATCGAGCAATTGTTGAAACTGCTCATCTACATTGGTTAGGTTGAAATTACCAGCTACCACCAAAT
>DAOOQW010000139.1:0-6101 GCA_035388945.1 Flavobacteriales bacterium
CGTAATACCATGCGACGGGGATTGAACGTGCTATCAATCTCGGTGTATTCGAGGTTAAATTGTACGTGAAGGAACTGCCAAAAAGGAGCAATGAAATCTTGAACGGTTCTCAAAACACCTAGTTTTAAAGTGTTTACTGGAAGTTGATCGCGCAAAATTACATCTGGATAATAGCCCAAAAGCACTTGATAGGCACCTAAATAAAATTGGTATAACAAGGATTTTCTATCACCATTAAAACTGAGGAAATAGAACATCGTTCCGTTATTGAGCAGATAGGCGTAAGCTCCGGTTGTATGGCAATAAATATAAGCTTGGTTGTAGATGTTCACTCGAACTTCCCATTTAACTTGGGTTTTTGTTTTTCCTTCTTCTACATCAAACTTCAATACCTGTCCCGGAACAAAACCAAATGCATCTTTCAAGAGCGGATTTATTTCGATGTTCTGAATGGTATCATCCTTCTTGGGGATTTCGAAACAGATCAATCGATTTTGATTTGATTCTTCTCGCAAATAATAACTAATTGGCCAGCTTAACGTGGGCGAACCAACATAAGGCGTGCTTTGCAATTGAAAGTGAATATGTGGCGAAGGCGAACGTCCCGAATTACCAAGTAAAGCTAGAATATCGCCCTTGCGAACATAATCTCCCAAGGAAACTCGAAAGGAACCCATGTGCAAATGCGACAATTGAGAATACAAATGTTCACCATGTTTGATGACGATGCTGTTTCCCCAGTTATTGTCAATATTCACATCGCCCGGTTGGTTATCCTCTATGTTTGCATGGATATCCACCACAAGTCCATCGGCTGGCGCTAAAACGGGTTTTTGAAACGAATAATAGTCCTTTAGATCGAGGCCATTATTCATGTACTCATTTCCTTCCTCATCGAGCACACTAAAATCTAAAGCGTGACGCCAATCTTTCTTATGCGTGTGTTCACCATCGTGCCCTTGTGTAACCGTCCACTTACCAAAAAATGGTAGTTGCATAAGGACCAGCGTCGAATTTCTGAAACGCTCCAATCCGGTGGAAAAGCTATACAGGTTGTTTTCGGGTGAATAATGTTGAATTCCAGTTAGATGAATAAACCGTGGCCAAGTTCTCATCCGCAGTAAATAGAGGAAAAGAACCACCATGATGTTGAAAGGCATGGAATACAAGGGTAGCTGAACTACCAAAAGCGCAACAGCTAATCCACTGTTTAACACGGCAATTAACGGAGTGATTATCATTACCGTTAGGAAAGACCATTTACTTGGTATGAGAAAAAATCCTCCAATAGCTATAGCACTCAAGATAAAATTGAAGCCTATGTAGCTGTATGTTAATTGGTTGATGTCGCCTCCAACAAAAGAATAAAACAAATAACCCGTATAAAAACCGAGAAGCGAAAGTGTAAAGGCAATGCGCGAATAAATGAGCAATGCAATCGCAGCAACAACTCCAACAATGAGGTTATACTGGAAAAAAACAGCCCCAAGCGACCGAAAGTAAACTCCAAACTGAAAGGGTAATTGGTAGTTTTCGATTGTCATCATTATGTCGACAAACTGCTGACCACCAATTTTGAAAAGTTCGTTGTAGTTGTATATGCCTCGTTCGCTTAGTTCAAGAGCATCGTATGATCGGGCAGCAAGTAAAATCAACCAAATGGTGAAGATAAAAGGGAAACTCAGAAAGGGTAATCCTTTCACCGAGAAAACACCATAAAGCCACACCGTTAAAAGCAAACAGAGCAGTGAAGCCAGAAATAAAATAGCTAAAAACGGAAAGTTAAACGTGTAGTAAACACCTAAACATAAGCCAACCGATAAACTATTGAAGCTGTATACACCTGTTCTAATAAAGGTATGATCTAAACCGAGTAGTCGAGAAGCTAATTGGGTGATAATAACAGCTGTAAGTCCGCTTAGTCCTGCAGAGAAATCGACAAACGTAACTAGCATGAGCAAAATGGCGAGAGCACGTTTCTGGGAAAAGAATACCTGAGCATAGCTCATCAGCACTCCCTCGCCAAAGTCTTTAAGTGATCTTCCCCAATTTGTTCCAGGCGCTATGCCCATAAGCTAATTAGAGTTTAAATGATTTAAGGTGAGCAGGCATTTCTTCCATTGCATTAAGGTCATCAACAGTTTCTTTGCGACGGATGATGTGCGATTTGCCTTCCATATCGATGAGTACCACATTCGGTCTCATGGCTATAAATTGCATCCACTGTGTCATATTATACGCTCCAACTGTATGAACAACAACATGATCACCTTTTTTAAGCGGAGGTAAAGTTACATTTTCCCTAAGTATGTCGATGTTCATACACAATGGACCATATATAACCGCATTTTCTGTGTGGTGACCAGATGCTTCTACTGGAGAAATACGATGGTCATACCAGAATGAGGTGAAAAGTAAATTCACACCCATATCCATTACCAAAGCTCTTCTGCCATCCGAAAGTCGTTTGTTCGCGATTACTGAACCAGCCAAATATCCAGCTTCATCAATCAATGCTCGCCCCGATTCGAGTATGAGCATTGGAAGATCATCTTTTGTAAAACCAGCATTCAGAAGTGTGGTGCAAATTGCCTCAGCATAATCATCAAAGCTTGGAATCACATCGCTGCCCGGTAAGAACGAACCTTTTAAGGTATTACGCGAAGCGAATCCTCCACCTAAATCGATGTATTCAATATTCTTCTTGTGTTGATTTCTTAATCCAAGTGCCAAATCTGCCAGTTTATTTGCTGCAACAGCATACGCATTGGGCGAAAGCATGAATGTTCCAATATGCGCATGCAATCCAACCAAATCCATTTTATCGGTTAGAACAATTTTATTGATTGCATCCCAGGCTTGTCCGTTTTCGTAATTGAATCCGAACCGATCCCACATGGGATAAATACCGGTATCCATATTTACTCGAATGGCAACTCTTGGGCGTTTCTTAAGCTGGTTCGCCAACTCAATAATTAAATAGAGCTCATCCAGATGGTCAATGTGAATGAGTGAATCGTTTCCAATGGCGAGTCGTAAATCTTCTTCAGTTTTTTCGGGACCATTAAAAATGATGTTCTTTCCTTTTACCCCATTCCCAAGCGCTTTTTTGTATTCAAATATCGAAACTACTTCTGCCCAAGAACCTTCTTGATGAAAGATGTTGCAGACCGCATTGATGTAATTGGTTTTATACGACCAAGCGAATTGCACTTTTGGATAACGTGAAGTAAACGCACGACGCGCATCCCGATAGGTATTACGGATTTTACGTTCCGATAGTATGAAAACCGGTGAACCATATTGAGCAATCAGTTCTTTTACTGATACTCCATCAATGGTACTTACTGGTTCGTGAAGAGATCTTGTTCCAAATTTATTACTCACACCTGCATTGAGCGAAGTGATGATTGGACGTTCATATCTTAATTTAGTCATGACTCAATTTTATAATTCTCCAGTGGTAGAAATCTTTTGAAAATCGGAAAGCGTAACGATGTTATCCCAAGAATAACGCACAAATAACTTCCCTACATCGTACTGTGTGAAAGGCTCAACCTCTTCTCCAAAAGCAAGTCGAACAGCTGCTGCGGGCATATTTTGACCACAAGCAACGGGTAAATACACCCAAGCAGGAAAACGTGGATTGATTTCAACGATGAATAGTTTGCCTTCTTTGTCTTTGATGAGTTCGAGCTCCATTCCGCCTCGCCATTTATTAGCAGCGATGAGTTTATGAGTCATCTCGAGGAGTTTGGGTTCGTCGAGCGTAATTCCAGCCCAAGCTTTTCCTTTATCGGTGATGAATTGTTTTCGCATGGGAACAGCACCAATCGTATTCCCTTTTCCATCGCCCAAGGCTGTTACATTGTATTCGTTCCCGTAAACGAACTGCTGGAAAATAATGGGAAGTCCCCATTTAGATTGAAGCTTATTGAAATACGAATACACCTGTTCGATGTTATAAGCAATGTAGGCTTCGTAGAATTTACCTTTCACCACAACCGGAAATTCGAACTGTTGAAGTGCAGCAGGTACTTCGCTGACCGAACCAACAGTTATCGAAAGTGGAACATTGAGTCCGTATTTTATTCCGAATTCCGACAGGCGATATTTATGTCGTTCCTCAAATTGGTCAAGCGTAGGAAGGAAGGTTTTAATTCCCATCTGTTCGAGTTGAGGTGCGAGTTTCATGAAGGTGAAAAGCTCTGCATCGAAATTGGGGAATATGAAATCGAGTTTTTCTTGCTGATGGATATATTCTAGACGAAGAAGCAAATTGTCGGAACCTTCGGATGGAAATGGAACCGAGTAACTTTTATCAACCAAATCGTGCATATACAATCCGGGTTCAAGATGATCGTAGGATATTCCAATGATGCGAACATCTTTTCCTTTCCAATCGCGGAGAGCACGAATGACTGGAATTCCAGGGCCGGGATTATCGGTGTTGTTCAATCCCGAAACGGCAATGGTGAGTTGTTGCTTCATAGTTTCTCTGCTAATTGCTGACTCAATAAAACCTGAACAAACTCATACAGATCGCGATCTATCGTTTGAGCATCCACTTCATATCTTTCTTCTAACGATTGAATAATCTCCTCAGATGATTTATTCTCTTTCATTAACTGGATAATTTCTACTCCAATCGGGTTGACTGAATAAGAATCTCCCGTGCTGGAATCGAAAACAAAGCCATTATCGCTCACAGCAATATTGCTTTTTAGTCGGATATTCATAAGATTTAGGTTAAGCCCTTTCGGGAATTGCGTGTGCTTGACCGAAGGTTTTGCAAGAAGTTTAACGTATCGAGAAACTTTATGGAACAATAACCTTTAGTGACAGCGGTATCAGCTTGAAATTTAGTTCAGTACCTTCTGAATCGGGTTCGCCATCAATGTTGATTGGGCCAACATTTTTTCTCTTTATTTGGACAGATGATGCTGAATATTGTTCTACATCCTTGGATAAATCGATCGTGCCGCGAAATAATCGCCAAGCTAAACCAGGAGCATTCGCCCAAGTACATTTTTTTAGAACGGTAATATGAAATCGTCCGTCAGTCATCAAAGCTGCTGGAGCGATGAAAGCATTATTGCCATATTGTGGACCATTGCACACGGTGATTAAGAACGCATCTGTCTCAAGCTGCTCGTCATCTAGTTTTAGGTGATAATGTTGAGCTTGATATTGATTGAATTCTCGCAATACGATGTTGACATACGAAAAGAATCCACGGCTTTTAGAATGTTGAAATTTGTCAGCGATGTGTGCATCAAATCCGGCACCGGATAGGTTTATGAAGGGTTTTTCATTAATCGTTCCTGTATCAATCAATACCGTTTTACGTGATTGGATAATCTTTATCGCTCGTTCAAATTGAAAAGGCATTCCTAGACTTCGAGCAAATCCATTTCCTGATCCCATAGGAATGATTCCCAAGGCAGTTGAAGAATGCAGTAATTGAGCACCAATCAGGTTAATTGTTCCATCGCCACCCACGGCAACCACCGTTTCGTATTGCTGCTCGACTGCTTCTTTCGCTTGTGCAATTGTTTCTTGTATCGAGTTACTCAAACAAATATCCGCTTGTATGTTCAGCTTTGTGCATACTTGCTCAATTTGCTGAGGGACAAGCGTCTTGTTTTTTCCTCCCGAAATGGGATTGATGATAAAACGAATGGTGTTTTTCACGCCTCTCGATTCGAAAACTGCTGTTGGATTACTTCTCGGAGTTCTTCGTTCATTCGGCCATTTCCTGCTAAAAGCTCTTTGCCAAATAGGTAATTATTTCCACCCGAATAATCACTTACTGCTCCACCAGCTTGTTGAACGATTAATGTTCCAGCGGCCACGTCCCATGGACTTAAACCATATTCATAAAAAGCTTCAAAACGACCACATGCTACATACGCTAAATCGAGTGCAGCTGAACCTAATCGTCGAACACCGTGTGATTTTGTGAGCAGATGCATAAATAGGCGCATCCATTCTTCTAATCTACCTTCATCTTTATATGGGAAACCAGTAACGATAAGGGAATCCTTTAATAGACTTCTGTCCGAAACACGAATTGGTTTGCCATTTAAATAGGCATTTCC
>DAOOQW010000140.1:0-2981 GCA_035388945.1 Flavobacteriales bacterium
GAGCTGATAAGTTCTTGTCCAGATAAGTCTTGCAAGAAACCTTTAAGTATGTGTTCACCGTCCGTGTTACCGAGTAAACCGGCAGCAGCACGCTCAGGATGTGGCATCATACCGAATACATTTTTCCCTTGGTTGCAAACACCAGCAATGTGGTCCATCGAACCATTCGGATTAAAATCTTCTCCAATAATTCCTTCTTCACTGCAGTAGCGAAACAGAATTTGATCCTGATCTTGTAATCGTTTCAATGAATCAGCATCGGTAGTATATCGACCTTCGCCATGTGCAATCGGAATGACCAAACCTTGCTCAGGATTCAAATGACGCGTTATTGGTGTTTGAGTAGATACTGGTTTAATGAATACGTTCTTGCAGATAAATCGGTGAGAAGTATTGTGCAACAAAGCTCCCGGTAACAAATGCGATTCACATAAAATCTGAAATCCGTTACACACTCCGAGTAAATATCCGCCTTGAGAAGCAAATGAAATTACTTCTTTCATGATAGGCGAAAAGCGAGCAATAGCGCCCGAACGTAAATAATCACCGTAGGAAAATCCGCCAGGTAAAACAATCAAATCGGATCCTTCCAGATCATGATCCTTATGCCATAATTTCTTCACCTCAACCTGATCGTAAACCGACAAAGCATCCACCATATCCTGATCGCAGTTAGATCCAGGAAAAACTACTACTCCAATACGAAAAAGCTTAGACATAATTCTGTTGGTTACAAGGTGGTGAATTGAAGGAAAAAGAGCACTTGATTATAAATCACAGCTGCCAGCAAAAGTAAAAACATCAGCTCAGCTAGAATCTGATTTTTTAAAGAAAGAAAGTAATTCGAGATGATTACTGATAATGGTATCGCCAAAAACGATAAACCAATCATGCTTCGCTTAGATGCAACGAGATAACTTAAGCCAGCAAATAAAAAGAACCAAACGATGATGGCTAAAAATTTACGTGTTCTCAGCTTAGCGAACGTGTTCAAATCGCGCGAAAAACGCCAAAGTGATGCAATAACAATAACGGCTAGGATGGCTGTTAAGATGATGTACGTTCCATTATAAGCAGTGGAAAACTGGACTTTATAGAAAGGTTCCAGAATCGCTCGAATACTATTCAAACTGAGCATATCGAACCAAAACAAAATGGTTCCAAAAAATAAAAAGGGTAGTGATACTCCGACAAAACTCACCAACCATTCTCTCCACTCAAATGGACGCAAAACAAACAGTGACGCCAGAGTTAAAGGGAATAAAAACAGACATGGCCAGTAAAACAACGAAGCTAAACCGATAAAAAGTCCAGCATCGAAAACTTCAAAAACGGCTGTGTCGGAACGGTAAAAATTGAAGAGTGAATTGAGGAATATGATGATGAAGAAATTCGCAAACAAAAGTGGATTAAAGGACAATTGTTCTGGGAAACAACTCATCAAAACCACATAAAGTAATGCTGGCAAATGCGAATTATCACGCAAAACTCCTTGTCGATTTATGACCGATGTGAGGAAAAAAGCCTGCATGACTACCAACAATAATGAGCTTCCTATGAGCAAGATTCTATTTTCCCGCAACGATTGAAACGCATACAAGAACAATGGAAAGGCATTCTCCGTATTACTAACTTCAGGCTTTGGTAGAATGAAAACCCACATGACCATGAGTACCAATGGCAACATGAGCAGGTTGATAAAATGAGCAGACCTGAAAAAATTAATAAACACGGAACAGGAAAAAGAGAGGAGTCAGGAAAATTCTTACTTTCGCAACAAATTTATCATAATCATGGATACGCTGGTTTACGCTTGTCAAGACTTTTTTGAATTTACTTTCGGCTTCATGCCTTCTATTGGCACTGCCGTTAACCTGATTTTTATCGGGCTAATCTCATTTTTCATGGTTTATTGGATAGTACAAATGTTCAAAAACCCAGAAAAACAACATTGATTTTTAATACAACTCCTTATTAGTCAAAAGCCCTGGTCTCTACCGGGGTTTTTTGTTTTAATTCACGAAGCAATGTGAACACATCGCATATATGCAGTGTTCGTTAGGTATCGATTAAACTAAATTTGCTCTGCATAGTTCTAGTCAAAAGTTTTGAATTGCTTTGAACAAACTTACTCTTCCCTTTTTTCTTGTTATACTAATCTGCCTCACTAGTCAATCTAGTGCGCAAATTACTCGTGTAAAAGGAACAGTAAAAGATGCATCTACCAAGGAGACTATGCCATTTGTCAATCTCCTATTCAAAGGCACTACCATTGGTACATCTACCGATATAAATGGTGTATACGAACTTCAAGCTCAACGTGCTTGTGATACACTTCTAGTTAGCTTCATGGGATATAAGACTCAAAAAATCTTTATCCAACGAAATAAATCCAACGAAATAAATATTCTGCTTCAGCCCGAAAACATTACACTTCGGGAAGTAGTTATTCGACCGGGAGAAAATCCGGCTCATCGAATCATGCGGGAGGTTATTGAACATAAAAAGGACAACAATCCCGAAAAAGTTAAAACCTATCAGTACGAAGTCTACAATAAAATCCAGTTCGACCTCAACAACTTCAAAGAAGACTTCACCAAAAAGAAACTCTTCAAACCTTTCGATTTTGTCTTTACGTATGCCGACACAACCGAAGACGGCAAGCCATATCTACCCATTGCCTTCACAGAAACATACGCCGAAGTCACCTATACCAGCGACCCGGCTCGTAAACAAGAAAACATCAAGGCAAGCCAGATTTCAGGAATCAAAAACGCCAGTGTCTCCCAGTTCTTGGGCGATATGTACCAAAACGTCAATATCTACGACAACTTCCTGCTGATCTTTAATAAAAGCTTCGTTAGTCCTGTAACTGATAATTTCCTTCGCTATTACAAATATTACTTGGTAGATAGCGTATACATTGGAAACGAGCGTTGTTACAAATTACTCTTCCTTCCCAAACGGAAGCAAGACCTAAC
>DAOOQW010000140.1:3081-6076 GCA_035388945.1 Flavobacteriales bacterium
GAAACGAGCGTTGTTACAAATTACTCTTCCTTCCCAAACGGAAGCAAGACCTAACATTTACCGGAAATCTCTTCATTCACGATTCGACTTTTGCCGTCAAACAGGTAAATATTCGTTTTAACGATAATGCAAACATCAACTATATCAAGCAGTTCGATGTGTTTCAGGAATATGAACGGGTTGATGGAAAACAATGGATGCTCACCTATGAAAAATCATTAGGCGATTTTGCTCCATTCGAAAAAGCTAATGGAAAGGGAGTATTTGGAAGGAAAACGACCCGTTACCAAAACTTCAAAATAAACCATCAAATTCCTGATTCCATATTCAAAGCAGGAAGAGATATAATCGTCAGTGATAGTGCCGATCAGCACGATGAACGTTATTGGAATAAACTTCGCCCCGATACACTCACCCAAAAAGAACGCGATATATACACGATGGTCGATTCGCTTAAACAAGTGCCTCGATTAATCAACTACCGCTACCTCGGACAAATGCTCGCAACCGGTTTCTTGCATTCAAAATGGATGGAGATTGGGAAGTACTACACATTTGTGAGTTGGAACGATATTGAAGGAGTACGTCTTAAGTTTGGTGGAATCACGTCCAACGACTTTAGCAAACGTCTCGAACTCCGTGGTTGGGTTGCTTATGGTTTGCAGGATAATCGTTTCAAGGTTAGAAGTGGATTGCGCTACTTTGTAGATAAAGACAAGAAAAATCGTCGCTTACTCACCCTCGCGTACAAATCGGATCTGGAACAATTGAGTTTGAGTGCCAACTCCTTAACGCTCGATAACATCCTAACCTCCATGCTTCGTCGTACTGCATTGAAAAATGTGACGAATGTAGAAGAAGGGCTGGCAATGCTCGAATACGATTGGTTTCCAGGCTTGAGCAACAAATTCACCGTGTTCAATCGACGATTAGTTCCGCTGGGGAATTTTGCTTTTGATCGAAAACTCGAAAATGGCGATATCCAATCCATTAGACAAATCACTACTACCGAAATTGGTCTTCAAACACGATTTGCTTGGGGTGAAAAATTTATCTCAGGAGAATTCGATCGTTCTAGCATTGGAACACGATATCCTATTGTTACCGTTGATCTCGGCATGGGTGTTCCAAATGTGCTAAGTTCTCAGTTTAGCTATTATAAAGCTCGCTTGCGGATTAGTGATCGTTTCCGAATCAATCCAATGGGTTACACCGATTATGTGGTCGACTTTGGTAAAATTTGGGGAACGGCTCCTTATCTATTTCTCGAATTACATCAAGGTTCTCAAACCTACGCCCTCGATCCACTTGCATTCAACATGATGAACATCTTCGAATTTGCAAGCGATCGATATGCTTACTTATTTATTGATCACCATTTTGAAGGATTCTTTTTGAATAAAATACCTTTGATGCGCAAATTAAAATGGCGAGAAGTCGTTACACTCAAATCGGTTATTGGGGATATGCGCTCAGAGAATATAAATCAATTAGTGTATCCCGGAGGATTGGATCCTCAACTTCACCGTCCATATTTGGAAAGTGGGTTTGCCGTGGAGAACATTTTTAAAATTGTACGGGTTGATGCCCTTTGGAGAATGACACATCTCGAACGCCCTAATACCCGTGCTTTTGGTGTGCGGGTTTCACTTTCATTCCGCTTCTGACGCATGAAACTGCACACTAAAAATTTGGTGAAACGTTACAAAAAACGAGTAGTCGTTAATAACGTTACTGTAGAAGTGAACCAAGGTGAAATTGTTGGTTTATTGGGACCTAATGGAGCTGGTAAAACCACAACTTTCTACATGACAGTGGGTTTAATTCGTCCCAACGAAGGCGATGTTTTTCTCGATGATTTAAATATCACTAACCTGCCCATGTACAAACGTGCACAATTGGGAATTGGTTATTTAGCCCAGGAAGCATCGGTATTTCGAAAGCTGAGTGTGGAAGATAACATCAAAGCCATTCTTGAACTTGGTCCATTATCTAAAGCAGAACAAGCTCAGAAACTCGAGTCGCTTTTAGATGAGTTTAGTTTGCAACACATTCGCGGAAATCGAGGAGATCTTTTATCTGGCGGAGAACGCCGACGCACCGAAATCGCACGAGCCTTGGCATCCGACCCCAAGTTTATTTTGCTCGATGAGCCTTTTGCAGGTGTGGATCCAATTGCTGTGGAAGACATCCAGAGCATTGTGGCTAAATTGAAAGACCGGAATATTGGCATTCTTATCACCGATCATAATGTGCACGAAACACTCAATATTACCGATCGTGCCTATTTACTATACGAAGGGAAAATTCTTAAGTCGGGTACAGCCGAAGAATTAGCAGCGGATGAGAACGTTAGAAGAGTTTATCTCGGGATGAACTTTGAATTACGCCGTTAATTTTCAATAGCTACAACCCGAACTGAAATCAAGCACGTATATTTGCTGCATATATCTTCTACCTCATGAAATTCATTGCCGAAATTGACGTAATGCCTCACAAAGCACTTTTAGATCCTCAAGGAAAAGCTGTTACTGGTAGCATGAAAAATCTTGGACTTCCTGAAATTGGCAATGTTCGCATTGGCAAACATATTCAACTTGAAATTGAAGCAGGTAACGAAGAATTAGCTCGTGAAAAAGTAGATAAAGCCTGCAAAGATTTGTTAGCCAATCCAATCATGGAAGGCTATCATTTCTCTCTGATTCCAGCTTAATTCAAGTATTTCGTTTAGCTTATTTCTGGCTTAGCTTGTAATTTTTGCACAAGCGAAATCAGCACGTAAATCCCTACAAAAGGAGCTAGTGCAGCAAGCTTTAGCCAGATAAAGAATGGAATAGATAATAGCAATAAGCTATACTGAGCCTCATTACCTTTCCAACTTAAACTCTTCAGTTTAAAACTGAACATTGGAATTTCGGACACCAATAAAAAAGAACATAGCACCGATAAGCCGCTTAATGTCCAAGCATTAAAAAATGTATAAGTGCCATTGTGG
>DAOOQW010000141.1:0-6073 GCA_035388945.1 Flavobacteriales bacterium
TAACGTTTACATCGCGCCGACTGATCACGAAAGACTTGCGGATTTTTGTCGAGTTTGAATATTCGGATCGAAATTATGCTCGATCACTTTTGTTTTTTGCAAACGAAGTTGAACAGGGAAAAACAACTACCCGAATTCATGTGTATTCTGAGCAGGATAGCCGAAATCAGCCTTTGCAGCAACAATTAAATGATGAGCAAAAATTCATACTCCGCGAAGCTGGTGATGACCCACAATTAGCTTTTATTCCAGCGGTTGATAGTGTTGGATTTTCGACCGATTTAATCTTGTACGACATGCGTGACACTGTCGTTAATGGAACTGTTTATTCAAACATTTTAGTATTCTCGACCAATCCAGATTCGGCTTTATACAAAGCTAGCTTCAGTAATGTGGGCGCGAACAAGGGAGATTATGTGCAGATAAATAGTATCGCAAATGGCCGAGTGTACAAATGGGTTGTTCCTGTAAATGGAATTCCTCAGGGTAATTACGTACCAAAAACACAACTCATTCCACCAATAAAACGACAAGTGGTGACTGTTGGAAACGAGTATCGTATAAGCAAATCCTTTAAAGTATTATCTGAAATTGCTTATTCGAATTACGATGTAAATACATTTTCCAATATTGGAAATAATAATAACGAAGGTTATGCTTTTCGGGTGGCGATGGAAAAGACTCAAAACCTCGGAAAAGACAGTCTCCCATGGAGATTGGTGAGCACGGTTAGTTATGAGCAGGTAGATAAATATTTCAGTCCGATTGAGCGTTTTAGAAATGTAGAATTTGATCGCGATTGGAACCTTCAAAAAGTAATATCCGCGCCAGCTACCGAGTATTTACCACGAGTAAATGTGAATTTAAGTAAAAGCTCTATTGGAACGAATAATTATCTATTTACGGCATTTCTCAAAGGCGAGCAATTACAGGCCACACAGCATGCTTTAAATTCCGATTTACACTATAAAAAATTCGCGTTGAATTATGCTGGTAGTTTAACCGATTCGCGTGGTAGTGAAAATAGCACCTTGTTTTATCGGCACCGAACTACGTTTACCCGCGATATTCGTTGGTTACAGCTTGGTTACAAAGACGAGTATGAACACAATTTATTACAAGATGTTTTACAAGACACATTAAGTTCGAATTCCTATTCTTTTTTTGATCGGCAGGTGTTTGTCCAAAATGTAGACACATCGAAAAACAAGTTTAATGTGTTTTACCGAGTTAGAACGGATGATGGTGTGCTTAATCGAAATTTGAAAGAATATGCTTGGGCTGAGAGTTATGGATTTAGCATGGACTTATCAAAGCGGGAGAATATTCAATTTCGCACAACTACCAGTTTTAGAAGATTAGAAATTCGCGATACACTGTTAAGCAGTTTGAAACCCGAGCGAACATTAGTCAATCGTATTGAGTTGAGCTTTCGAGCTTTGAAATCCAGTATACAATCGACAAGTTTCTATGAGGCCGGTAGCGGATTAGAAACACGAAAAGCCTTTAGCTATTTAGAAGTTCAACCGGGACAAGGTGTGTATTCTTGGACCGATTATAATGGAAATGGGCTGAAGGAATTAAATGAATTTGAGGTGTCGGTTTTCCCTGATCAGGCGCGCTACATTCGAGTGTTTACGCCAACTACCGATTTTATTCGCATTTATTCGAGTTCATTTAATGAAGTGTTGAATTTGAAAGCTCCTAAAACTTGGTCACAAGGAAAAGGCTGGAAGAAATTTATTGCCCGTATTTCTACCCAATCAGCTTTAAGATATGAAGGAAGAACGACCAATACAAATGTGGTGGAGGCTTACAATCCGTTTCATGCTGGAATTGATGATCCCGATTTAATTACACTCAATCAAACCTTAAGGAATTCGGTATTCTTCAATAAAAGCGACCCTAAATTTGGCTTCGATTTAAACTGGCAACGAATTGGAACCAAAGCTTTGCTAAATAATGGTTTGGAGGCGAGAGAAAACCAATTTAGTAATCATCGTATCCGTTGGAGCCCCGGAACACGATTTACGATAAATGGTGAAACCCGTTCAGGAAGAAAGCTGAGCAATACCGATTACTACAGCACACGAAATTATTCAATCCGTTACATCGAATTTGAACCACGCGTATCCTATCAGCCCAATGCTGCATTTCGATTAACGCTCAGCTATAAGCACAACGTGAAAAACAATGCGAAGGAAAATGGTGGAGAGCATTCTCTGTCGCAAACGGCTGGATTAGATTTGAAATATAATGTGGCGAATAAAGGAAGTTTTCAGGCGAAGGCGAATATTATTTTAGTTGAATTCGATGGAACTCAAAACACGCCAGTTGCATTTGAGATGCAGGAAGGTTTGAGAAATGGAAATAACTACACCTGGGGAATAACCTATCAACGGACCTTATCGAACAATATGCAATTGAATTTTAATTACGACGGACGAAAATCTCCCGATGTAAAAACGGTTCATATTGGAGGTGTTCAGGTACGTGTGTTCTTCTAAAAGAATATCCCAAAAGGAGTAGTAAATTGTTCGTTACTCTGTGGATTATAAAAAAACAGGAATTGGTTGAAGTGCATAAATTCAATTATTTTTAGCCCTCAACAACCAACCAAAAATACGCGTTCTGAGATGTCGATGAAGAAGCCGAAAGCCAAGTATCCAACGGTCATGTTAGTGGATGACAGCGAGATCGATAATTTTATCAATCAAAAAATGATCGAAGGCTGCAATTTCGCAGACCGGATTTATGTCCACACAAGTAGTAAAAGTGCTTTAGAGTTTCTAGCTAACTTCGAACGTGCTCATCTTCCTGAAGATTTAATTCCTGAGATTATCTTTTTGGATATCAACATGCCTATCATGGATGGTTTCCAATTTGCTGAAGAATTTGGAAAATCGTGTCCGAAGATTTACGACAAAATCAAGATCGTTTTCTTAACGAGTTCATTAAATCCAGTTGATCAAAAACGTGCTATGTCGGTTCGTGGAGTGTATTCCTTCCTCAACAAGCCACTCGGAAAAGATCATCTCGATAAATTGTAAAATACATACTCAATAAAAAAGCCCGGAAGCAATATGCAACCGGGCTTTTTTGTTTGGTATCGGGTGATTATCGTTTCACCACTTGACTTAAGGCTTTGATAAATGCTTCGTCTACTTTGATGTATTCGAGCATGCGGTTCGACTTCTGATTGAGGAGTTCGAATTTGGAGAATAGTTGTCCAATTTTCTGATCCACTTGGCGAGCAGAAGAACTCATCTGCAACGAGAGGATTTTGTAGAAAATAAGCGCATTCTCATAACCCATTTCATCATCAATTTCGCGAATCTTACGTGTAACGCTACGAAGCAAGCTGGTAGCTGGATCGTATTTGTTAATCATCGAATAATTCAAGGCAAGAAGCAGTTTCACCTCAATTTCGGAATGAGGATAATTTTTGAAACTGATATCGTTGATGAGGTTATTCAATATCTGAACGGCTTCCTGATATTTCTTCGCATAGAAGGCACTAGTTGCCATGTATTTGGAGAAATTGATGTAGTTAGGAATGTCGTTTTTATCAGGCTCGTAATTAGGAAGAAGTTTCTGGTTTTGCTCGTATAATTCACCTTCAATTCCTAATTCTACATATCGTTCGATTTTCGAAATGAGGAATTTGGTCGTAAAACAGCAATGGTTAAATAAGAGGAATGAAGTGAGTTTCTTATCGACCTCATCAAAATAACGGGCTTCTTTTTTAGGCAAATTCAATTTGTGATAATATTCGAATGCCAGATTATTGAAAACCAGTTGAAGATGCTGATAGTTGGTGTCTTTATTATACGTAGTGAAAATCTTCTCCATTTTCGCCAAAACATCCTCTACCGGCTCATCATCTTTCAATGCATCCGAATTTGGAATGTACAAGGCAAACGTTACATCCACAATGGCTTTATAAACCTGTAAGTGATGAGATTCATAAAGATTGCAGATATGTGCCATCTCCTGTTTGATAAGAGACAGATAATCGACCTGCGATTTGGTACGAGATGTATAATAATCGCCGGTAGTTCGCATAAACGTGTTAAGCAAATCTTCGGCTTTATCAAGTGCAATGGTATAGGCTAAATGCTTATTGTAAAGCTGCGTGTATTCGTAATACTTAGGAGAGTTAACATGCAACTTCTTAAGTGCACTGTATACACTCGACAGTTCATACGGCATGTCGTAATTTTGCAACTCCGATTCGAGTTTAGACAAAATAGCAATAGCCGTATCGCGATGCGTATCGTAAATAAGCGTTGGGATATTCGCCACCTTTCTCAACAAATCGATAATTGGTGTCGACATGTTGTTGGTGAGGAAATCTTGAATCTTATCAAACAGACGCGACTTTAAGGTATAGTAAGCGCTTGTGTTAACGCTTAACATTTCCTGAATTTCTTCGTCGTTGTATTTGTTCTCCCGATATAACTTCAGGAGTCTAAGATACTTGTCTGCCTTAGTCTCAACAAACTGCTGACACAGGTCGTTGTACTCTTCTTCCTTGAGCTGCAGGACAATGCTCTTAAACTTAATCATGCTCGCTTTTTGCCGACAATATATGCGAATTTTTTAATTGCCGATTCCTGTGTTTCTAATTTTCATCAACAGTGCTAAGAACATTTCCTTGCACTTGTTGGATCACTTCCCAGCTACCATCCTCATTCTGTTTCTCTATCACGTAAAAACCGACCCCATTTTCTCCCCATCCGATGTAAGGAGTCCAGTCAAGTTTGATAAAAATATCTCCTGCAGCCTCGGCTTTTAACACCACATTATCGCTGAATTCACCATATCGACCTTCTAATCCACAGGCATTTGTTGCCATAATTCGGTAATAATACTTCTCATTGTCTACATCAACTGCTTCATCTAAGTAGTAAGTCTGTTCCGATGGAATGGTTGCTACTTGAATAAAACTGCTATTGTCGGTCGAACGGAATACTTTATAACCACTAACTCGGTTAGGTAAAATTGCTGGTCGACTCCATTCTGTTAGTTCAAATTGGTTCTGAACAACGGTTGAGCGAGAAGCATTTACTTGCTGATCAACAAATAAATTGGCAATTGGCTCACTCATATCATAATCACTATCCGAATCGATGTGTGTTTGTCCGTTCAAAGCCTCTGCTTTTACTGAATAACGGAATTTAACTGGACAAAAAACGGTATTGTCGTTATACGTAGTTACATCACCCGGAACTGTTCCTAAATCTTCTGTTAGGTTAGTACTTTCTTCCGTCCGATAGATTCGGTATTGAGAAGGCAATTTCCCCACGTAAGGAGTCCAATTCACATCAATGGTATTATCCATTCGAGTGATAACTTCTACGTTGATAGTACAATGTTCAATTAGACTATCAGCTTCGATAGAATAACCGCAGCGATCGGATGTCTCCAGTTTGTAGCAATACACATTGTCGAGTGTATTCAAGCTATTGTCGGTGTAGGTAAGAACATGCGAATCTGTAATGTTAGCAATCAAATCAAAGAAGCCAGTTTGCAAATTCTTGCGATACAGTAAATAAGAACCAAAATCTTCCGCCAAGGATTCTTGCCATTCAATTAACACGGTTGAAGGATCGACAACTGTTACTCGTGAAATTGGAGTTACTGGAGCTGGTAAAGTATCAAATACCTGAATGAGTTGAGGTAACAGAAGTGTATCAGCACAACCATTATGATTGATAACTGTTAAACCAACAGAATAAAATCCAGGATCAAAATAAACTTGAGTAGGATCAGTCGATGCTGATGTTTGCCCATTTCCGAAAGTCCATTGATAAGATGGATTATCTAGTTGATAAGAAGTATTATCAAAGCTCACCGAAACTGGAGTACAACCTTCTGCCTGATTAATTGTAAAGCCTGCAATTGGAACTAAAAACGATTCTATTCCATTAAAGTGTGCTGTATCTGCACAACCAAAATCATTGGTAGCAATAAGGTCTATATTATAAACTCCTGCATTATTAAAGGAAATTTCTGGTTCAAAATCAGTACTGGTTGATATACCACCTAAATTCCAAGAATAACTAGTGGC
>DAOOQW010000142.1:0-6072 GCA_035388945.1 Flavobacteriales bacterium
ACCCGTACTTCATCATGATTCAGTACAATATGAACGAACGCTATTTGTAAATCGAATCATTCAAACTTCGTATAATACTAAAAATAAGAAATACAATGACCATGCGTATTTCAATGTTACAGGCGATGTTTTATCGATGTTTCCGAAAGAATCCGATATGCTGTTATTGGGTTTAGGTGGCGGAGTTTTAGCACAAGATGCAGTAAGTAGAGGAATGCACGTAGATGCTGTTGAGCTCGATGAACGTATAATTGAAGTGTCGAGAAAATTCTTTGGATTAGGTGATGAAGTTCAGGTGATACAAGATGATGCTCGACATTACATCAATAGAACTGAGAAACAATATGACTTGATCATTTTTGATTTGTTTAGAGGAGAAGAAACCCCTGCACATGTGTTCACTGCAGAAAGTATAAGTAAAACCCGAGAATTATTAAAGCCAGGTGGATTAGTATTAATTAATTCGAATGGATATTACCGTAATGATATTGGTAAAGGAAATCGGTCCTTATATAAGACAATTCGAGCTATGGGTATGTTTACGGAATTATATACAACCGATAGTTTAGAAGAAAAAAGTAATATGATTTATTTATTTTCTAACTCGATGGATACGTTTGAAGATCGAGTTCCCGATTATATTCGAGATAAATTTATACCATCTGATAGTATTGATGTTAAAGACGCAATCATATTAACTGATCGCAGACCTGTTTTGGATTATCTTAATGAAGATGCAACCAAAGTATGGAGAATGGGGTATTTAAATTATATGCGTAATTATTACAAAAATTATCACATTCCTTTGTTTAATTAATCCCCGTATGTTCCAAAGATTTGTGGAGCATAATTATTTGCCAGATTCGATTATATAAGTAAGTTTTACCTGATTTGAATTCCTTTCTATATCTATCTAAAACATCAAAATTAATTAGACCAAATTTCTCACACATTTCCTTGCTAGTGTATTGATCAATTAAATAATTTAATTCACGCGATAACCATCTATCGAGCGGAATACTAAATCCCCATTTTGGTCTATCGAAAAAGGATTTAGGAACATAATCATACAACACTTCCTTCAATAAATATTTAGCAATTCCTTTTTTCAATTTGAGAGAAGAATCAAGATTAAGGGCAAATTCAACAATTCGGTAATCGATAAGTGGTACTCGTGTTTCTAATGAGAATTGCATAGTAGCACGATCAACTTTAGTCAGTAAATCATCCTTGAGATAATAACGCATATCGAAAAATGCTTGCTCTTCGGCTGGTTGCAGTTTTCGAAGTATGGAATCTAATTTTTCTTCGACACAGGTTGTACCTGAAGGTTTTACAAGAAGTTGTTGGATTTCTTGTTCAGAAAAATAATACTGCTCTTGAGAGAAAATATGGCTTAATGGATGGGCAGACTTTTCAAAATGATAAGCAGCACGCTGATATTTTTGGTTCTTAGCTGAAGAAAGTAATGAGTGAATAGGTGATCTAAACAACCGAGCTAATGGATTTGCCATTCGATTCGCCCAGGTATAAGAACCATATCCTAAGAACAGCTCATCTCCACCATCACCCGAAAGCGTCATGGTAACATGTTGTCGAGCTAGTTTAGAAACCAACATGGTAGGAATTCCAGACGAATCGGCATAAGGTTCATCATAAGCATCGACAAATTGATCGATCATCTCAATTGCATCTTGCTCAGTAACTGTAAATTCATGATGGCGAGTACCTAAATGGCGAGCCACATCATGAGCAAATTGCGCTTCGTTATGTTTACTTTCTAAGAATCCGATAGAGAAGGTATTGATAGGTTTGTCAGAGTTGTTTTGAGCAACTGCAGTAACTAAACTCGAATCAATTCCGCCACTTAGAAAAGTACCAAATGGCACATCACTAATCATTCGATAGCGAACAGCACTATTGACAAGTTGCTTGAGTTGTTCTTTAGCTCGAGCTTCGTCTTTTTCTGTTTCGGGTAATATCTTATCAGCCATTTCCCAATAGGCTTTCAATTCCATACCGGTCGAAGAAATGATAGCATAATATCCTGCTGGAAACTTGCTTATTTCTTTACACAAGCTGAGTGGTTCAGGAACGTAACCTAAATGCAGATATTCTTCAACAGCTTGTCGATTTAAGCTAAGTTGAATATCGGGGCGCAAGGCTAATAAACCTTTTAATTCAGAAGAAAAGATAAATGATTGCTCATCTCGATAATAGAAAATCGGCTTTATACCCATCCGGTCACGACAAACAAAAAGCGTCTCTTGCTGTGTATCGAAAATAGCAATAGCAAACATTCCATTCATCCGCTGAATAAAGGAAGATCCCCATTTAATATATGCTTCAAGAATAACTTCAGTGTCGGAAGTAGTGCGCCAGTTTACCTCAAGCTCAGAGGCAATTTCTTTGAAATTATATACTTCACCGTTGTATGCAATCACGTACCGGCCATCGGTTGAGTAGAATGGTTGGTTTGCGGCTTCTGATAGATCGAGAATGCTCAATCTCCGGTGTCCTAAGCCACAACGAGGATGTTCAAAATGACCAGATGCATCAGGACCACGATGCTTCTGAATTGAAGTCATGCGATTGATATGCCCAGTATTTAACCGAGAAGAAGTCTGAAAGTACCCCGCAATTCCGCACATATTATGCTTTTTCGCTAACTGAATTTCGTTTTTTGATATCCCAAAGTAGAAGGGTTATTACCAATAGAATTAGGAATCCAGAGCTTGCCATTCCAATTTTCTCGGTTGTAAAATATGTTTCAGGTTCAAAACGGAACTCCAGTGCATGTTTACCAGCTGGAATTTTCATTCCTCGTAAGATGTAATTAGCACGTAAATGAGGGACTAATTGACCATCAATATATGCGTTCCAACCTTTTGCATAATAGATTTCTGAAAAAATGGCTAGTTGATCGGAGTTGGCTGATGTAGCGTATTTTAAGAGATTCGGCTGATAGCTTTCGAGACGAATACTTGACAAAGAATCAATCTTCGGATTCAAACCACTAAGTTGATCAGCAAATCGTTTGTCTATTATAGCAGTAGTTGCTGGATTAAATGAACTATCCAAGGCACTTAATTCAGCATCGGCCGACTCAACTTGTTTAATATTGGAGACAAACCATGCATTCCCTAAAGCACTTTTATTAACCAAAGGAGGCGCTTGATCGTTGTATATTATATAACGAGTATTGAGCATATTAAGTGCATACAATTGACTCATTGCAGCAGTCAAACTCGAATCGGTTGGACGATTACTAAATGCTTTTTTTAAGGACTCAATGTTTGCACTGATGTGATTTTCGATGAATTCTTGATACCGTTCTAATTTTACTGCACTATAACCACCTATTGATTTATGGAAAAATGATGTTCCGGCATCATTAAAGGTATTAGCTGCAAGATTTAAAACACGGTAATCGGTATTAGCTAACAATCCACGAAAGCGATATTTTGCTTCATCGGCTCCAACGCCTAGTTTTTTTGCTCGCTGAATTCCTTCCGAAGTAAAAGACGCCACTTTGGGTTGTAGCGAAGGATCGCGCTGCAATTCCATAGCAAAAACGGCTTCATCTGCCTGAGATGGACTAAATGGAACTGCTGATTTTGCGTTTGTTACAAAATCCTTTTTATTAACGTAGCGCTTATCAACCGACCAAATATCTGCAACCGAAATAAGTAGAAAAGCGATTGCTAGAATGAGTGGATTAAACTTCATTCTACTGTATAAAAAGAGAATTCCAGCTCCTAGAGTAATAATAAGAAAGGCACGAATGGCATCTGCTTTAAAAATTACCACACGTACAGATTCTAAACTTGAAATTAAACCATCCATCCATGAATTGGCACTATTGGAATCCATCCCTTGTTGCTGTGCCATATTCATTAATTGATCATGGTATGCAGGATTTAGATAGTCAAAACTGAAAAAGAAATCGGGCATGAGATAAAAAAGCAAACTCAAACCACCAGTCAAACCGAAAGCGGCAAAAAATCCAATCTTTTTTTCTTTGATAATTTCTGGATTAGAAATGATTTCCGAAAGACCAAGAACTGCAATTAAAGGAATGAGAAAATCGGAAATGATTAAGGTCATTTTCACCGCTCGAAACTTGTTGTAACCGGGAAAATGTTCAAGCATCCAAAGTGAGAAGCCTTCGAAATTACTTCCCCACGCCAACATGAAAGCTAGGATAATGGAAGCTAAAATTGCCCATTTAATGCGCGATTTAACGAAAAAGAATCCTAAAACCGCAAGGAAACAAATCAATGCACCAGCATAGAAAGGACCTGTAGTTGAAGTAGAAGACCAATATTGGGGAAGATTCTCCAGTATTGGTTTGTATTGGGCTTCGGCTTCTTTTAAAGCATCTTTTTGTTCACCTAATCCTAAATTTGAAGCTCCACCATATACATTGGGAATCATGTAGGAAAAAGTCTCTCCAACACCATAGCTATATTGAAGAGCATAAGAAGCATCTAAGCCTGAATTTTCGGTAGCTGCTTTACTTGTAAGTTCAGACTTTCCACGTATGGAGTCTTTACCGTAGTCGTAAATTGTATAGAGTGAGGAAATATTCGTTACGATTCCCAACAATACAGCAATTACAAGAAATGCAGATGTTTTAAGGAAGTTTGGAAGTGTTTTTTCACGAATGCTATCAACTAAATAAGTAATCGAGAAGAAACCAAGAATAAAGAAAAGGTAATAGGTTATTTGAAAGTGAGTTGCTTTGATTTGAAGACTGAGAAAAACAGCCATCAATAAGGCCCCCCATAATCTTTTCCCATGGAAAGCATTTACCAATCCAGCTAAAACCCAAGGCATATAAGACATAGCATCAATCTTAGACATATGTCCTGCTTCCATACTCAGTAAATTGAAAGTGGAAAAGCAATAAACAACAGCACCTAAGACAGCTAAAGGTTGCTTCACTCTGAAACTTAGAAGCAAAACATACATCCCAAGCATAAGAACGAACATGGAATCTGCAGGGCGAGGCAATCCCATTTTCAGGATTTTATCGGCATATCGTAATAAGTTACCATGATAAACGGTAGAAATCATATAACCAGGCATACCACCAAACATGGCATTAGTCCAGATTGCTTCTTCTCCGGTTCGTTCACGGTAGTCGACTAATTCGTTTGACATTCCCTTATGCTGCTCTACATCATCCATGCGAAGGCTTTTATTATCAAGCAATTCGGGGAAATAAGTAAAGATTAGAAGTAAAAATACTGCGACCGCCACCAAATGCGGGAGAAGTGCTTTGAATTTGATTTTAGGCATTCCTGAGATTTAAAAAGGTAAATATAGAAGTACCAATTTAAAGAAGTGGTATTGATTCGAGATTTCTGAACACTTGAAAGTACAAATGCACCTCAACCATTGAAACAAAAGTATTTACAAGTATTAATATTTTTGTATACTCGCACCTACCCAACCTCACTAGCATGAAAAACACTGAAATTAAGATTTCAGGTGCATATATTATTTTAGGATTATCATGGATTGTTTTCAGTAAATATTTTGGTTCAACTACTACGTCCAATTTAGCTGCTGAAAACAATGGAAACCATATCTTCTTAAGTGTTGCAATAATATTCTGTACTGGTATTTTGTTTTACTTCATAGTAAAATATTTCATTAGCAGGCTTAACGATACGTTGATTGAGCATAGGAGTATATTTGAAAATAGTCCCAATCCAATTTTACTTATAGAACAAGATTCATTAAGAATTTCAGATGTTAATTTAGAAGCAATTAAGTATTGTGGAATTAATCGTATAGAGTTAATAAACAAAGACATACGTTCATTAATTAGGTATGACGCGTTTGATAATTTGAAGCAAGAGATTTACACTAAAAAAGTATTTTCAGGTGATTTGGGAGTACAAGAAGTAATCATATCAAATGGATGTACTAGAAAGGTAAATCTATTTGCACATTCCATTCGTTTAAATGGTAAGGAATCAATCGCATTAACATTATTTAATGTAGCTGAAAATCATTCATTTGAAGAGCGGCATTACCAACTTCCAATAAAGTCGGCAAGGC
>DAOOQW010000143.1:0-6041 GCA_035388945.1 Flavobacteriales bacterium
CTTTTCGAGCACTATACTACTTTCACTTTCGGCTAACTGAATGGCTCGATCGGCGTACTGCAAAATCTGAGTGGTTTCAATTCCCGAAATCTCATCGAAAAACCAACCACAGCTTGTGTACATCAACATAGCATGACGTTGCATTTCGAGCAAACGCATCACCCGAGTTTTGTGATCTCCTTGTGGTACAATCCGACAATGTTGTTTCAGAAAATCATTCACCGATTGCTCATTCCGATTCAGAACCACTTGAATATACTCATTACGAGCTTTCCAAGGTTCTGCCATGTAGCGACTTAGCTCTTTTTCAAATACAACCGAAAGTTGGTCACGAAGCCAGTTTAAGGATTCACGCAAAGGTGCTCGCCAGGTTTGTTTCCAACCAGGATTCATACCCGAACTACAGCCACAATCAGCCTTCCAGCGTTCCACACCGTGAACACAACTCCAAGAGCTACTTTCGAAAATTTCGGCTTCCCAATCGACTGGCACTAAATCGAGGAATTGTCCGTAGTTAGTGAGAGTTGCGAGTTTATTTGTTTCGATGTAGTCGATACAATAAGCCAGAGCCATATCACCGTGTCGATGATGGTGACCGTAACTTTCTCCATCGGTTGCTACATGAACCAGTCTTTTACCGCTTCCCGAAACCTTATCAGTAAGACGCGTAGCGAATTCTTTCCCGTCGATTAGTAAGCCTTTGAATGCAATATCCTGAGAAATTTGTCCATCGTAGAAATACAAAACGATGCTTTTTCCCGATGGTAATTTGCAGGTATATGGGCGACAGGTATCAATTTTTTCACCCGAAACATCTATCCAATTTCCATCGGGAGATTTCACTCGAGAAGCTTGGCGCGGAGCGAGAATGGTAAAACGAATATTGTTTTCGGCAAGCACTTCTAGAGTTTCGGTATCGACAGCTGTTTCGGCGAGCCACATACCTTCGGGTTTGCGACCAAATCGGTATTCGAAATCCTGGATTCCCCAAATGACTTGAGTTTCTTTATCACGACGATTGGCAAGCGGCATGATCAAGTGATTGTACACTTGTGCGAGTGCATTTCCGTGACCACCAAAATGTTGCTGAGAAACTCGATCAGCCGATAACACACGACTGTAGGCTGCAGGCGTATGTTGTTCCATCCATTGCAAAAGCGTTGGACCGAAATTGAAGCTTATTTTCTCGTAGTTATTGACAATGTTGATGATTGCTTCGTCCTTATCGAGAATACGGGAAGTTCCGTTTGGACCGTAGCATTCGTAGGTAATTCGTTCGTTCCAGTCGTGATATGGATAGGCAGAATCCTGTTGTTCAATTACTTCCAGCCAGGCATTTTCACGGGGCGGCTGATAAAAGTGACCGTGAATACAGACATATTTCTCCATGTATATTCTGAATGTGCCGAAATGCAACTATTTCGAGCTGAATTCCTATTTGGCGTTGGCAATGTTAGGAAAAACTTGTCGAATTGACACTTAGGCTTCTGTTCTTGAGCTCAAATCGGGGTGAAATTGTGAATAAAATCATTAAAAACGGCGACAATTTGGACTGACCTAAACCGTTATCAATCGTGAAGTTGAAACCTAATTAACTCGTCTTCAACTATATGATTCCCGCGAAGGATTTCTGTTAAAAACTTCCGGTTCCAAACGGGCATTATTTCTTAGTTTTGCAGAAACCAATTAGATGGCGGCGTATGAATGAATTTTCAGAAGAAAATGAGAATCCGGAGTTCGCTGTTAAACGGTTTGAGCGAATGCTGCGCTTGAATGAACAGTATTACTTCGACCGAGATGATTTAGAAAACATCGTTGAATTTTACATTCACGAGAATCATCACCAAAAAGCCCTTAAAGCAATCAAATTTGCTTCTGGTCAATATCCAGATTCTACTTATTTCATCTTGCGTAAATCTCAGCTCATGTCGGCCGATGGTCAATATGAAGCTGCGTTAAAACTGTTGGACGAGATTGAAATTTTCGAACCCGGCAATCCCGAAATATTCGTTACACGTGGTGGAATTTATGCCATGTTGGGTCGTCCGGCTGAGGCAATTGAAGCTTACAAAGCTGCCTTACGTATCGATCGTCGAATAGAGGAAATCTATCTCTTCATTGCGTTTGAGTTTCAAAATCAAAGTAAATACGGAAAAGCTGCACGTTATCTACGTCGCTGTTTAAAGCTGAATCCGGAGAATGAATCGGCTTTGTATGAAATGTCGTTTTGTTTCGATGTGACCAATAAACTCGAGGCTGGAGTAAAGTATTTCAATTCATTCCTCGATGAACATCCATACTCGAAAGTAGCTTGGTATGCATTAGGTCATTTGCACAGTAAGCAACAGCAGTATATTCCGGCAATTGAAGCATTTGATTATGCAACAGTTATTGATGAAACCTTTGCCAGTGCTTGGTTTAATAAGGGGAATTGTCAGGCTGCTAGTGAGCAATATGAGCAAGCAATTGAGTCGTATAAAGAGATCTTCAAATTAGAAGAACCCGATGCGATGACTTTTTTATACATCGGCGAGTGTTACGAGAATTTGGATAAGTATCCCGAAGCGTTAAAATATTATCAGCAGGCTTCGGCCATGGATGAGTTTTTACCTGATGCATGGATAGGTATTGGAGTGGTACTGGATTTCTTAGATCGAAGTAATGAATCGCTTTCCTATGTGAAGAAAGGAATCAACTTAGATCCTACTCGTGGTACATTTTGGTTTATTCTAGGTGATTTGCAGTTGAAGTTGGGCTTTGTGAATGAAGCTGAAGAATCGTACGGAAAAGTCCTGGAATTTGAGCCCGAAAATGAAGATATCTGGGTGTTTATGTGTAATCTACTACTTGAACAAGGTCGGGTTGATGAAGCGCAAACACTCATGCAAGAATGTTTTAAATACCATCCCGGAGATGCACGTTTGACTTTTCAATCGTGTGAGGTAGAATTACATAAAGGAAATTTGCAGGAAGCTTTGATGTTGGCTGAAATCGCATTAGCGACCGATCCAGCTCTTGGACCTAAAATGCAAGAAGAATTACCGCGCTTTGGAATGAACGCCCAAATTGCGCAGCTTGTCGAACGTTACAGAGATCAAGAAAAGAATGATTAATATTTTACCTTATTTACCCGAACGCAGCGCTCAACCTCGCGAAACGGGAGTTACCATGATGATGGACAAAGGGTTGAGTTTCCGTCAGGCAGAAGATTTTATTGCTCATTCGGGACATTTAGCTGATGTAATTAAGTTGGGATTTGGAACCTCATTGGTTGCCAAGAATGTGAAAGAGAAGATTAAATTATATCAGGATGCTGGTCTGCGTGTTTATGTTGGAGGAACTTTATTTGAAGCATTTATCATTCGAAATAAATTCGATGAATACCGCAAATACATTGATAATCTTGGATTAGATACGTGTGAAGTGTCTGATGGATCAATCGTATTAGATCACGGTAAAAAGTGTGATTATATCTCCAAACTAGCTAAAAACTATCGTGTCCTATCGGAAGTTGGTTCCAAAGAAGCAGGAATTTTAATTGCTCCTGCCAAGTGGATTTCGATGATGAAAGCTGAGCTGGATGCTGGATCTTGGAAAGTAATTGCAGAAGCGCGCGAAGCTGGAAATGTGGGTATTTATCGTCCTAATGGAACAGCACACGTTGTATTGGTAAATCGTATTTTATCCAAAATTCCTTCCGACAAAATTTTGTGGGAAGCGCCGGTTAAATCTCAGCAAGCTTGGTTTATTAAACATATTGGAGCTAATGTAAACTTGGGGAATATTTCGCACGATGACGTAATTCCATTGGAAACATTGAGATTGGGATTGCGTGGCGATACCTTTTTCCAATTTCTACCAGAAGAACTTCACAAACTCAAACAAACCGTTTAAGCATGCAGGAAATATCCGTTACAGAATTGAAAAGCTGGCGCGATCAGGGGAAAGAGCATCAACTTATTGATGTCCGCGAGGATTATGAGTATGAGGCTGCTAATATTCAAGGCGAACTCATTCCTATGGGAACTATTCCTCAACATTTGGATTCGATTCGCAGAGATATTCCTGTTGTTCTACAATGCAAATCTGGTGGGCGTTCTGGTAACGTAACTCGTTATCTTATGCAACAAGGATTTACGAATGTATATAACCTTACAGGTGGAATTTTTGCTTGGATTGAACAAGTAGATCCATCGATGAGTAAGTATTGATACATGCGTCGATACGGACTTTTAGGTCGAAAACTGGCCCATACCTTCTCCCCTGCATACTTTGCTCAAAAATTCGAGCAGGAACAAATCCTTGATGCTCAATACGAAACATTTGAACTGAATGGTTTGGATGATTTCCCTCGTTTGCTCACTAAAAACCCAGGTTTGAAAGGGCTTAACGTTACTATTCCCTACAAGACTGATATTTGTGCTTATCTAGACGAACTTTTTGGTCCAGCCGAAGCATTACAGGTTGTCAATACAGTTGTGGTAGAAGAAGTCGAAGAGGCATTTGAGGGACAAAAAATTCCCGGTTACCGACTTAAAGGATTTAACACGGATATATATGGATTTAAAGAATCCATCAAACCTTTGATGCGTCCATGGTTTGAGCGTGCGCTGATATTAGGAACAGGAGCTAGTGCAACTTCTGTAGCGTATGTTTTATATAAGTTAGGTGTGGATACGTTATTCGTTAGTCGTAATCCAGAAGGTGAACAAGAAATAGGTTGGGAAGACATCAACGAGCATGTGATTAGATTTCATCCCTTGATCATAAATACCACACCTATTGGTCAGTTTCCTGATATAGATCAAGCTCCCGAGTTACCCTATCATTTATTGACAAATCAGCACTTAGCGTATGATTTGGTATATAATCCTGCTGAAACTTTATTCTTGAAGAAGGCAAAAGAAGCCGGAGCAATGGTACATAACGGACAATCTATGCTCGAAATACAAGCTTCACAAAGTTGGAAGACTTGGCAGAATGCGGAGAAGCGATAAGATCAGTTTCCTAGGCGGGCATCAACTTGTACGTTGATTTTAGCACGCATTTGAATAGGTTCAGGTAAGATTTGCAAATCGTTTCGACCGTAAAAACTGAATTCTAATTCACCTTGTTTAAAATACTCCGCTAAATTAACATCAGAAGGAGTAATAGTAGTAGTGGTTTCGGTAAAACTATCAGGTAATTCTTTGGAGGCAAATATCACATTCCCTGCACCTTGATTAGATAAACGTACTTCGAGTTTTTTGAAGAAATCGAGCGTTTTACCTGATGTAATAACTGCAATTTGAATCGAACTTACTTTAACCGATTTGAGATTGTTAACTGTAAAACCGTTTTCCGACAGGTAATTCACCACATCGGTTTGAACTGCTTGAACACCTAAAAGCATATCACCAGTTGAAGAAGTTGTATCAACCGTGAAAGTCATTTCGGGATATTCTTTTGTATAACTAAGTGGTTCGGCCGATTTTTTACAGGCAGAAAGAAAAAGAAAGGTACCAACAATTGCACTAAGGATTATCCGAGTATTGAGCAAGTACATAGGAATTTTTTTACGAAGTTAGAAAAACTCTATTTCTATCCCCTATTTATTCGATTATGCTTTTCGAGCTAATGCTTACTTTTGAGCATGCTTAAATTCGGATTGCTATTTATATCGGTGTTGCAAAGTGCATGTTTACTTTGGGCACAGATTCCTTTTCAATCACTCGCTGATTCTCGGTTCTATTTGAACAGTAAAATGACCGTGCATGGTTATCCGGTTCCTGACTATTTTGAAGAAAAGGTATTTGATTCCTTAATAACATTTAAGGGAGAAGCCATGCATGAACAAAAATTCAGTCGCTTTACAACAAAAGGTCAATCGTTGGAAACATATCCTCGCAAGACCTATTTCAGTGTTAATGCAATCCAAGAATGGAAGAAGAATGAAGTCTGGCATTCGATTGACAGAAGTTTGGAATCTCAAAAAGGTGTGATTTGCGGGAAGAAAGGAACGATCAAACGTAGTTTCATCGAACAACAGCATCCTAAAGTTG
>DAOOQW010000144.1:0-6029 GCA_035388945.1 Flavobacteriales bacterium
GAAAAACAAAATTTACTTAGATACACCCGGTGCTTTTTTAGGTTCTACAGGCTTTACTTTTCGTCCGATTGCATCGGCTCCACAGTATTTCGTCACATATTCATCAGCAGCTTTCCAACCTAGTTTAGAAGCCATTGCAAAGTCGATACACGATTTTTCCCGCTCATTTAACATTAAACTACAGGTACCACGTGCAAAAATAGCTTCTGCATAATCGCTTTTTAAACGAACTGCTTGATCTAATTTCAATCGTGCTTCCGCATATTTCTTCTCACCAATTAATGCCACTCCATCATTGTAAAGGGTGCTTATTTGCGTTGAAAGTGTTTGCCCAAACATCGACTGAGTGCCAAGAAGGAACAGAAACAGAAATCCAGATAGTGTTTTCATAGTTTGTTATTCAGCAGTACAATTTACTTCTAGATATTGTTGAGCCTCATCATTTCCCAATTCTACAGCCTTTTTCCAATCGATACAGGCTCCTTTTTTATTTCCCGATAACATTTTAGCTGCACCACGACGACATAGAGCTTCGTCATTCTTAGGGTTCATCTCTAATGCTTTATCGAAATCTTTAATTGCAGCAGCATGATTACCGCTACTTCCATTTGCCATTCCACGATAGAAATATCCTTCAGAACTATTCGGATTTAAGGCTAAAACTTGGTCACAATCTTTAATACAAAACTTGAAGTGCTCATCTTCAAAGCTAAGCATTGCTCGTTGAAGATATGCGTCAGTAAAGTCATTTTTTAATTCAATTGTTGTATTCAAGTCATTCATGGCATCATCTAGCCTTTCAAGCTCAATCCAAGCTAGTGCTCTATTGTAATACAACTCATAATTTTTAGGATCAGCTTTTATTCCTTTTTCAAAAAGTGGAAAAGCTTCTTTTGAATTCCCATTGTCGAAAAGTGCTACTCCATAATTTAAATAAAAATCACCTGTCGCTAATTTCAAAGAATCAGCTTTACGGAAGTCTTTAAGCGCTGTTTTTCGATCATTCATGGCTATATGCACTTTACCAAGAACTAACCAGTTTTCACCTTGTTCAGGAGCAATACTAACAGCTTTGTTCATTTTTTCTAATGCTTTAGCTGCTTCTCCTTTTTTCAATAATTCCAAACTTTCGGAACGAAATGCATCAGTTTGTGAAAATGCCCATGTTCCACTTAAAAGAAAGGTGAAAAGTAATGTGTTGCGTAATTGTATTCTCATGTGTTAGGATTAAGAATGTGCGGCAATTGTCACTTTCATACTGTCTTCGGTATAACCAATCTCATATTTGAGTCCTTTATACCCCGAATCTTGTTTTAGTATTTGATAATGTTGTGCAAGTGCATCATCCACTTGTGTAAAACTCAAATTTTTACCGAAATATAAAATTGGTCTTACTTCCGACATGCACGTAAACATAGGATCAACCCGACTTATGAGCTCTGTTTTTGTTGGGCATAGCTCATCCAAATAAGTATCACTACTAAAATGAACCAATCGTTGATTCTTGAATGTGCAACGTATTACTGAATCGGTCCCATTTTCAGCATGATGCTCTGTCCACTCTAGGGTTGAATATTCTTCCAAGTTAGTAGGATTCAAATCCTCATAAACCTGTGTTTTTTCACGAACCTCGCTCAAGGTATCACCCAATGCTATTGGAAGAGTTGAATAGCAAATAGGAATAGAGGCAAACAAGCCTTGTTCAGGAGTGCCCTGATAACCAGATAATTGAACCGTATCAGGAGCGGTGCAGGAAAGAAGCGAAAGCACACTTACTAGTAAAACACAGAATACTGATTTCATGCTTGAGAATTAATCACCCAAACCTACAAAAAACAGGGTTTAAATGGAAACAATACGAAAGAGTGTCGCTTTATTTTATTCAAATCCTTCTTCCAGTTCTTCCAGTTTTTTGTCGGAATAATCTCCAGAAACTATTCGAATGATTTTTCCATCCGATTGAATCAATAAAACGGTGGCTGTATTCTTAGCTTTTTCACCTAAGACATCCAGAATTGGCTGAGGATTCGTTTGGGAGTAAACCAAATTCGAAATAAGTTCAGAAGGAATATCTGCCTTAATTTTCTGATCCTGAGAACGTATCATCGCCCATTCTGCACTATTCACAATTGAAAGGGCATACACATCAGCCGTAAAAAAAGCATCCAACAATCCACTTTTACGTATAAATTTCTGAACCAAAGGATCTACCCAAGTTTCGGCAGCTTCATTTCCCTTTTTGCCAAATGTGACAAGTAAAACAGCATATTTTTCCTTGGATGTAGGAAGGTTAACTGTTTGACCATTTAAATTACTGCAATTAACTGGCGGAAAAACCTGAGCATAACAGCTCATGCTTACCAGTAATCCTATTAACACACTTGTCAAACGAAATTCCATCTCCCAATTTTCAAGCTAACGAATAAGTCAGCTACTTATTTTTTCCTGCGTGTGCGCTCTTTGTTGAGTAAACTTAATTCACGACTCGTTTGTCCGGCAACGGAAGTGTTTTCATCCGCCCTTCGAATGAGGTATGGAAGTACATCTTTTACAGGGCCATACGGAACATATTTAGCTACATTATAACCAGCATGAGAAAGGTTAAAGCTAATGTGGTCGCTCATTCCAAGCAGTTGGGAGAAATATACACGCTGATCGTTTTTAGGAATTTTCTTTTCTTCCATCAATTGGATAAGGAGAGCAGCGCTACTTTCATTATGCGAACCGGCACAAATCGAAAAACGATCGATATGCTCCATCATAAACGTTAATGCTGCGTTGTAATCGCGGTCGGTAGCGTTTTTGTCGGGTTGAATTGGTGATGGATAGCTCATTTCCAAAGCACGAGCACGTTCTTTTTCCATGTAAGCACCACGAACAAGCTTCACTCCAGGGTAAAATCCAAATTCCAATGCTTGAGCATGTAACTCTTTTAACTTGGCTAAACGATCGTGACGATACATTTGGAAGGTGTTGTAAACAACAGCTTTTTCTTTGTTGAAACGCTTCATCATTTCCAGCATCAATTCATCCATAATAGGCTGAATCCAGCTTTCTTCTGCATCCATCATCACGCTACGTTCGAGTTCTGAAGCACGTTTGCAGATGCGTTCAACTCGGTGACGAATTCGGTCAAGTTCGCTACGTTCTGCTTCAGTTAAAGTCTCTCCGGAGCTAGCTTTTTCTAAAATAGCGAAACGTGCAATACCAGTGAGTTTGAATACCGAAAATGGTATGTGTTCATCTAAGACAGAACGTTCCTGCGTATCAATAATTTCCTGTGTCGTTCGATCAAAATCAGCTTCCGATTCTTTTCCTTCTACCGAATAATCGAGAATGGTATGGACGTGATATTTAGCCAGATGGGCAATTGTATGCTCACAGTCACCGATGTTTTCTCCACCACAAAAATGCTGGAAAATGGTTTGTTTAATCATGTATCGGAATGGAAATCCGATATTCACAGCTATTCCTGCAAAAGGTTTTGCTATTCGAACTAATTGGTTGCTACCGATAAACCGAAACAACCACCAGGCTTTACTTAATTCCTGATTGCTTTTACTCTTAAAAGCGATTTCTGTATTTTCAAAGGACACCATGCGGCGCAGATTATTTGGCAAACCTAACAGAATTTATCAAACCAGATATAGCTTCTTCTAACGTTCTTCCAACCGGATTATACTACTTTTACCCACATGAATAAGGAGCCAATTTCGACCAATCCATACATCGAATGTGGAACAGACACGCTCCAATCATGTTCAATTCTGGTTAATAAAATTCAGCCGGATCGTATATTTCTGCTTTGCGACTCAAATACGCATCGCGATTGTTTGCCCATTTTTCTTCAACAGAATCCTGATTTATCTCCACAAATTCTTGTGCTCGAACAAACAGGAGAACATTCCAAAACACTTGAAACGGTTTCATGGCTGTGCGAATCACTTTTGAAAAACGGAGCTAGTCGAAAAAGTTTGTTGATTGTTTTAGGAGGTGGAATTGCCTGTGATTTAGGTGGATTTGCCGCTTCCATTTTCATGCGTGGTATGTCGTTCATGCACATCCCAACTTCTTTGCTTGCCATGGTAGATGCCTCTTCGGGTGGCAAAACGGGAGTGAATTTTTTGGGGAATAAGAACATGCTCGGTGTTTTTCAACAAGCATCAGCAGTGCTCATTTATCCACCTTTCATTCAAACTTTAACCGAAACGGAATTAATCTCAGGATTTGCCGAGGTCATTAAACATGCTTTGCTTTCGGGCGATGAGCAATGGGAGTTCATTCAACAGATTCATCCGCTTAAGTATTCCCAATGGGATGAATTAATTCGGGAGAATGTGTTGTTTAAGAAGCGAATCACGGATTTAGATTTCCAAGAAAAAGGTGTTCGTGAACAGCTCAATTTGGGACATACATTCGGACATGCATTTGAGGCCTTTTCGGAAAGTAAGAATGTTCATTTCCCTCACGGATTTGCTGTTGCCTCCGGAATATTAGCTGAATTAATTTTATCGAAGAATACTGGCTTTTTAAAACATCCGGAATTAATTGAAGAGTTTAATCAGTATTACCGACGATATTTCCACCCTTTTTTGTTCGGTGAATCGGATATTCCCGCACTTATTGAGTTCATGAAAGTGGACAAGAAAAACACATCCGGACAGATTACCTTTTGCCTTTTAGAAACTCCCGGAATTGTTCATTATCAGCAAGCTCCAGCTGAAGATCAAATTCTAATTGCGCTTCATCAGTACCTAGTTTATGCACGACGTTCTTGAGTTAGTTTCCAGTACCCGACGTATAAACGGAAGTGTTCAATTGCCTGCATCCAAAAGCATCAGCAATCGCTTATTAATTTTGGAGGAAATATCTTCTGGAATCGTTAATGGAATTGGATACTCGGATGCAGAAGACACGCAGATTCTTCAACAACTTTTACACGATAAATCTAATCTAGCACATGCCGGTGCAGGTGGAACGACTTTTCGTTTTTTACTAGCAGTATTGGCATCAACTCCAGGCTATGAAGGTGTTTTAGAAGGTTCTAAACGTTTAATGGAACGTCCGGTTGCCCCTTTAGTAGATGCTTTGCTATTAGCTGGAGCTGATATTGAATATGTAGATAAACCGGGATATGCTCCACTTCGAATTCGTGGAAAACAGCTACATGGCGGAAAAATAAACGTTGACGCATCTCTTAGCAGTCAATTCATAACGGCACTTTTATTAATTGCACCTCGTATGTCGGCTGCTTTGGAGTTAATTCCTCAAGGTGATTTGATTTCTGCTCCATACATACATATGACTGTTTCTTTGATGAAACAATGTGGTTTTCAGGTGCTGCAAACAGACTCTTCTATTCTTGTTCAACCCTTCATTCCAATTCATAAAATCCAGATTCCAGTTGAACGAGATTGGTCGGCAGCTTCTTATTGGTATGCATGTGTAGCCTTGTCAGAAAAAGCCAGTTTACAGCTTCCCGGACTTACTATTCAATCCCTTCAAGGCGATTCTGCTTGTCAGGAACAATTTAAAAAGTTGGGAGTTTTAGGAGTCGAAACAGCCGATGGGATTGAATTGCAGAAGATTCTTATAGAAAAAACAGACCTCGATTTTAATTGTCTAACGACACCCGATTTATTTCAAACCTTCGCTGTAACAGTAGCTGGATTAGGGCTTAAAGCAAGCTTTACAGGCTTACAATCCTTACCTCATAAAGAAACCAATCGAATAGAAGCTGTTTCAAAAGAGTTATCAAAGATTGGAATAAGATGTACGTTCGATAGTAATGGAGCATTTAAGTTAGACGCTTCGCAAATCGATCCCAATCGGGTTTTAATTGCAGAAACCTATGAGGATCATCGTATGGCTATGGCGTTTTCTCCATTAGTACTAGTATTAAAAAAAATTGCCATTCGAAATCCAGATGTAGTAAGGAAATCTTATCCAGGTTTTTGGGCCGATATCAGAAGAATCGGGATTTCATTTGCCGAATGGAACGGGTGAAAATATTTACAGCCTAATAATAA
>DAOOQW010000145.1:0-6007 GCA_035388945.1 Flavobacteriales bacterium
TACCTTTTAGGTAGAAGTGTCCAGAATCTGATCGGGTTGCCGCTCTTCTCTCGGTCGACTGCTGCCCGGATCTTTTACATAGAGCTCTTCAGCAAAGTTTCCATCTGAATGTAAATGGGTAGAGAGAATCCCCGCTTTATCGGAAGGTTGGAGGATTGCTGCACCGGCACCATCGGCAAAAATAACGGCCGTATTTCTTCCCCGGGTTGTGGCATCTATTGCGGTTGATTGAATTTCGGCACCAACAACCAATATGGTTTTATACATACCGGTTTTAATAAATTGATCTGCCACCGAAAGTGCATAGATAAATCCCGAACAAGCATTCCGGATGTCAAGCGCCCCTATTCTTCCATCCAGGCCAAGTTCGCGTTGAAGCAAAACACCAGAGCCAGGGAAGAAATAATCGGGAGTAATGGTGGCGAATACGATAAAGTCGATATCTTTTTCAGTGAGCTTTGCGCGTTCAAGCGCCATGCGGCTAGCTTTTGCGGCCATGTTTGCCACGGTATCCTTGGCGGGATCAATCCACCTGCGTTCATGAATACCTGTACGTTCAACGATCCAGTCATTGTTTGTATCCATGATGGTTGAAAGGTATTCATTGGTGATGACAGTTTCAGGAACATGGTGCCCAAGACCCATTATTTTAGAATGGCGCATTCGATTGAATTTATGGAATGCTAAGATAAAGAATAGTTTCCGAATGGCTGTTAGTAAAAAAATAAGGACTGTTTTAAAGCTGTGATCTTCTCTATTGTAATTCGGGTTGAAGAATTCAAGAGATCGAAGATTTAAAACAATCCTTTGTCTGGCTTGATACTGAAATCAATATGCACTGAATCCTTTTTCTATAAAGTCGTAAAAGGTCTTCTTGAATAGAAGGTAATTCTGTTGGAAAGAATCGAGTTCTTCCATCAGTCCATTATGCTCCTTAAAATATTCTGTATCCGATTCGTTTAATTCCCGGAGCATGCGTGCGAGTTTACGTTCGTGCTCTCTTATTTTTTTTTGAAATGTGATGATGAGTTCACCGTTGTAGTACGTAATGAGGTTTTGAAAATGATCTACTTGTTTTTTAAACTCAACATTGGTGTTGGTAGCGTTGTGTTGGTCAAGAAGCTTTTGATAAAAGGATAATTCCTGTTTCCAAAGTTCGGTTACGGACAACCATTCTGTTGACTGCCGATGCATATCAATCAATGCCGGTTGTAAAATGTATTTTGAGGTAGTTCCTAGTACGGAGATCATGGTGTTGTGTGTTTTGTTTTACTTTATATTTTGAAGTACGTTCCTTTTAGTTTGAAAACTTCTGAGATAAGTCAGTCTACCTACCTGATTGTTATCATTTTCCTTTTTGGATTAAGGCGCTAACTTTTTATTCAAAATAATCCTATTTGTTATGATTGGAACATTGAATAAACTTCAAATTGATTTCCTTTTGCGAAGCGAGTTGCTCGGTCGCATTGGATGTTCGGCTGATGGCATTACGTATGTTATTCCAATAACATACGTTTATGATGGTAAGTACATTCTGGCACATACGCGAGAAGGAACGAAGATTGAGATGATGCGAAAAAATGCAAATGTTTGCTTTGAAGTGGATCGTATTCAGGACATGGCGAATTGGCAAAGCGTCATTATACAAGGTAAGTATGAGGAATTGAGTGGAAAGAAGGCAGAAGATACAGTTCAATTATTGGTTAACCGTATGCATCCATTCGCAAGCAGCGAAACCATGGTTCCTCGTTATGCTCTGGCTCAGCATAAAACGCCTTTAGCTCAGGATTCCCGGATGATCGTATTTCGGATTCGAATAGTTGAAGCCACGGGTAGATTTGAGAAAAAGTAAAAATAAGGTAGCGTTCAAATTGGATTGTTACCGTGTTACTTTTCTTCCACTTCGCATTGATTCCGTTTCCAAAAACCGAATCAATTTGGATGCGATGCTGATTTTACTTCTTTATCCAGACAAACCTATATAGCTTTACTGAATATGAATTGGCTGACCCTCATCATCGCTGGATTTTGTGAAATAGCATTTGCTGCTTGCCTGGGAAAAGCAAAGGAATCTACAGGAACAACTGCAGCAATGTGGTTTGGCGGATTTTTCGTTTTCCTCTCACTAAGTATGTATTTGCTTTACAAAGCGACTCAAACATTACCGATAGGTACAGCCTATGCTGTATGGACAGGTATTGGCGCAGCGGGTACAGCATTGATTGGTATCTTTATATTTAAAGAACCAGCCGATTTCTGGAGGGTATTTTTTATTATTACACTTATCGCATCTATCGTAGGACTTAAAACAGTTTCAAGCACATGAAAAATCTTATCATAATTTTAGCAATTGCCTTGACAGCATGTTCAACGTCAAGCCGAAATGAAAATTCGGTAAACGCATCAAGGGGAATTGAAAAGTTAGATGTTGCTACATTTCAATCTAAAGTAAAGGAATCTTCTAATGCTGTTGTATTGGATGTTCGCACCGCAGAAGAATTTAAGACAGGTAACATAGAAGGCGCAATCAACATTGATTTTAAGGCCTCTGATTTTGAACAAAAAATTGCAAACCTTGATAAAAGCAAAACCTATTTTGTGTATTGCCTCAGCGGAATCAGAAGTGCAAAAGCCGCAGATCGAATGAGTGAACTGGGCTTCACTTCACTGTATACGCTTGATGGTGGGTACAGAGCATTGACGGAGAATCAATAAACCGATTACCAGTCACTAATTACCACTTACCGTTTTCACTTCTTGTAATCTGAAATATTCAACACAACAGCATTCTCCGGATATTCAGCAGGCTGATTGCTGGCAATGAAAATGAGCGTTGTTTTTGGTAGTGCATTTAATTCTTTAAGATACCATGCAAAGGCCTGACTGTCCAGATTAGTGCCGGGTTCATCCAGAAAAATAATTTCGGCTTCAGTAAAAAATGCTAATGCCAGTTTTAGCCGCTGTTTCATCCCGGAAGAGAAATTCGATATCTGTTTATCTTTAGCATGAGCGAGATTCATTCGATCGAGCATATTTCCTAAGCTCATTCCATCGCGACTCTTTTTTAACTTGAAATGAAATTGTAGCTGTTCAATTAAAGTAAACTCATCAACCAAATCCATGTACGGAGTGGCAATGCTGATGTGCTGATGAATTTGTTCTGCTTCTATTTCAACATCGCCTTGAGTGTAACGAATTGTTCCTATGCTTGCTGGTACTTGCCCCCAAAGAACATGCAATAAGGTAGACTTACCAGATCCATTCGGACCTGTAATTGCATAGGTATTTCCAGTAGTAAAATTAAAAGTCAGGTTTCGGAATATCCATTCGCGATTGAAACGCTTTCCGAGATCTTGTGTGATGATTTGAATGGGAGAAATGGTATTGGAGTTTGATGTTTGAAGTTTCAAATTCAGTTAATCGTTATCCGTTAATCGTTAATGGTCGTAAGGTTTGACGTTTCCTATTTCGAAAAGAGATCCACGATTAACGTTTAACCATTAACGGATAACGATCCTCAGTCCTTCGATCCGTAACCCTTCATAATACCACGATCCGAAGTCTTTATGAAATTAAGAATGTAATCTTTCTCTTCGCTTTTCGCGATTTCGCTCTCTACAATATCAAGCGCTTTTGAGTTGTTCAGGCCTTTCAGAAAAATGTATCGGTATATTTCCTGAATGTCGCTGATCTTCTCTGCTGCGAAACCACGTCTCCTCAAACCTACAGTATTGATTCCGGCATACGCCAATGGTTCACGTGCTGCTTTGGTGTAAGGTGGTACATCTTTGCGAACCAGTGATCCTCCGGAGATCATTACGTGCGCTCCAATTTTTACAAACTGATGCAACGCACTGGCTCCTCCAATAATAGCCCAATCGTCAATCGTTACGTGACCGGCAACCTGAACTGTATTTACTAAGATGCAATGATTACCGATGTTACAATCGTGCGCTACGTGAACGTAGGCCATCAACAAACAATTCTTTCCGATAACGGTTTTGAATTTATCGGTAGTACCGCGGCTAATGGTTACATATTCACGCACAACCGTGTTATCACCAATATAGGTTTCTGTCTTTTCGCCAGAGAATTTTAAATCTTGTGGAATAGAAGAAACAGAAGCACCCGGATAAATTTTTACATTTTTTCCTAAACGTGTACCATCCCATAGAATGGCATTTGGTCCGATCCAACATTCATCACCAATGGTAACATCGGCTTGAACGGTAGCAAAGGGTTCGATGGTAACGTTGTTACCTATCTTTGCATCGGGGTGTACGTTGGCTAGAGGGAATCTACTCATAAGTCTTTGCGAACAATGCTCGCGATCATAGTACCTTCACATACAAGTGTATTACCAACAAAGGCTCTTCCACTCATTTTTGCTATACCTCTTTTTATAGGGGCTAAGAGATCGCATTGAATGACCAATGTATCGCCCGGTAATACCATTTTTCTAAATCTGAAATTTTCGATTCCGATAAAGTAGGTCCAATAATTTTCAGGATCTGGAACGGTATTCAAAACCAAAATTCCACCCGTCTGTACCATAGCTTCTACTTGCAAAACACCCGGCATAATTGGGTTTCCTGGAAAATGTCCTTGAAAGTAAGGCTCATTAACCGTTACGTTTTTTACCGCTGCTACACTTTCATTGTCAAGGTAGATAACCTTATCAATCATCAGGAAAGGATAGCGGTGTTTCAGAATGCCTGAGATCTTGTTGATGTCCATTACCGGAGGAAGACTCGGATTGTATTTCGGTCTGCCCTTCCTGTCGGAATCCGCCATGGCTTTCTTTAACTTTTTAGCGAAAGCGACATTGGCTGCATGCCCAGGACGAGCAGCTAATATCTGCGCCTTCAACGGACGACCGGCTAAGGTAAGGTCGCCTACAATATCCAATAGTTTATGACGTGCTGGTTCGTTTTTATAACGAAGCTCGATGTTGTTCAAAATACCTTCCTGCTTTACGGCAACTTTAGGTTTGCCAAGCATCTTTGCAATGTTGTCGAGTTCATCTTCTTGTACAACCCGATCCACAATTACAATAGCGTTATTCAAATCGCCCCCGCGGATCAAATTGTTTTTATAGAGCATCTCCAATTCGTGGAGGAAGCAGAAGGTGCGGCACGAAGCAATTTCTTTTTCAAATTGACGGATGTCAGTGATGGAAGCATGTTGACTTCCTAACACAGGTGAATTATAATCCACCATTACCGTAACCCGATAGTCATCTAAAGGCAAAGCTGCAATCTCTACATTGCGGGCTGTCTCTCTATAGAAAAGAGGTTCTTGCACCTCGAAGAAATCGCGAATTGCATTTTGTTCTACTGGTTCAGCTTCTTTTAGAATATCAACAAACTGAATTGAGCTCCCATCCATAATGGCACATTCAGGGCCATCGAGTTGGATCAGAACATTGTCAATTTCTAATCCGGTTAGGGCAGCCAGCGTATGTTCGATGGTGCTTACCCGTGCGCCACTTTGTTCGATGGTGGTTCCGCGCGAAACATCCACGACATTATCGCAGTCGGCATCAATTATGGGAGAGCCTGGAAGATCGATCCGCTGGAATTTGATCCCGTGATTCGGCTTAGCCGGAACGAAGGTCATATTGGTTTGAACTCCAGTGTGAAGGCCTACCCCCGAGAGCGTTACGGACTTCTGAATAGTTTGCTGTTTGATATTGAGCATGTTTTACGAAAGTGGGCAAATTTAACCCGAATAATCGGGATTATCCAAAAATGACCGTTTTGGGCTGAATAGTGGATTGTTGAGGGTAAATGGTCGTTGTAAGGAACTTGCCACCAGTACCTGCTTAGGAGATCAAGATGCACAAGATTCTAGGAGAAACCGTGCTTCCAGTTTTGAAATATGTTTTAATAGCCTGATTTTAGGTCTTGGAACATCTACAAACAGTTGCGGGTAATCTGAAACTCCGTCTATTAAGGAATATATCAGACAGTCTAATATCGGGATGTTATTACGCATTTGTTTAGGT
>DAOOQW010000146.1:0-5985 GCA_035388945.1 Flavobacteriales bacterium
ATCGGAGACGTGAAGGAATTCTTCGTAGAGTTTGTTGCCGCACGATTCACAAAACCACATGAAGGCATCGTTTTCTTGTTTTGGACGCACTAATTCTACTACTAAACCAACAGTATTTTCGGGACGTTGGGGTGAATGAGGAGTGCGGCCCGGAAGCATGAAGATGTCGCCTTCGTTGATGTGAATATCGACAGGTTTGCCATCCTCGATGATTTTAAGTGTCATATTTCCTTCCAACTGAAAGTAAAATTCTTCGCTTTCGTTGTAGTGATAGTCCTTTCGTTTGTTTGGACCGCCTACTACCATTACGATTATATCGTCGGCAGTTTTATATACAACTTGATTACCTACTGGAGGTTTGAGTAAGTGGCGGTTTTCGTCGATCCACTTTTTAAAGGAAAAAGGACGCTGGATTGGCATATGCAGTATTTTTGAGGCAAGGTAATAAAACCTGAATTTGTCTTATGGAACTAAATCTCGCAGGAAAAACAGCGCTGGTATGCGGTAGTACTCAAGGAATTGGACGTGCTTGTGCTCGTGAATTGGCCGAAGCAGGTGCTCATATTGTACTTCTTGCCCGTGATGAAACGCGTTTAAAAGAGGAAAAAATTGAACTCGATCGAATCAATCACCTCAACAACGACTATTTGGTAGCCGACTTTAATGATTGGAAACAAGTTGAATCGGTAGTTAAAGCCTTTGTTGCGAAAAGCAATCCCATTCATATTTTGGTAAACAACAATGGTGGACCTGCTGCTGGTCCAATAACCGATGCTCGTCCAGAAGCTTTTGAAGCCGCATTTACCCAACATCTTTTATGTAATCAAGTATTGGTTCAGGCTGTGGTGAATGAAATGATTAAAGCTGATTATGGACGTATCATCAACATCATATCGACTTCGGTAAAAGCTCCTTTGCATGGATTAGGAGTTTCCAATACCATTCGAGCAGCTGTGGGAAATTGGTCTAAAACTATGGCCAATGAATTAGGAAAATATGGCATTACGGTGAATAATGTTTTGCCGGGTGCTACTATGACTGGACGTTTATCTCAAATCATTACGAATAAAGCGGCTCGCACACACCAAGAAGTAGCTCATGTAGAAGAGGAAATGTTAGGTGAGATTCCTTTGAAACGTTTTGCCAAACCAGAAGAAATTGCTCATGCCGTAACGTTTTTGGCTTCACCTGCTGCTGCATATATCAATGGTATTAATTTACCCGTTGACGGTGGAAGGACTGCTAGTTTATGATGTGCTCCCTTCGACAAGCTCAGGGAGCGCATATATCCGAGCGCTGAGCTTTTGTCGAAGCGTGCTGTTTAGGTATAGGAAGGTGGGTACATTTCGATTAGAATGTTATATCTGTTTTGATTTGAAAATGTGAAGATTTGCGTGCCCGCCATTTTGGAGGAAAAATGGGGAATACATAAGTTTGATTCCGCTCGGGGGGCTTATCGTAGCGAGCTTAGATTAATTGATGATAAAAAATACTAAATGAAATTAGTAAGACATTTTTTAATTGGACTGATCATTTTAGTTTCCCATGAAATTAATGCTCAGGGTATTGAGAAGACCTTTCGTGGGCAATGGGCGAGTAGTTTTTGGACATTTGAGTTTCATTCGAATAATAACTACAAACGTACTTCTAGTGGACATTATGGACATACGATTGTGGAAGGGACATACAGATTTTATAATGATACATTAGAAATATTGAATGGTTATGAAGAATCGAATGGGACAATTAATCGTTATTATTTGCTTGATGGAAATCGGATTATAGATCTAGAAATTTTATACGATTATTATGCTGAAGAAGGATTTCCTATAAGTTGGAAAAACAAACGTATCCTAGTAAATCAGACTAAAGGCATGCCACCGAAGTATTGGTACGAACCCGAGATATTGAAATATATACGAGATTAAATCTTTCTACGTTATACCTGAATATCCTATGAAAAAACACCTACTTATAAGTTTGTTGCTCTGCTTAGTTTACGCAGGAAGTTTTGGTCAAACAAGGCATGGAGACAGTGCTTGGTATGAAGGCCGGTATCGGTCGCAGGAAGAAATGAATGATATTCGCAAGAAAGAGGCTAAAGAGAAATTCGAATCCTGGTTTATGCCTGGATTAGGTTATTCGATGTATCAGCCAAAAAAACGTGATTCTACTGGATTATTTTCGGGCTTAACAGTTGAATATCTTATTTATGCAAATGTGGATCAGAATGATGATCCGGGACCGAGTCATGTTCGGGTATATTCGAAATTGAATATTTTGAATAGTGATCGGAAGTCGATAAACTCGATGTTCATGTACACGATTGGTTTGGATTTATCGTTGGAGAAAAATCCGAAACGTCAGTTTTTAATTCCCTATTTTGGAGTGGAGATGGGTGGGATTTCGCAAAAGCAATTTGGCTCTGGAATTCAGTTTACGCCTACGTTTGGATTGCATCTTTTATCGAAGAAAAACATGTTTATCAATATACACGGAGGATATGTTTATCCGATTAGGAACTTCGAAATGCTGCAAGGTTGGTACGGACAAGCAGGATTGAATTTTGCACTTTGGTGAAAGAAAATAAACCAACCATTAATTATTATTTTCTAATTCAGCTCTTTTCATTTTCCTGTATTGAAAGAAACGTTGGATAAGTGGTTGAATTAAATTTGAACCTTTATCACGAATGTCCTCGGCATTGTTTGTCGCAACATTGGTAACCAGTGTTTGAGTGATAATTCCTAATATTGATCTAACAGGATTTATTGAATTTCCCCATAAGATTTTTTTAGCAAGAATACCTGTTATAGAACCAATTGCTAAATTACCGATTCCGCCTTTCATATTTGGCAATTCCATCACGTCATGAATAGCCGTTTTAATGATATTGAAAGGTTTAAGATTATCCATTACTGATTGAATTTGGAATCCCAACTCTTTATGTTGAATAGCACGAATTGCTTCCAATTCCTCTATTCGTAGATTCAAGGCAATAAGTGAATTAGGTTTCATTAGTTTAATTTATATAGATTATTAATTATTAGATTAGAAATAGGCATTTTTATAAGAACATTTTTAAATGCTAAAAATATAATTGTAATTAGTAAATAGAAGCAAGCAACTATAAAGAAACCATAATATGAAACACCAAATAAAGAGCCTATCCAAATTGCTGCACCAATATTAATCATCATTAAAACAATTAATACTGACACAAAAATTACGAATCCTCCAGCTAAAGAAGAGAACACTTCAGCTGATTTTCCGATTGTTTTCAATCGAATTAATTCAATATTTGTTTGAGTATATAATTCTCCCTTTTCAAGGATTGATTCCATTATAGTTGCTTGATCTTCCATTTGAATGTGCATTATTGTAATTTATAATGAAATGTCAAAGAAATACTTCCGTTTGAAATAGTAATTATTGAATTACTCCCTTGTGAAATTGGGTTAAATGTTCCAGAAGCAATTACTTCATCAGAACTCAATAAATCTTCGTCAACGAGCTGGTATTTCCACGTTTCATTCGTGAATTGTATGTTGCTATTGGGTGTTAATGAAGTAGCAAACACATCTGAAACAGAATTAGTGGTATAGTCATATCCTGAACTCGTGTTTTTTCCAAAATTTAATTTCAATTCTGGACCAGAACCATCGATATCCCATTCAGTACCTGCTGGATTTGCAGTTGGAACGTTTGAAATATCGATAGTTGTTACATAGCGATATTGACAACCTGTATTTTCATCTGCTTCAGAATCGTAGTTATCGGCCTGAATATCGGTACATCCTTCTTTTTTAGTACACGAAATGGTGAACAGTGAAACTGAAAAAAGTAATGAAAGTACACTTACGTTAATTAATTTCATTTGAGGGGATTTTAGTGATTATTATTTTGAGCTAATTGACCTACCTTTTCGTTGACTTGATTTTTAAGGTCCATTTTAGCATCTTGGAATTTTGCTTTTCCTGATTCAACAAGCTCTTCGGCATTGTCTTTTACTTCGGAATATTTATCTTCCATTTGATTTAGAAACTCATTGAATTTCTCTTTTAATCCATCAGCAAAATCATCCCCTTTGGAAATTATTTTTTTTCGTGTATTTGCCCCTTTATCGGGAGCGAATAATATTCCTAAAAAAGCACCTGCAGCAACGCCAGCAAGGACGCCTAATAAAACTTTACCTGAATTCATGGTTATTTAATTTAAAGGTTATTTAATCGAAATAGGAAATCGAGTATTTGAATAATTAACTAGTATTAATCAATTATTCTTGAATCCTTCCTAATAGGAAAAATTAGAATTATATGACTAATGCTTTCTTTCCTATGAATCAAAGGTGATACCTACACCTAGAATTTCTATTATGTTTTTTTCCTAAAATATTATGCGATTCACACTATTTGATTAAATAGGTGTTTTTATTTAAATAATTAAAACGAGTAAAATCAAGATTTCCATTCTAATAAAAACGCGTGAGGGATGTGAAGGGCTTGGTCCCTTGGGACGGAAGCGAAGCGTACCCCGTAACAGCCCGACCTTGTTGCTGTGTAGTGAAACGGAATAGCAAAAAGGGCACGCCCAAAATCAATGAAAAGCAGCGCGTTTTAATCGGTCATTGATGGCACGACCAAGTCCGATTTCGGGAACCAATTCAGCTAGAATTAGCGAGGTTCCGAATTGATCGGCGAGGCGGAGGTATTTGAAGAGATTGATGGCTGCTTCGGACACGGATGCCTTCGGACTTAACACTAATTGCAAGGCTTCGGGATATTCGCTTAATAAGCTGGAAAAGCGAATAAGAACGGGTGATTGGTCGCGGTGATTTTTAAGCAGTTCGGGAATAATACCCAAAAGGACTTTTTTCCGAGGAGAATAGTGAGAATCGAGCATTCCCGGAGCTTGTGGATTAGAACTATGAGAACGAACCTGTACTTTTCCAACGACACCTTCAATGGATTCGAGCGATAAACCACCCAAACGAAAAACAGTAATAACACCATCAATCAAGCCTACGATAGTACTTTCGAGTCCAACTTGACAAGCTCCACCGTCGAGGATAAATGGGATTTTATCACCCAACTGATCGTTCACATGTTGAGCAGTAGTTGGACTCACATATCCAAAAGGATTGGCACTAGGAGCAGCCAAAGGAAATTCGAGCTGATCGAGCAATTGCAGTGTTAATGGATGATTGGGAATGCGAACAGCAACATGTGGCAATCCACTAGATACCAAATCGGGGATTTTAGCGATACGCTCCACTAATAAAGTAAGCGGTCCCGGCCAAAACTTTTCAGCTAATGGCATTAAAGCATCCGGAATGGATTGTGCGAAATCGGAAATACGTTCAATTGAAGAGGTATGAACAATAAGTGGATCGAACGTAGGTCGCTGCTTGACATCGAATATCCGTGCGACTAAATCGGCATTGTATGCATTTCCTGCTAATCCATAAACGGTTTCTGTAGGAATACCAATTACCTCATTTTGCAACAATTGCGCTGCTTGATGAATATCCGTTCCGATGATTGCCATGGGGCAAAGGTAATTGATGTGCTGATGTGCTGGTGTGTTGATGTGCTGTTTAGTTTACGGGAGGTTGGAGCTTAGCGTTATGAATGTAGGAGCTGTAACTTAATGATTTGCCCTTCGACTATGCTCAGGGGCCAGATTTAAAGTTAGGTTTAAGTTAATCTGAACCCGCGCGCTGAGCTTGTCGAAGGGTGCTGGTTTGATGTGCTCCCATTGACAGGCTCAAGGAGCGAGAATGTTATCTTTCGCTGGGCTTGTCTATGCTGATACCGAGCGCTGAGCTTGTCGAAGCGGGATTTGTGTTTTTCGGTCGTTACTTTTTTTCAACAAATCCCATTTTCGGCTGTTGGGCTAGCTTCCTTATCTTCGCAACGTGCGCATATATCCTGAAGACAGTATTTCTAGGTTTGAATTTGATCGTATTCGGTCGACGGTGGAGAG
>DAOOQW010000147.1:0-2938 GCA_035388945.1 Flavobacteriales bacterium
TTCAGTTGAAGTTCCAACGGTTGAACGCGCATTGGTTGTATTTACTTTTTGTTCAATTGCAATCGCTGGAGCTATTCCTTTGATGTAATCTACTTTAGGTTTATCCAAACGACCCAAAAACTGACGTGCGTAAGAGCTAAGGCTTTCTACATAGCGTCTTTGCCCTTCGGCGTAAAGGGTATCGAAGGCTAAAGATGACTTTCCCGAACCTGATAATCCGGTAATAACTACCAGTTTATTGCGGGGAAGTGCTACGTCTACATTTTTTAAATTGTGGACGCGGGCACCTTTAATATATATGGTGGTACGGGGATCGTGGAGATCAGTGGAGAGCTTTGGCATCTGTAAGATATTTGCAAAATTATGAATTCAAACTTGCATTTGTCAAAAACCTTTATTTACTTTGCTTATAACGATCGACAAACCGCGAAGTTTTGCCGATCTTTTTTTAAGAACCAATTTAGAAGCGCCTATAGCATACACCTCTACTTTTTAAAATAACTCACACAGTTTAAAAAGGAGGTCTGTATGCGTTTAGCTCAGGTTCAGGATCAGGAACTGGTCCGCAACTACATCAACGGTCACGAAGAAGCATTATCTGTATTGGTTAGTCGCCATCAGCAGAAAGTATTTACCTACATCCGAATGTTGGTGAAAGACTCTGCATTGGCGGAAGACATTTTTCAGGATGTTTTCGTGAAGGTTATTCACACCCTTAAATCAGGGAATTACAATGAGGAAGGGAAATTTCTGCCTTGGATTATGCGAATTGCGCACAATCTAAGCATTGACCACTTCCGTAAATCTAAACGCATTCCGGTAGTTCAGCCGAAGGATGATTTTGACATCTTTCGTACACTTCGGATTGAGGACGACAACGTAGAAGATAAAATGGTGAAGGACCAGATTCTGAAAGACGTGAAGAAGCTTATCAAAGAGCTTCCCGCTGAACAACAAGAAGTATTAATCCTTCGTCATTATGCTGATATGAGTTTTCAGGAAATTGCTGATTTCACAAACGTGAGCATCAATACTGCATTGGGAAGAATGCGGTATGCTTTAATCAACTTGCGAAAAATTGTGAAGCAAAAAGATATGATTCTTTCTGCATAATCGGCGAAATTTGAAAGCAAAGCCAGTCCCCAATAAGGACTGGCTTTTTTGTTTTCTATACTGGTATGAATTCTCTTATTTTGGCTGGAAGAACTATGGCAAATTCCTATCTAAAATCACCCATTAAAAGAGATCTACTTTTTTTGGGGATACTTCTGCTGATTTCACTGTTTTATGATTATCAGAATATTCTGTTTTATCGTCCGCAAGGAATTCATGCTTGGCGTCAGACCGACTGTTTATCCTTAACTTATAGTTATTACAAGGAGAACGCCCCCTTTTTGGAGCCTCAGTTACACATTCAATTTAGTGATCAACAAACCAGTGGGAAAACGATAGGAGAATTCCCAATTCTCTATTATTTCATAGGTAATCTCTGGAAACTATTCGGGCATCAAGAATACATGTATCGTTTGTTTGTATTGTTGTTGAGCTATCTCGGACTTTTCTATTTGTATCGAATTGCTTGGAAGCTGACAAATTCATGGATGCTGGCTGTTTCCGCCCCAATCATCCTTTTAAGCTCGCCCATATTTGCTTTTTATGCAGCTAATTTCTTAACGAATATTCCTGCTTTAAGCACCATGTTGATTGGTTGGTATTTCATTGCTCGATACATTGAAAATGCCCGAATGAAACATTTTTACTGGGCCATATTTTTCTTTCTGTTAACAGGTTTACTCAAGGTTTCCACTTTGATGACTGTGATGTTAATTCCACTGGCCATTTTGTTGGAGATGATCGGATTGCACAAGCTTAAAAAAGAAGGAAAAGCTTTTGCCAAACCAGTTCTTCAACTTGGACTTTTTGTGTTTATGCTAGCACTTGTTATGGGTTGGTATAAGTATGCCGATTATTACATGTCGATACACGAGGGACGTTACACCTTTACCAAACCTGTAACACTTTGGGAAACTCCACGTGAATTGAGTGATATGTATCTGACTCATTTTAAAGAGTCTTTACTTCCTCAAATTCACCGTGTTGTAACGATGGCTTTGATTATAATAGCAGGAATTTTTCTTTTTATTCGTCACCGAAAAGTGGAGAAGTTCTGGCTAATCGGGATACCTATTTTATTAGTTGGATATGTATTTTTCGTGCTTCTGTTTATTTATTCACTCGACGGTCACGATTATTACCACATTGATTTCTTAGCCGTTCTGATTTTCATTTACCTCGCATTTATCCGATACATCAGTCGGGAAGAATCTGTCTTGATTCAATCACCTATGGCGCAGGGGATTTTCAGCATTTTTCTCGTGTTTAATGTGATGGGATGCGCTAATAACTTGTATGTGCGTTACCATAATTGCCCTGAAAGTGATTTGCCTTATCGACAGATTTTTTGCAGTCGGAAAGAAGTTGATTTATTGGGTTATCCGCAGTGGCAGAGCGATATTATGCGCACATACGGCACTGTTGAACCAACTTTACGCAAAGCCGGAATTAGCCGGGAAGATCGTTTTTTAACGATGGATGATGGATCCTTTAACGTGACTTTGTACCTAATGGATCAAAAGGGATGGCCCAACATGGACGGTTCTTTGGGCGATAGTTTGAAAATTATGGACAAGGTTCAATTAGGTGCTAAATTCATGATTATGCATCGCCCCGAAACACTTGAACAAGCTTGGTTAAAACCCTTTATGAGTCACCCGTTTTTACAGTATGAAAATTTGCACGTATTTGATTTACGTCCATTCGCAGCGGTAAAGCAATCGAGTTAAAGGCTTACAGGAATATTGAAGTAAGAAACTAATTCCAGAATAGTTTGCTGAATTACTTGGCGACTGTTGTGTTGTCCGGCACGCTGATAATTCTC
>DAOOQW010000147.1:3038-5965 GCA_035388945.1 Flavobacteriales bacterium
TAGTTTGCTGAATTACTTGGCGACTGTTGTGTTGTCCGGCACGCTGATAATTCTCCTGAATTTTACGTAAGTACTGTTTACGTTGACTACTCAGCCATTGTGAAACGTAGTAATACGTATGAATTTCGAGGTCGTTTTCAGAGTTTACAACTCGCCCTTTTGATAGTTTGATGTAGCGTTTATACGATTCAACACACATTTTAAAATCATCCAAAGCAAAATACCCAAGCATAAGGCAGATGAAGATACTGTCCATTGATTCGGAGAAGGTAATTTGCTGATAGGTTGTCATCAGCTTTTCGAGGTTATCAACTCCACGCTCAATATCCGAATGGTCACCCAATAATAACAATGCCGACCAAGTTAAGCGGAAGTGAATCAAGTCGTTTACATGATCCGGTTCCCATATGTCTTTTTTGATTAGTTCTTCGCATCGCTGGGCTAATCGAGTAATATCCTGACGATCTTCTGCAGGTATAACATTTCTAAAATCAACCCGGTGATTAATGCTATGGTAGCGAGATAAGTAGTATGTCGATTTGATCGTAATAGCGTACAACTCAGGGATGTTTACATAATTCTCCCAGAATTTCAAGAATTTGTTGTGAAGCAGCATTTTTTGGTACTCAGCTTTCCCTTCTTTACTGCTTAAATCGGTGGTGCTTAGATTGAGTTTGTAGAATAAGAATTTACTGTAAATGTCTTCTAGAAACGGCATGACAACCGTTTGGTTTTTGTTGAGTTCATCGTCGAAATCCGAAATCTCAAGTTGAGTACGTTCGGTTAGGTATTCAGTAGGGCGATAGTAATACAACAAGAAGAATCGAGAATACTTGCTCAGGATACGAATTGCCGGTTCGGTATGCGAATGGAATGTTTTTAAGTACTCGAAATGTTTGTCGATTGACTGTAATACCGAGTCGTCTTTAACGCTGATGTTGAAGTTTTTACGGATGTACAGATAGAGTTCGTTGATGATTTGCTCGTAGGATTGAATCTCCTGAATGCGTGTATAAATGCGAACCGTTTCGGAATGCGACTTATACATCTGAGCCTGCTGAGCTTGAAATTTCAAGGTTTGGATTTGCGTGGTATAGTCGTAAATCCGTTCAGCAACGTCGAGTAGAATATCAGCAAGGATGTTGGCTTCATTCAATTTGCCTTCATTGATAAGTCGCTCAATTCGACTCACATTATGAAGCAAGTAGTTCGGATAATTACGACTTAAATACGAAGCAAGTCGGAAAGTATGCGAGGCAAGTTGATTGAAACTCTTTCGGGTTTGAATATCATTATTACCGTAAACCTTTTTGCAAAGATCATCTGAGCTAATGGTCTCATTAAGTGAGCTGTCGATTGATTCAACCAGCTTAAGAGGTATGATAGCTTTAATTTCGCTCAGATAATTACAGAGTTCTTCTTTATGAAAATCATCTAGTAATTTAATGAGTTTCTGAATGGTTAGAAACTGAGGCTTGGCGGTTTTATTTTCTTCAGAAAAAGGCATTGTGAAATATACTTAAGAAGAAGCAGGAATTAAAGAATAACATACGAAAGTTGCTTGGCCAATTCTAGTTTGGCTTGTTGAAGTCCCATGGAGTGTTGTAAAAGCTCCATTTGTTCGTTTTCATCTTTCGATTGTTTGATTTGTTGATCAACTTCATGCTGCATGCCCTGAACGCGGCGAAGTTTGTATGAGTACACGGCGCTTAGTACCATTTTTCGCATCAGCATTTCCTCATCGGTAATGTAAATCTGATGTTTTTCTTTCCAATGTTCACTGAGTGTATGTGGATTACTCGTGAGATGGATTGCCTTGCTGGAGATTTCGTGGTTTTCGTGATGTAAAAAGAAGCTTTCGGATGGATAATCATTTTCACCCACTTCTGTAAAAAGCTGAAAGATATTATGGAGCAAAGGATTCATTGGAACTAGTTCATCGCCCAATAATTCCTGCAAAATAAAATCCCCCACGCGTAATTGTATGTCTTGAGCTTCTCCCTTTTCGTTGGTAGAATGGAAAAGTAGCGTATGATTTGCGAAGCGAATTAATATCCGAATGATATCCGACTCTTGTGAAGCACCAGCCAGATTGGTTAATTCTTCTGTATGGCTTGGGGTTGATTCATCCTCCGTATCGGCCCAGAAATTATCGGGTGGTGCTTCTGATAAATTTTCGGGTGTACGTTCTCGGTCACGTTCTTTATCCAGTTTTTTACGCGCATTTCTCACTTGGTTATTTAATTCCAAAATGAGGGTTTGCTCTTCCATATCCAGCCTCGCTGCACATTTTCGTACATAAAGCGAGCGCAATAATGGATCGGGAATTAAAGACAGAGAATGAATGATTTCCCGAATCATTTCGGCAGTACGAATAGGATCGCCCTGCGTATCTGCTTGAAGAATGGATGTTTTAAATTCGATAAAGTCTTTGGCTTCCTGGCGGATGTATTCCTTCACAAAAACAGGTGAGTTGCTTCGTGCAAAAGAATCGGGATCTTCCCCATCGGGAAACATCACCACTTTCACATTCATGCCTTGTTCGAGAATCATATCCAATCCTCGGAATGATGCCTTAATACCAGCCGGATCGCCATCATAAAGAATCGTTACATTCTTTGTATAGCGCTGTATGATTTTAACTTGATCGGCTGTAAGCGATGTTCCAGAAGAGGAAACCACATTTTCGATTCCAGCCTGATGCATCGAAATAACATCGGTATATCCTTCCACTAACAAAGCCTCATCCTGTGTCATGATAGCTTTTCGCGCCAGGTGGATTCCGTATAGGACAGCACTTTTGTGATATACTTCGGACTCAGGTGAATTGAGGTATTTAGCTTGCTTCTTATCGTTTACTAAAATCCTTCCACCAAAACCAATCACCTTTCCACTCAGGTTATGAATGGGAAAAATCATTCGATTCC
>DAOOQW010000148.1:0-5850 GCA_035388945.1 Flavobacteriales bacterium
CTCGATTCGGTTGAAGGAATAGGCTGGTTTTGCAGGGAAACTAACAATCAATTCCAGAAAATCATCCTTCTTGAAATCAGGTTCTTGGACATAGCCTAAAAAGCCGGTTTCATCATCCATGAAACTTTCAAAACCAATATCAGCTAATCCGGAGATTAGGATGTCTTTCAACTGGCGGTCTTTGCCCGTTTGAAACTGAAATTCGAGGTATACGGCGCTCAAAACGATCGGGCTATAGTTAGAAAATCGGCTGCTTTAAGGGATGCTCCACCAATCAAACCGCCATCAATATCGGGCTGTGAGAAAAGACTCGCTGCATTTTGTGCATTGCAACTTCCACCATATAAAATGGACATGTTTTGGGCGATGGAACTCGAAAACAGCGTAGTGAGATAATTTCGTAAAAACGCATGCACTTCTTGAGCTTGTTCGGGACTAGCTGTTACGCCTGTTCCAATTGCCCACACTGGTTCGTATGCGATAATGACCTTTTTGAGTTCTGCTTCATTTAAGCCATTCAATCCACCCGAAACTTGATTTTTAAGCACTTCTTCGAGCTTTCCAGCTTCACGTTCGGCTAATGTTTCTCCACAGCAAAAAATGACGTGTAATCCATTTTCGAGGGCGGATTTTACTTTTTTACCAATGAGTTCATCGGTTTCGTGGTAGAGCGCACGACGTTCGCTGTGACCTAAAATCACGTAATCGGCACCTGCTGAAACCAGCATATTAGCTGAAACTTCTCCCGTAAATGCACCTTTCGCTTGTTCTGAACAATTTTGCGCACCTACCGAAATTCCCGAATCTGCCAGTGTTGCACGAACAGGAACAATCCAAGTAAAGGGTGGACAAACGATCAATTGAGCATTCTCCGAATCGTTGAGTTGATCTCGTATTTCACGCGCCAAACCTAGCGCTTCGGTGAGCGAGGTATTCATTTTCCAGTTTCCGGCGACTATCTTTTTACGCATAGGTGGGTGTTTGGGCAAATATAGAGATAGTACACAGAGTGCAATCGGGTGAATAAACGGAATCTATACACGTGTTTTGAGTAGAAATGAACCATGAAGCCTTATTTTTACCCCATGAATATTCTCTTTGCCGACACTGCCCATCCATTTCTCGAAGAAGCTTTAACGAAAGCAGGGCATACCTGTTTTTATGATCCAGAATTGAATCGTAGCAAGGCAAAGGAGATTTTGAATCAATACGGTGGTGTGGTAATTCGGAGTCGGTTTAAGTTTGATCGTGAGCTTTTGGATGCTGGGAAAAATCTTCGCTTTATCGCGCGGGTAGGGGCGGGCATGGAAAATATAGATCAAGCCTATGCAGAATCTTTGGGAATAGTGTGTTTGAATGCACCCGAAGGCAACCGAAATGCAGTGGCAGAGCAGGCTTTAGGTATGTTGTTGATGTTGTTCAATAACCTGTTACGCGCTGATGCCGAAGTGCGAAAAGGCATTTGGATTCGGGAAGAAAATCGGGGTATTGAATTATGCGGGAAAACGCTTGCTATTATCGGCTATGGCAATACCGGAAGCACCTTTGCCAAGCGATTGCGTGGTTTTGATGTGAAGGTTTTAGCGGTTGATCCATACAAAACCGGATTTGGTGATGAATTTGTCCAAGAATCTACTATGGACGAAGTTTTTCGCGAGGCGGATGTGGTTAGCCTGCACATTCCCTTAACCGATGAAACACGTTATTTAGTAAATGAAAACTGGCTGAATCGTTTCGAAAAGAATATCTATCTCATCAACACCGCCCGTGGAAAATGCCTCAACACCACCGATTTCGTCAAAGCGTTAAATTCGGGTAAAGTCTTAGGTGCCGCGCTCGATGTGCTCGAATATGAAACCGTTTCGTTTGAACAATTAGATCAGATTCCTGCTCCTTTGCAAGCATTAATTGATAGTGATAAGACAGTGCTTAGTCCGCACATTGCCGGCTGGACGCATGAATCGAATCGGAAAATGGCGGAGATACTGGTTGGGAAGATTGGGGAGTTGGTTTAGATTGAGCCTCGGACTGAAGTTCAAGGGTGCTGATTTTTTTGAGAAAATTTTAATCCTAATCTTTCATTTTCTTAATTATTGGAAATTGAAAGTTAAAATGAAGTTTTAAGATTCTTCGGGTTAGGTTTCTTTATTGAATTATCAATAGTTCATCATCAGCGTTTTGACTGCTACAAATTAGAATTACACTATACGAACCTGCTACATATCCAGAAATAGCCAAAGACAAAGTGCCATTTCCGGTACTGATAGTATGTTCAGTATATATCCCAGAATTTATATTCAACACTTTTATTTTCGGACTACTAGCAGAAGTAGATACGGAATAATCGATAGTGAATGTGCCACTATTAATTGGGTTAGGTACGATACTGTTTATTTTACCCAATTTAGATGTAATGGTCACTTCATCGTAATCTTTGTAACCATCCGATTGAGCAATAACTTCCAGCGTATAGGTTTCTGAAGAAACGGTCGTAGTTGTATCGGAAAGTGTTGCTCCCGAATGAATTTTGGTGCCACTTGAATTGTACCAGTTATATGTGGCTGTTTCTGTTAAAGTTTTTGCACTTTGATTCCAGGTTGTTCCCACTAACAATTCTTTATCATTACCAGCATCAGCAGTAAATGAAGTACGATAAGGATCTGGCTTTATGAGATATGTTTCTCCACCTAAAATTGTTGAACTTGAATCCTCTAACGTGTGAAGTACTCGTAAAGTAAAGAGTTCTTTTGAGGAGCGCTCTTGAGTTAAGAAATTGACACTTACATACAGCGGTTCAAATTCTGCGGTATCTAGATTCATATTACCAATCCATGCTGAATCTGTTGTCAACAGTATTTGCCGGCGTGATGCATTATAAACCTGAACGCCGGAGCCTGTTTGGCTTCCACGTGTCCAGCGGTTCCACAATGTATCACTGAGGATGATCCGGACTTCCGCTTCTTCGGTGATGGGTTTACCGGTTTCTTCTGCCGGAACTTTAAACTTTAATCGAAATGTCTGTGGGGTGGAAGAGGGATTGCCAATAATCACTGCCGCACCGGTGACACGATCTTCGGTATTTCCATCTCCTGCTGCTCCGGTAAATGTTTGATCGTCTATTACGGTCAGGTTCTTTTGAGCGACGTTGTTATTGGCCCTAACATATTCGTAGGTATTGCCTTCGGTCGGGTCGGTGATGCCATCGCCGGTTGCGTCCAAGGAGGTGAGCAAACAAAAATGCACCATGTCGGAGCCCAAAAAATCATAAATGGAAGGATCCGGAACATCCCACGCGACTGAAACCTGCACAGGTTCTGCTGCTGCATCCACCATTTCCGTGATGGAAGTCTGTCCGATGTAATCGCCCTGAATGGCGGCAGGGTGATCTAAAAACGGAATGGGTGACCAGCTATCTGTCCAGTCGAGCACTGTATTGGCTTTGGACCAGTAAAAGTTTACCGTACCTGCATCGGGAGTTGGTGTTGCGGTTGGGTCGAAAACTTTGCAACCACGGTTTTTAATCCAAACGTGCACATTTGCGGGTTCGCCGTCCACGTAAACAGGGTTTTCATGCTCCAATCCTGTGAGATTATCAAAGTTGGTAACCCAGATATCCGGACTTTCCCAGTTAACGGGTGCAACATAACTTGGTTCGGCACCAAGGTCTAAATCCGAATCGGAAGAATACAAATCAATTCCAGCAATTCCAGAATAATATACATTCCAAATAACATAGTGTTTATGTGTACTATGATTGGGATCTCTCACCCAACGCGAGTTATCTGATAAGTCTTCAGATGCACCAGCTCGATCATAAACTTCAACTTTAATTTTATAATTCCCGGCTTCTTTCCCATTAAACCAATCACAAATACTAGGATGTGATGAATTAGTGAATTTATAAATGGCAGCAGCAGGATTAACCGGTGTTACCGAAGGTACTTCTTGGTGCAGTGATTCTAGAACATTTGACTCGTTTTCATCTAATAGAAACCAATTTACCACCATGGAACTAGTTCCAATATCAGTACGAAGAGGTATAGTTAAATTGACTTCAAAGTTTTGTGAACTTGAAATGGGAAATACATCACCATTATTTGTTGAAGGGGAAGATGAGTTAATTGGGCTGACCAAGTTGTGAATTCGTTCAATGATGGCTTCGCGACATACGGCGCACAATCCTTCAGTTGCATACAATGTCCCCATAAAACAGTATCCTTGTATTCTGGGTGCTTTATAATCTGGAGATGGTGGTGATGAAGTCCATTGTGGATTAGCGCAAGTGCCAGTAATTCCAAAAATCCCAAATGTTGAAATTGAAGAATAATTCATCCAATGTAACCAAGGGGTCGGTTGACTAGAAGTTGAATTCCATCTATTAGGCGCATTATGAAAATCTACGCAATTAAAGTCATTTGTTGTAGGACAAGGAAACCAATATTCATCTTGTAATCCGCCAAAAATATGAGAAAATTCATGAGTTGCTCCAGCTCCATCTTTATTTCGGTCTATATAACCATTAGATGAGATTGAATTGTAAGGAAAAGTTGGATTATATGTAGTATTTCTACCCGCAATTAAACAGATTCGTCTTTTGATATTTGCTGTTCCAGCATAATTTGCATCGTTTACAATAACAACTACTAAAACATTTGGAGGTAATTTAATTATGCCATCTTCAGTCACAGTGCCAAAATGTGGGCTCAAAAAATCAATTATTGAAGCATATATATCGGTTGTAGCTAACCCAGCATGAAATCCATATCGATCTAGGCTTGAATTGAATCGTGAGTTAAAATTTTGTTGAGGAGTTATAGTTGTATTTTCACATGATGGAGCATTAGCACTTAGATTTGCAGGATGTTCAATGCCAGAATTTTCTGAAGGTTCAAACACTTTATAAATTCTAAAGTAATTGAAGTATTCTTTATAAGGTGCTCTCCGAGAAATATCAAATAGAAACTCTTCAGCGTCACCTCGTTCTTGTATTCCAGTTGGATTAATTACACCCAAAAACTTATTTTCATCAGATGTCGAATTTGTATAGCCATCGGATAAAATGACTAGATGAATTTTATTATTATCTACCTCACTTGGATTTGAAGGTAATGATAAATATTGTTCATTTGAAATTCCAGAGAAGTAGGATTGTCCTTCTAAATAGAAATTACAAAAAGTAGAAATAAATGTTAGGATGTATGTTATTTTCTTCATTTCCTTATTCATTGAATGATTATTATTTTCGATTTACTTACCTGATTTTTTGATGTTATTTCAAGGATATAAACACCAGAAGAAATGCCGTATAGAAATATTGACTGACCATTATTAATGTAACCTGATTTAATGATTTTTTGCTCCATTGAAATTATATTAAAAGCACTATTAGGTGGGATTTCATTTTGTATTTGAATATAAAATTGAGCTGGGTTAGGATATATTCTAAGCTCTTGTTTTATATTCTCTTGACTAACATGAAAATCAAGGTTTTTAAATAATGAAATTTTTCCATAAAAGTTATCTGCAATCAAATCTATGTCCGAATCAAAATCATAATCAATTGGATATAAATTATTAAACCCATAAGGAGAATCTGATAAAATCTGCCATGTGTCAAAATTAAAATTGTTCTCGTTAAGATAGTACCCAATTGCAACAGAGGATTCTTGATTCCAATTTGAAAATATGATATCAACTTTGCTATCATTATTAATATCAAATAGCTCAATGTCTCTAAAGAAATAAGGAGTTTCCAATAGAATAGGTTCTCCAAATTGAAAACCTGATACTCTAGGGAAAATGACAATTAAATCATGACTACAGCTTGGGAAATTTGCTACCAAATCATCT
>DAOOQW010000149.1:0-5832 GCA_035388945.1 Flavobacteriales bacterium
CAGGAAATTAATCCTGCATCTGCTCAAGCAAATGGTATTTACAGTGCTGTTCAAAATAATGGTGAATGTGATTCGCCACCAGCCTTTACAAATGCTGTCGTAAATCCTTTACCTAACCCAGTAATATCTGGTGACACGATTTTATGTGAAGGAGAAGAAACAACGTTAAACTTGAATGGCGGACCTTTCGATACTCAAGTTTGGTCGACCAATGAAATAAGCTCAACGATTAATGTTCCATCTGGTACTTGGTCAATAAGTGTAGGATTGTTAGGCTGCAATCGAACCGTTAGTCAAACAGTACATTTAAGTGAGCCTATTGCAAACTTTAACATTGCTCCCGATGCACTGGTTTTTCTTGGGACCGAACAGCAATTTACTGATTCCTCTTTGGCTTCACCTTATGCTCCCAATGTGGTTTATTTATGGGATTTTGCTGATGGAGAATTTGGGAATGGAACTTCAGTTGCTCATCAATATGCCGATACAGGTACTTATTCGGTCATGTTGGTGGTTACTAACACCGAAGGTTGTGTGGATACCGTTTTCCAAATTGCCAACGTGATTATTGACGTTGTCATTCCGAATGTTTTTTCTCCCAATGGCGATGGCATAAATGATTTGTTTGTTGTGAAATACCTTTCGCTTTACCCGAACAGTAAGTTGAATATTTTCACACGCTGGGGCAGCCTAGTATACAGTAGCGATGACTACAAAAATGATTGGACAGGAGATGATTTGGTCGATGGAACTTATTTTTACATTCTAGAAACAGGTAAAGGATTGCCTCCATTTAAGGGAACTGTTTTAATTGAACGTTAGCACATTTTTCAGAGAAATAGAGTGTTGATGGACTTGTGGAGATTTTTTAAATGAATTGCTTGATAAATCAACTGCTAGGTGTATTTTAGGAATTCCTTAAAATCGCTTATTCGTCTAGCCTATGCGAAATGTTCTATTCGTTCTGCTTACATTTAGTTTAACCTGTTTTTTAACAGGAACTCTTGATGCACAACAGCTTCGAGGCACAATTACAAATTCCAAAAACGGTGAAACGCTTATAGGAGCAACAGCAGTTGTGAAAGGAACAACCAAAGGAGCTAGTGCTGATATTGATGGAAACTTCGTTATTGATAAACCGGGAACTCCACCTTTTACACTTGTAGTGTCGTTTGTTGGATTTACCAGCAAAGAGATTCAGGTTAAAAATTTAGATCAGGCATTAAAAATAACCTTAAGCCCGAATGAAGAATTATTAAAAGAAGTGGAAATCGTTGATTCTCGCTTAACTGAAAAGCAACGCGAATCGCCACTTACAGTTGAAGCAATGGATCTCTTAGCTATAAAAGAAACTCCAGCAGCTAACTTTTACGATGGCCTTGGCTCTTTGAAAGGTGTTGATTTAACAGCTGCAAGCTTGGGGTTCAAAATCATCAATACACGTGGTTTCAATAGCACTTCTCCGGTTCGATCATTACAAATAATTGATGGGGTTGATAATCAGTCCCCAGGTTTGAATTTCTCCTTAGGTAATTTCTTGGGATCATCCGAATTGGATGTTCAGAAAGTTGATATAATCGTGGGTGCAAGCTCTGCTTTTTATGGTCCAAATGCCTTTAATGGAGTGATTAGCATGACCACTAAAAATCCGTTCGATTACACGGGTTTATCGGTGCAAACTAAAGTTGGAGAACGCGATTTATTTGAAACAGCGATTCGCTATGCGGAGAAGTTTCAGAACAAAAAGGGCGAAGATAAATTTGCCTATAAAATTAATATGTCGTTCATGCGTGCCTACGATTGGGTAGCCGATAACATGGATGCAACGGAGCAATCTGTCACTCAATCGGGAAATCCTGGAGGATATGATGCTGTTAATCGATATGGCGATGAAGAATTAGGTGGTTATCGAAATAATTACACCAGTACTCCTCAATTAAAGTCGGTTTATCCCGGTCTTGGTGCCATTTATCGTACTGGCTATCAAGAAAAAGACTTAGTTGATTACAACACACGAAATATCAAGCTAAATGCAGCTTTACATTATCGTCTCAAACCGGATGTAGAACTTATCCTCAGCAGTAATTTCGGAACAGGTACTACCATTTACCAAGGTGAGAATCGCTTTAGTTTGAAAAACATCTTGTTCTTTCAACAACGTTTGGAATTTACGAAGAAGGATAAGTTTTTTGTCCGTGTATACGCAACTAACGAAGACGCAGGTGATTCCTACGATGCTGTTGTATCGGCTTTCGAAATGCAGAATTTGTCTAAGTCGAACAATCAGTGGAAACAGGATTATCAGAATAGCTGGACAGCAGGTGGTTTCAATGCGCCTCGTTTCATTGTAAAAGGGTTTGATGGATATCCATCTCCATTCAATGTAACAACGTATGATTCAGTCATGGCAGCTAATTATGATAAATTAGTTACGTTACATGATTCTGTTCGGGCTAAGGTTGATCGTGGTAATGGAACAACTACAAGTTCCTTTTTTGCACCAGGAACCGCTCGTTTTGATTCTGCTTTTGCAGCCGTAAAATCCCGCACTTTATCGAATAAAGGTTCCTTGCTAAAAGATAAATCTGCCCTTTATCATGTTCATGCTGAATACAAATTCCAATTTGGAAAATTCACCAAACTTGTAGTGGGAGCAAACGGACGAATGTATCGTCCCAATTCAGATGGAACTATTTTCAGTGATACCTTAGTAATTGATCAAATTGTAGGTTCCGATACAACCTACAAACGCAGAGTAATTGTTAATAAGGAATTTGGCGCATATACAGGTATTCAACGTAAGTTCTTTGCCGAGCGTTTGAGTGTAAATGCCACAGTTCGTGTCGATAAAAACCAAAATTTCAATTGGATTTCCACCCAGAGTTTTTCGGGTATTTACACGATCAATAATAACCATACGTTTAGAGCAGTTTATTCGTCGGCCGTTCGTAATCCAACTTTAGCAGATCAATATTTGTATTACAATGTTGGTCGTGCGATATTACTTGGAAATATTGATGGTAAAGATTCGCTAATAGAAATTACCTCTTTTTTCAACTACCTCAACACGTTAAATCCTAATGATTTACGTTATTTCAATGTTGATCCAATTCGACCAGAGCGGGTAAAAACATTCGAGTTTGGTTATAGAAGTACCTTGTTCAAACGCTTGTTTGTAGATGCAAGTTATTACCTATCCGAGTATCACGATTTTATTGGATACAAAATCGGGTTAGATGTAACGTTTACAGGAAGTGTACCTCAAATTCAAGCATATCGTTTAGCTGCCAATACAAATGATGTGGTTTATACGCAAGGTTTTTCACTTGGTATGAATTATTACCTGTTTGATAAACTGGAACTTAATGGGAATTACTCCTACAATATTTTGAATCGCCCGAATGTGACAGATGAAATCATCACTGCCTTCAATACTCCTATGAACAAATACAATATTGGATTTAGTGGTCGGAAAATAAAACTACCTTTCATTAAAGGCGAACGTTTTTCATTTAACGCAAATTACAAATGGGTTCAAGGATTCCGTTTTGAAGGCTCTCCTCAGTTTACAGGATCTATTCCATCTTATGGAATGGTAGATAGTCAAATTAGCTACGCCGTTGAAAAATGGAAAACAGTTTTCAAACTCGGAGCTTCGAATTTATTAGACAATAAAGTGTCGATGGTATATGGTGGACCAAAGGTTGGTCGATTAGCCTATTTCTCTATACTTGTTGATCTTACAAACTAATTAGAAGCTTATTACCGGAATGGCTTGTACAAGAAAAAATCTTCATCAACTTTGTAACTGGTTTTAAAAATAAAATCCCACAATCATGAATAAACTATACAAACTTTCACTAGCTGTTGTCCTTGGAGGAATTTCCCTTCAAGCCAACGCCCAGCGATACCTGACAGAGGTATTTACGGATGCACAGATTACGATTCAAAATGATGTACAGTATGGTGAAAACCTATCTATACAAAATACTATTCTAGGAGCACTTGCAACTCCTCCTCAACAAATTCCACCAAGCATTTTGCCATTGATGATGGATGTTTATTATCCAACAATTGCCGATGATAATCTAGCTGAGCGCCCGTTGGTAGTGTATGCTCCAACAGGGGACTTTCTTCCAGCTGGTATCAACGGTTCACCAAATGGAAGTCGTAAAGACAGTTCGGCTGTTAATATGGCAAAACAATTTGCCAAACGCGGATATGTTTGTGCAGTAGTTGATTATCGTTTAGGATGGAATCCATTCTCAACTGATCAAATCGTTCGTACGGGGACAATCTTAAATGCAGCTTACAAAGGTCAACAAGACACTAAAGCAGCTGTTCGTTTCTTCCGTAACGACCGTGCTACAACCAACACATACAAAATTGACCCTACTCGTGTAGTTCTATTTGGTGAAGGTACTGGTGGTTATGTTGTTATGGCACATGCATTCTTAGATCAACCATGGAAAATTGGTCGCTTACCTGGTTTAGGTGATGACAAATTCCTTCGTACACAAGCGCCAGATTCATCTGTTATTGATACGATGCGTATTGGTAATTTCGATGGTACAGATGCAATTGATGTGAATTTAATTCCATTCGCTACATCTGGAGATTTCCTTAAAATTACTGGTAACGTAGCAAACAACCCAAGTTATTCATCTGAAGCAAACATGGTTATCAACATGGGTGGCGCTCTTGGAGATACTTCATGGTTAGATGCTGGGCAAATTCCAATGATTGGAATCCATGCTGTTCGTGATCCGAATGCACCACATCAAATTGGTGACGTAATTGTTCCAACAACAGGAGATTTAGTTATTCCATTTGCTTCCGGAGCTGGTTTCAATTTGGAAAAAGCTAATTCCTATAATAACAATTCATCTTTTGCAACTCGTATTTATCCGGATCCAATAACTGCTGCTGTTGAATCTCATTATGGTCAAAGCATTCCATTTGCAGGTTCTACCATCAACGTAGGTACTGGAAAAGGTTTACTTCCATTTATTCTTCCTGAAAACACTACTTATACATTAAATCATGGAAGTCCTTGGCAATTCTGGAATTCTAACCAAGCAACAGCTAACTATCCAGTAACAGTTGCTCCAGGAGTTACAATTACAACTCACCAAGCTTCAGCTGCTAGTAATCCTGCAATGGCAACTAGTAACGAAGTAGGTCGCTCAACTGGCTTAACATACATCGACACCATTCAACAATACATCAATCCACGTATTGTGTGTGCGTTAAATTTAGCTGAATGTGGTTTATTTGAAGTAGAAAGCATTAATGATTTGAATACTGCTTCTGCTTTGGTTTCAGCCTACCCTAACCCATCTAATGGAAACGTAACCATTCGTTCTATCGTTGGAGCTGGACAATTGAACAGTATCACACTATTTGACCTAACTGGTCGTCAAGTTTTAGCTCAAAGCGGTTTGCATACTTCTAGCTATCAAATTAATCGCAACGATCTTCCTTCAGGTATTTACTTAGTACAAGTAGTTACTGAAAAAGGGCGTGGTACAATTAAATTGATTTTAGAATAATTCGATTTTCACTTTTACTGTAAAGTCCTGGTGTTCGCATCAGGACTTTTTTTATTTTCCCTCATGCCTAAAAAGCAACAGCATTATTTATTTCTAGTCATTATTCTGCTTCTAGCATTCAGTCGATTTCTGTTTCCGGAATCTGATCCTGCTTGGTGGAAAAGCACCGATGATATTCATGATGAGGCTTGGTGGGCCGAAAATGTTAGAAGAATGTTTGAAGGAGAAAAATGGCCAGGTGATGTATGGGCGCGAACTTGGGCAGTTGGGCCATTAACGG
>DAOOQW010000150.1:0-5772 GCA_035388945.1 Flavobacteriales bacterium
AGATAATAGAAATTTTCTTCCAATGAAGTGGAATGTAAAATATTCATTTATCGAATGTGGAATTGCCTTTATTCCTTGATCCAACGAGTGAATCCACTTTGTCCTTGTTTGTTTCTGAACTCCACTATATAAACACCAGCACTCAAATTACCTAAATCAATACTTTGATTTCCTTTTACCGATTGGGTCATTTGAAGCCTTCCGCTCACATCTCTTATGGTTAAAAATCCTTCTTCTTGTTTAGTCATCTGAATGCTTACTAAACCATTACCCGGATTAGGTGAGAGCTTTAACGTGAGAGTTGGAATTTCATTTATTCCACCAGAAATCATAAAACACTCATTAAAATTGAACCAGCTATCATCTTCTCCAAACACATCTTGATAAAAAGCTGAAACACCATTTACATCAGACCAACAAATAGTTAAAAAGAACGGGCAATCAGAACAAATATGATATCCCAAATTAAACCACCCTGTTGAATTACCTATTCCATGAACAAAATATTCTGTTTGACCATAAAAGTTCTCTGTGTATGTCCAACGTGTTCGGTCAATTCCATTCACCGTTATTGTATCGATATTGGTTATCTCAATAAATGAGATATCGTCATCTGAAAAGCGATTGTGAAGTGTATCACCAATCTGCAAGTCAGATCTGAAATACAAAAGATCTTTATTGTAAATAGATGAATTCCAAGGTTGCTCTAATAAATATCGAAGATAAAGATTAGCTCCTTCTTGACGAATACCGCCAAGAAGTACTTTTTCACTTTCATTAAAAACATCTGATGCATTTTCAATACCATCGATATATAATGTTTGGTATAGTGTATCATTAATGAGTGTATCCACTCCTAAACGAATTTTTTCATTTGCACCTAAGTAATACCGAAAAGAACCTGTAACAGTCCATTCAACATTTAAACCCGTTTCGATGATTGGTTCAAAAACAACATCACTTACGTTCAATACACCATCCATAGAAAGTTGGAAACTTATATTCTCTTCTTGTTCGTTGGTAGCGTTTAAAACCACTTTACGATAATCAATTAATGGAACACCGGCTACATCAGGCAATACATAATAAGTTCCGTAAGCTAAATTGTTGAAGTGGTAGATGCCATTTGCATCTGTGCGTGCAAAACCTCGCAGTTCTGAGCTGGCAGAATCTTGGAGAAATACATTTACATTGGGAACAGGAATCAATTCTTCAGAACGTAAGCGAAATCCTTCTGAACTTCCACCAATGGTTCCACTTATACCGCCCGGACCAGTATTAATAACCAAGTTAGCAGCACTAGTTGCGTATGCATCACAAGCGATAGCAACCGTTTGGGCTTCTTCCCATAAAAATGCTCCTCCGTAATATGTTGGAACAGATAATGGATAAGCGGAAGTATCAGGTACTATGTGTATAAGGTATAATCCATCTTCAACACTAGTAAAGCTGAAATTTCCTCCGGCGCCACAAGCAACACTATCCAAACGTGGAAATGCACCTGGCGCCATGGAATAGCCAAATAACTCAGCATATCCTTGTTCCATTTGTCCGAAACCAGCTGCAGCAGTTCCATTTACATCTTGACTACTGTTGCTTTGTTGTTCTAAGAAAACGGCGGAATCAAAAAAGCTATCACCAATGTCGCTAATGGCAATAATCATATGGTACGTAACTCCACCAATACAATTAAATGTGGCTGTAATTGGAGTTGTATATCCATCGAATGCAAATTCGGCTGAAGTATCTGATTCGATGTAGAATGATGGATTTGTTACAGCATTGATATTTCCAATTGTAACAGGCAAAGTAGTTCCCGGTACTAATGCGATATTCGTATAGTTGGTACTATCAATTTGGCGAACGAAGAATCCGAAGATATCGTTGTAGAAATTCGTGTTTGGTGGAGCAAACTCAGGATACTCTTCGGATGCGAATACGAAACGAATAGTAACTGTTTGGTTAGCTGGAGGAGTGAAGTCGAACTCTAGACGAGTAGCATCGAAAGAGGTTGAATTCCCCGTGTAACCTAAATCTTGTAAAGCATATTGTTCTAGAAGTGAATCACTTGTGCCGAAAGGAAACGAGCTGCCTAAGAAAAATGATGGATCGTAACTCACATCACCTCCAAGTGCACCCGAACTTAAAACGATTCCTTGTGTAAGTCCAATTCCACTTCCTGAAGTAAATCGAGATGCTGATCCTGGTTGATTAGTAAAAGATACATTGCTCACTTGAACACAATTTCCTCCTAAAATAGTAGGAATCCATTGTTGCCAATTGAGTGTGGTGTCAACTTGAATTGCGGAGGTTTGAGCAGAAACAGGGGAAATGGCGAGTGCCAAAATCAAACCCTTAAGAAAAGTGTAGCCGTTTTTCATCAGGTGAAACTAAACATTATCACCCATAAAAAAAACAAATAGGAATTATATTTCTTCTGCAACTACCTCTTTTACACCAGGAACCATGCGAACCAGTAAGTTTTCGATTCCTGATTTTAGTGTAACTTTTGAAGAAGGACAACCTGAACACGAACCTTGAAGAGCTACTGTAACAATACCGTCATTAAATGAGCGAAATGTAATTGCTCCACCATCTTGTTCCACAGCAGGACGAATATATTCTTCTAAAATCCCAATGATAGCTTCTTCGGTACTTCCTTCGACAGGTTGTAAAGCGGGAGTTTCTTGAACTGGACTAGCTTGTTCTGGATATTTTTCAATAACGGGTAGACCTTTAGAGAAATAATCAGTTAGAAATTCTCGAACGGCATTAGTTAAACGCGTCCAATCCTGCGATTCTGTTTTGGTTATTGAAACGAAATTGTTGCTAAAGAAAAGCGATTTCACGTATCCACCTTTGAACAACTCCTGCGCTAATGGAGCACCTTCACAATCTTCGGCATTCAAGTACTCAGCTAATCGATTAGGTTCAACGATAAGCCGGTTTGCCACAAATTTCATGGTGTTTGGGTTGGGCGTTGATTCGGCGTAAACGGTTGTAGGAACAAAAGGCATAGGGCAGGGTTTCGGTCGACAAAAGTACGAAGGAAACAGCGCAGGCAGATAAATGTTTGTAAAAATCGGATGCATGAAGCATATCAATTTTGGCGAAAATAATTGAGAGGAGCATTTTACCTTTCGCTGGATGAAATGGATATCCCGTTTTCTTTTGATTAGTTTGCTTGTTTTGCAGGCTTGTTCATCGGATAGAGATGTGCATCGTGCATTTTATTATTGGAAAACCGAGTTCCGATTTGATGATGAGGATAGTGTGCTTTTGGCGGATTTGAAAAATGATCGCTTGTATTTGCGCTTGTTTGATGTGAGTTGGGATGCCACTCAGAAAAAAGCAATACCAATTGGAAAATTAAGTTTCAAGGATGATGTTCCTTCCTTTTTAGAAGTGGTTCCTGTAGTTTACATCACCTCGGAAACTTTGTCAGAAATACCAGCCAAACAACTCCCTGAACTTTCTAAAAACATCTTTCAGCTCATCACACAAACACTATCATTGAGGCGAATAGCTTGGAAAGAGATACAGCTTGATTGTGATTGGACGGATACAAATAAGGAGGTTTATTTTACCTTATTGCGGGAATTACGCAAGCAAGTTGGTGTAGATAAACAGCTCAGTTGTACCATTCGTTTACATCAAATAAAATATCCTGAGAAAACGGGTATTCCGCCTGTCGATCGTGGAATGTTGATGTACTACAACATGGGCAATTTGAATGAGCCGGGGATGCGGAATTCCATTTATGATCCAGATATCGCAGCTCGATATGTTACTTATGTGGAGGATTATCCACTTCCATTGGATGTTGCACTACCCGTTTTTACTTGGGGCGTTCATAAGAAACAAGATGGCAATAGCACTTTAGTAAATAATTTAACCCTTCGTGATGTTCGAATAAGTGGATTATTTAGGGAACAGGCGTCTGGCTTGTTTTTGCCTATGCAAGGATGTTTCTTTCGAGGAGATTATTTTCAGGAAGGTGATGAATTGCGGGTAGAAGAAATAAATCCAGAATTGTGTAAAAGAGCAGCCGAACAGGTTAGTCCATTTCTTAAAAGCAGTACTTTTCACGTTGTTTTATTTCATTTAGATTCTGTAAACACAGCGCGATATGGTCAGAAATCTTTCGAAACTGTCTATTCTGTTTTCGATTAGCTTTTTATTGATTCCTTGTATTCCTCAACCCATGATGGGGTGTGGCGGTGGCGATCCGATTGACATTATAGAAATGTCGCTTTTTTCTCCTGAGATTATATCTAGTTCCCAGTTTGAGCCTTTTTTTCTCACGTATGAGAATTATTATGGATATAACGATGGAGAAAGAAGCCAAAGTAATGAGTCAACAAATACAAGTGAATGGGAAAATTATTTTGATCAATTAATTCCTAAAGAATCAGTTCAAAACCTAGTACACAAAAGTACAATTGAGCATTTAGATTCATTAATTCTAATGACCAAAGGGAAAATGAATCCTGGAATATCGGTTTATACTAAATTAATTAATTCGAAAAAATACAATTCTGGATTAAGTTATTTGAGGAAGGCAAAAGAAGTAGAACATGCTTTTACCTATGATTATTATTCGTGGAATCCTGCGCCATTAGACACGATCAGACAAAAAACAATTCTGCCTGAATTAGTGAAAGGTTGGAAGGAAGAAAAAGATATTCGGATAAAAAATCGGTATGCGTTTCAGGTAATTCGGGTGAATTATTTATTGGGGAATTATGCCGATGGAGTTAAGTTTTATGAGGAACAGGTGAAAATGGAACCTGCTGATGGAAGTATGTTTTATCGCACGTTAGGTTATAAAGCAGCTTGCTTATATAAACTTCATCGTTATGCAGAATCAAATTTCATTTATGCTCGCATTTACGATGAATATGAACCACATCGAATAGATGCTTTTTCTAGTTTTCATCCATTAGAAGAAGCAGATTGGAATGCATTAATGGCCATGGCAAAAACGACACGCGAAAAATGTTTGTTATGGCATTTGTTTGGCGTGTATGCTGATCCATTAAAGGGAATGCGCGAAATTATCGCACTGGATCCTTCTTCTAATTTATTAGACCTTTTATTGGTTCGTTCGGTGAATTTAGCAGAGATGCGATTATTGAAAAACGTACCTGCTATGAGTGAATATGATTATTTATATTCAGATTATTCAGGTGAAGAGACAATTTCAAACGACGCTTTTAATTCTTGGAAAAGCATCGATTCTACCCGAGCAACAACCGAATTATTGGATTTTGTAGAAAATACAGCACGTAATTTACCTGTTCGAAAAGATGTGTGGGGCACATCAGCTGCTTATTTAAATTGGTTAGCTAATAAACCAGCTGCATGTGATGAATGGATTTCAAAAACGGAAAAAGGTGCTGAAGGGATAATTGCTCGTCAACTATTCATTATTAAAGCTTTGCGAATGGTTGAGTCGATTGATCAAATGCGTGTGGAGGATGAGAATAAAGTGATGCAGAATTTGCAAGTAATTTCAACTTATGGTTTGGATGGTTTTCCATTGAGATCAGAAGCTACTAAACGTTATATTCGAAACGTAATGTCTCGGATTTATACCCGAATGAACGATCCTTTGATGGCCGAATTGAGTGAAACGAATTATTACCAATTTTTAAATGATTCGGCGCAGGTTCAATTGATGATTGATTTTATGAAACGTCCAGATAAGCGCCCAATTCAAAACTATTTGTTGGGATTTTATCCAGTGAAAATTCAGGAATTATATGAGGT
>DAOOQW010000151.1:0-5764 GCA_035388945.1 Flavobacteriales bacterium
GTACTCTATTTCACTCTTTCACTAAATCGGTTTCAATATCTGTTTCTGAAGGTTGTTGAAATGAACAGCGATTTTAAAAAGAAAGGGAGTCATTAATGATAATGACTCCCTTTCTTTTTAAAATTTGGAGCATTAATTTTTCTTCAGACTTTTTAATGGGAGCTTCAAATTGGTTGGCTCTGCTAAGCCTCCATGTGTTTTATTAAATGTTGATGTAGCATTTTCAGATGAAATGGTTCGACTTCCAGTTGCAGGCGCTGTGATTTCTGAAAAATTAGTAAACACACCAGCAATGTTTTCGAAAGTTTGAACAACTTTTGTCGTATTAAAATTTGTCCATTCATTAATGTTTGCAAGCGTATACGTTCCTTGAAAGACTTGTCGGTCTTCTTCCGCTTCAAAGACTCCATCGACAGCTTCTGCAAATGTTGCTGTAAAGTTCATAGGCTCCGCAGTTCCTTCATAGTAAGTATAGCTTAAGCCGAATACAACGTCTTCAATTGATTTCGGTATAAAAATACTTTCACCGGAAACAAAGCTTCCATTAACAGATCCCCAAACAACAGGTCCTGTTGACGCATTGCCCCCCAGATCGACTGCTCTCAGCAACATATCCATGTCAACATCAGTGTAGGTCTCATCCCACTCCAGAACAACTAAGACTCCATCCTGTTCTTGTTCTAACGTTATTTCAATATCATCATCGTTGGTAATTTCAATCTTATCACTATCAACACTGGTAATTTCAATCTCAATACTCTCATTGCCCTCAATAATAAAATCAGCAAATAATTGCAGCGTGATGATTCCACTATCTTCACCTTTTTCGATTTCGATCTCTCCATAATCGCCAACAACTTCAAAGTCAGCCAATTCATCTTCTTCCTCAGCTCTGATTTCGTCATAAGCATCTCCGTCTAATTCGTAACTGATCGTAAAATCTTCTGCTGCAGGTTTGTCTAGTACAACTTCGATTTCAATTGTTCCATCAATTTCATTAACTGTCATAGAAGATTCAGCAAATGAAAGTTTAGGTTTTACGTAGGGTTCATCTTCACTACAGGAAGATATGGATCCAAGCAAAGCAATGACTAAACCAGAAAGTAGGAGCGCGCTATATTTTTTCATGTTCAGATGTTTACACATTTTAAATTTACTTAAATCTTTTGGCTTTTTTAAGCTCTATTTTCAATATCGTTTGAGCGGCATTGGACTTAATTCTTAAACCATTTTTTTACAATCGTTCGACCCTCCAGTCTAACCTTTACAAAATAAATTCCGGTCTGAAGCGTGGAAGTGTTTATGTTGTGCTCTAATTTTTCCTCGCCTTTCTTCATCGTAATCGGTTGTAATACTTCGTTTCCTATTACTGAAACCAGACTTAGATTAACGTCTCCAAGAAAATTATTTTCCATTACGATATTCAAATTACCTTGTCCCGGATTTGGATATAGCATAATGCTGTTTGATAATAGGTCATCTTCAGTGCCGGTAATATCTTCTCTAATGTAAATAGTGGTGTATGCAACATTGTTACACAATTCCAATCCCGAACCATTGGTGGTAACAATGGTAGAAGTGGTTGGTTGTATAATTAATTGAGGCCCGGTATAGTCTTGCACTGCGCCATCATCGGTACTCCAAACAAAAATGCTGGCGCCTCGTCCGTTTAGTGTTACCTCTTCGCCCGGGTAAATTAATTGTTTTGATGCTGATACCTGAACCGATGGATTCATACCGATAATGGGCTCAATGTTCATAGCGATATTGGCTCCGAAGTCAATGGCGTATGGATGCCAGACTCCAGCTTCATTCTGAATCCATGAGGTTGCTTTGGTCGACTCACCATCCAATGAAGATTGTATGGCTAATGAATCTCCATCATAATTCAATTCGATGCCGACATGGAAAGGTTTTCCGAATACTGGCGATTCTCTATCAAGCACAATTGTGGTAGCACGATTGTTTTCAATGTCTTCCTGAATTTGTTTTAGCAAGACAACTTTCCTTTCAATAACTGAGCCTGGTGCGCTCTGAGGTCCTCGTGCATTCCAAACAACTACAGTCACCGTTGCGTCTTCGCTGGTAGAATAAACATGACTGAAGGTGATGTTCATTCCACTGATGTATTCGTAGCCTAAGGCATTGGTAAAGATTTCAGAAATACCTTTGCTTTTTAAACTGTTGTGACCTGTGAGGTAGCCAGTGTAAATTCCATAATCGGATAACTGAATCGTACTGGGTGTGTAAGACTCTGAAAAGTTTGTGGCTGATCCACACAATCCTTCCTCTGAAACCGTAATGTAACTATCGATCTCCAATGGAGCGGAAGTACCAAGCGAATTGCTAGCCGATAAGGTAACTTTATAAATTCCGGGTATCGTATATTTTACTTTTGGATTACGTTCAATTGATGCACTTGGATTACCGCCTTCAAATGTCCAGCTCCATGCATTCGGAAAATTGGTTGAGAGGTCGGTAAAGTTTACCTCACCACCTAATAAAACCAATTGTTTGTCGGCAGTAAAATTGGGTGTAGGTATATCCGCAACAATCGGACTGCAGAGGTTTGCAGCCAGCAAGGATTTTCTTCGTGGGCTCAGATCCATCACTGCGCGTATTCTTGTCTTTTGCCCAATCGTAAAAATATTCATGCAGGCATCGTTCGTATAGTCCATGTAGTTTTCAACCATATTGGTTGCTCCACAACTAACCCGGCCAACAGGACAGCCTGAGCTTGCGCTTGCTGCTGGTGGTGTATCTGACACAAAATCGTCAGCACAATTTCCATCTCCCCAAATGTGTCGGAGCCCAAGCCAATGTCCTGTTTCATGTGATAATGTTCTGCCTTTGTTATACGGTGCTTGCATAACAGGGAAGCTGCCTTTATCTGCAGAGCCAAAAGAAGAATATTGAACGACTACACCATCTGTAGATGCAGAACCACCACTTTCATTTAACCCTGACAATCCCGATTGATCGGGGAACTGAGCATACCCTAATAAGTTGGAACTTGTACCACCAAACCGCACTGTCCAGATGTTGTAGAATAAATTTGGATTCCAGATGGTGGATGATTTCAAACCTCCTTCAATTTCTTCGCGTGTCCAGCTTGATTTGTTACCGTTAAAACGATGAATGCCAGGCTCACTTAATGCAATACCGTTTTGATCCACAGGCGACAAACAAAATTCGATTTCAATATCTGCGCCTACGGGACTATTATTGAATCCTGGTGTTCCTGGTTTCCTTCTGAAGTCTTCATTCAAGACATCAATTTGTGCTTGTACCTGAGCCTTACTAATATTTGTACCTGAGCCAATGGCTTCACCATTATGAATGATGTGTACTACAATTGGAATAGAAAGAAGAGTGCTTTGTTTTCTACCTGAAGCTATTTCACGCGCTTGAATTTCTTTCATTCTTTGCTGAATGGCTTCCTCGAAATCATCAAGCGTGCTGCGTCTCGGATACTTTAATTTGTTCACACTGTCTTGCTCCATGGTAGCACAGGTGCGTGGAGGATCAACAGGAGTTTGCTGTGCATTGGATAGCGTAACAAATCCGGTAAACAAACAAAAAAATAGAGCAAGACGTAATCCCATAATATTCACTTAATCTTCATCTGTAGCTTCGAAGTGGACTCGGTAACTTTCCGTTCCTTCTTCATCAAAGAAAATTTCCAATTCCATTTTATTTTTCTTCGCTTCCTTTACAATGAAGGGCAAACTTCCTTCTGTAGTAAAGAATGGAAGTAACATGGTAAGTGTTGCCGATGCATTGTTGAAGGACCATGAATCAGTTATAGTATTTGCTTCTCCATCGCTGCATTTTTTTGACCCGGTTGTAGCTTCATACGAACGTTCAGGATTCGCGTAAAAAGTATATTTATCATCGGATGCACAATTGATAGTAAATGTTTCAATTATTTCTCCATTGAGTGTTTCTTCCAAAAATTTTAATTTCCAGGTCTTGCTATTCTCACCTGTAAAAATTTGAGTGTACGTATAAGGAGTAGGTTTAAGTTCTTCTGAGCAGGAGAAGTTTAAGGCTACCATAAAGAGAATAATGATGTATGTAGTTTTCATATCAATCCGGTATGAGGGTGAATGATACTTCAGGCTGGTCTTCAAAATCAACGAGGGTTATGGTCATAATAATTTGACGTGTTATTGGATCAACGATACCAACTCCGCGAATGGTTGCCAATTCTTCAGAAAGATTTTCTTCTTCTTGTTGAGGAATGGTTAAGGTATTATCGCCATTATCAATAAACGTTAAATCCATTTCGGTATCTGTACTAAACACATTGATATTCCAATTGGAGAGTCGGTATGTTTCGCAATCCGAACTTGTAACGGTAATGTCGGTAACGTTTGGCGATCCGCGTTGTCCGATATAAGTCCCACCTAGTATGCAATCATCAACAATGGTGAAGGTGTAGGTTTTACCAATGGCACTTTCATCTTGCCCTACCTGCAGTTGATCGGTACTAACCGATTCAATGGTAAAGGTAATTTCCTGACTCCGGATGATATTATTGGCATTGTTAATCAATTGAATTTGAACATTGCCAAAGTATTCACCTTGGGCAATCTCTACTTTTCCACGTTCACCAAGAATAACATAGTCAATTCCTTCGCGTGCATCGCCACCAATGGAATAGGTAATGGTTATATCTTCTTCCAATACAGGTTCTGACTGATGGATTTCAATATCAATAATTTTGCTGAAGCTCTCTTTTTCAGTTCGTGATGATTCTGTAAACCGAACGAAGTAAGGACCTTTAAAGATGATGCGTTCTGTTTCGCAATTTGTCATTGCAAACACACCAAGGATATAGAATAAGGTTGCTACTTTTTTCATTTAGTATCCAGGATTTTGATCGTCTGCCAAAGATGGATTATTCAAAATTTCACGTTGCGGAATGGGCCACAATTCATAAGCATCTTTCCAATTGGAAGAAAATGCAGTCATCACCGCTTTCGCCCGACCCGTTCTAACCAGATCATACCAACGATGTCCTTCGAAAGCCAATTCATATTTTCTTTCTTCTTCAATAAGACTTAACATCTGGGCTTGTGTTACGGATCCAACCAGTGGAGCGTTTGCGCGAGTGCGCAGTGCATTGATGTCTTCCTGCGCACTATTTGTTCCGGATACCTTATTGAGATTCGCTCTCGCCTCTGCGCGAATGAGATGCATTTCTCCAAGTCGAAAGACAACTACATTGTTGTTATTCGCATCCGCTGTTCCATATTTGGCAACCGAGTAGCCGTTGTCATTTCCCTTTAGATTTCTGGAGTCAAAGGAAACAGAAAGATACCGGTCTCCTGAATTGACTCCATCTAATGCAACCAATAATTGATTGGATGGAATCATTTCTCTTCTGCCTACAAAAATATTATTCAACCCGATATTCGGATCCGTCCCAGGATCATCAGAAAGAGTATAGCCCACTTCAAAGATCGCTTCGTCCGTAAAATCTTCCGTCACCAAAGATTGATATTCTGGTTCAAGTGTAAATTCATTTGACGCGATAACATTGGTTGCGAATTGCTCAGCCTTTGTCCAGTCTTCATTGTATAAATGATATTTTGCCAGAGCGGCACGTAATGCATAATCACTGGCATAACCCGCGTTACCTGCTTGTACCGGCAGCTTATCCAATGCTTCAGTATAATCTTCTAATATAAAATCCAGAATTTCTTCTTCTGATGCGCGGGCGATGTTGCTGTTTACTTCAATTGATATTCCCGTTACT